>NZ_RAPV01000001.1:2731492-3034991 GCF_003610295.1 Paraburkholderia sp. BL23I1N1
CCTGAGCACTCGCATCGAGCTCAGCCACACCGCCCCCCTCGAGCACTCCCGTCACACGTGGCTGCGATACGATCTGCCACGCGCGATCCAGCAGCCGCGACACTTCCTCTTGCGATGCCGCACCGGAGAACGCCACGAGACGTCGCAGCTTCGTCGCCAGTTCGTCGCGCGACAGCGTGTTGCCCGGATCCCCCTTCGGTTCATCGACGCGGCCTGCGAGCGTGCGCCCGTCCCGAGTCGTCACCGTCACCTTGCCGATCCAGCGCGCCGGATACGCGTAGTCGACTTCATCGTCGTAGACCATCGGCACCTTGTCGCGAAATGTGGCAATCGTGTCCGCAGAAAAGTCATTTTCGAACTCCGAAACGCCCGCATAGCCGTGATGCACAACAAGACCCAACACCGTGCCCATGTTGAACTCCGCCTGATGCACGGTGCTCGGCACAACTACCACGCCAAGCACGTCGAGTGCGCCCTGATGCACATGCGCCGTGACGTTCACGATGTCGTCCGGCGCGAGGGCATGTTGCCGGACCACCGCAAACAATGCGTCGGCGGCCGGGTGCGTGTGGCGGCACGCGGCGTAATACTTGAACGACGTCTCCGCGGTCGCCCAGCGTGTGCCGAGACCATCGGTGAGACGTGCCGGATCGGCGTCGGTCGACATGCCGGCAGCCACCCCCTTGTCGCCTTCGAGAATTCGCGTCGCGCCCTTGAAGCCGTCGGCGGCAAATTGCGCGGCCATCAGCCCATTTGCAGCGGCCATCGCCGTATGCAACTGCTTCGAATCGGCCGCGTCGCGCAAGAACTCCCATAGTCCGCTCGCCTGCGTGCCCGCCGAGCCGAACGCGTCGACCATCTGTGACGGCGTGAGGCCAAGCAGCCGTCCCGCGGTCGCCGCTGCGGCCAGCGTGCCGGCAGTGTCGGTCGTGTGAAATACCTTGTAGTGGGAGCGCCCGAGGAACTCACCGATGCGGATACCGGTTTCATAACCCACCACGACAGCAGCGATAAACCCGCGGCCCGACACATGATGCGCCTGTGCCAACGCGAGCGCGACAGGAAACACGACGGTCGCCGGATGGAACACCGATCCATTGTGCACGTCGTCCTGTTCGGCAAAGTGCGAAGCCGCCGCGTTCACCATCGCCGCGAAATACGGCGTTGCGCGCGTGCGGTCGATCAAGACTTCCGATGGACCTTCCAACCCGCCGCCCGCCCCGCGCGCAAACTGCGCGATCGTTTCGACGGGCCGCGCGCCTTTGCCGGCAAGCGCCGCGCCAAGCCAGTCCACATACAGATTCACAGTACGTTCGACGACACCCGACGGGATGCTTTCGAAGTCCAGTTGCGCGGCAAATGTCGCGAGGGCGAGGCTTGGGTGATCGGCCATGAAAGTCTGGATTTCCAAGTGTTGCGTTAAATTTTTTGAATGGTGTTCAGTCGAAAAGCACGCGCTGGTATCGATTAATCACGCCAGCAGCGCACTGCCGCGCATCGTCGAATAACCTTCCCAGAATTTCGCCGACATCTCAGTGCTGCCGCCGGCCACGGACAGCATGGCGACAAAAAATCCCCCGCCCTCCGGAATTCTGGAGAACGACCGATCACAAAGATGAGTCTTTTCAAACGGCCTCTCAGAAGGAATGCCGTATCCCGATGTTGCCGCCGACGGAGGTGCCTGATACCTCTCTGATAAAGCTTACGTTGTTCACGGCCAGTCCGGTGTTCATTGCACCGTGATTGTTCACAACCGCGACCTGAGCATAAAGTGACGTTCGCTTGGAAGCATAGTAGTCCGTCCCCACGGCGGCTAGCACCGAGTGATTCGATGTGTCGTTTCGGTCACTGGTGTACCACACGCCACCATTCACATCGACAAAAGGCGTGATCTGATATTTGGCTCCGCCCCCATAGACATTGGCATTGAAAGAGTGAGCCACTTTGTAATTGACAAAGGAAGCCTTGACGATCAAAGGTCCGAACGTATACGCGGCTCCCACGGTTCGCCCTTCGAACGCAACGGTGGTTGGGACGGGAGTCTGGACTGTGCCTCCACTATTTCCGTCATAGAACGCCGCGTTGATCATGAGCGAGGCATTTTCATACTTGAGACTGGTTGACCACTGACGTCCAGCCGAAAAATCGCCCGCCTTCCCACCGAGCGCGAGCATCGCTTGCCCCTGGAAACCCGCAAGCTTTGGGCTCGTGTACGACACCGCGTTGGAATTGAAGGCGCCGGTGACGGCCACGTTATCGCCATAGAGCACCAAACCGCTGCCGAATTCGGAATGCTGACGGGGATCGGATGCGTACAGGGCGGTGAAAAACGGAGAAAATTGCAAGCCAGCCTTGACCATACCAAAGTTTCCCTCGAGCCCAACCCAGGCCTGCCGTCCGAAGAAGTTTCCATTGGAGCTGTTGAAACCACCATTGGTCATGTTGATACCACTTTCGATCTTAAACTCCGCCTTCATTCCTGAGCCGAGGTCCTCGACACCCTGAATGCCGAACAACGACGGCCCATTGCCGGCGTCGGCCACGGCGAATGTCTTGCCTGCATTGCCACCCGACGCATTCACCGTCTTGCTGGAAAATTGAATTGCGGCGCCAGCGATCCCGTATAGCGTAACGCTGGACTGAGCGTGCGATGTACTGGCCATTGCAACGAAGATGGCGCTCGTCGCGAGTTTCATTTTGCTTATCTTCATCGTCGATATGTCTCCATTTAATTTATAGTATTACTAATTATTTTATATAAACAGACACTAGCTTTGTACGGCGACTACTCCATCACAAGTCTTTTTCATTCCGCTGGAAACTCGTCGACCATTAGCGTGCAAGGTGTTTCGTTCCCGATACTGGTTATTCAACTGGAATTGCGCGCGGTCGATTCTGCGGACTAGTCACCGCAGGAGTACACTTCGTAGCCGATCGTTCTTTCACCACCAACTGCGCGGTTGCTTCGGCCGCAGTTTTTCAAAATACTCCTGATGCAGGCAAACACGCTCATAATGCCCGCCATTGCGAGCATCATGAAGATAGGACTCTGTGCGCCGTCTATGAAGTAAAGCACAACGATCTCGGCAGACAACATTTCCAGCAGAAAGCCCCCCGTACGGACCATCGTACCGATCGGATTTCTGGCGGTCCGACCAAAATCCGTCGCTACAAGGAAGAAAGGTGCAAGCAGCATGCCAAGGTGTGCAGCTGGCATCATGGCAATGTGCAGGCGAAAGCTATCGACCAGCGAATTCGACGAGCTACAAACGGCGATCACCGATCCTGTTGGATTCCTCAATATATCGACGTAAAATCCCAAAACCATGAATGTCACAGAAAAAGCGGTACAAGACCACGGAGAGGTGACACGCCGTGTCATCCCGCCCTCTCTGGCAGAACCAACTGCTTTAATTTTTCCGCAAGCTCCTGCGCATTACCCGCATCGACAAAATGGGCCAGGTAAGCGCCCTTCCGGTCGAGGAGGAAAGAGAATGCGGTATGCGGCACCACATACCCGTCCGGCGCATCAGGATCATCTTTGCGTTCCGCGTAAACTTTGTACGTGCTTTTGACAGCAGTTATATGCTCCCGATCCCCCGTCAAGCCAAGGAAACGCGGATTAGTCCGTTCGAGGAAGGCTTGCATAACTTCTGGGCTATCGCGCTCGGGGTCGACGGTGATGTAGAGAGGTTGAATCTCGTCAGCCAGGTCCCCGATCAAATCCAGCGCCTGGGAGATCCGCGCAAGTGCGCGCGGACATACCACTTTACAATGCGTGAAGCCGAAAAACAGTAGCGCATACTTTCCGTGAAAACTAGCATCAGTCACTGGCTGTCTGAAATGATTGGTGAGCGCAAAGGCGCCCCCTACAGGTGCACTCATCGTTCAACTCCACATCAAAATGAAATTCGTTGTCTCACCCACAGACGCCTCGATCAGCAGCAACTCATCTTGCCATTGAACATGAACAGCATCACAAGCGTCGATTCGACTCGCGTTGCCGGACGCAACTTTCATCGCGTTCCTGTATAGCGTCCAATTGCCCGAACGACCACGCGCGTTGCCGATCTCCAGGCGGGCGGTCCGATCGGCCCCAATACTTCTCAACGTCAAGACCAGCGCGTCGCGTTCCCTCGAGAAGATCGCGCGCAGGACGTCGATCTTTTCGCTCAGCCCGTGTAACGCAGGCTGCTTGAAATGCTCCTCCTCCCATGGATGGTTGTAAAGCGTGCGCAACCCATCCTTCACGTTAAGACGCGCGTGAGCGATCGACCCGTTTCCGCACCATGGATCCATATAGGTGAGGTGGCCTTCGTCGTTCCAGCTGACGTCATTGCGCGGATAATAAAGCCCTCCGTCACGCCACGACGGCTGCATGAAACGATCGGCATGAGCGAGGAGTCCGGCGAGGCGTTCCTTGTCGCCGACCTCGGAAATGAACGGGAGAATGAAGGCGAGATCGTAATAGCCGGTGTTGAAAACATGCCGACGAAAATCTACGCATACCTCCGGATCCTTGTCTGATGCAATGGCTGCGTGCACCTGTTCGGCCAATTGCATAGGCCAGATCGAGATTGTCCCATCGGGGCCTTCCCTGAAGACTTCATCGAAGTTCCGTGCGTAAAACTCCCGTACGATTACCGGATTCCATGTGTTCATGAATGTCAGGGAATAGGCATCCCAAACGCTCGCATAACCGGGTTCAAGTTTGAAATCCTCAGTCGGTTTATAGAAGACGACCAACTTACCCTTATCGGTGATCCAACCTTTCTGCTCCCATGCCGACTGGAAGCTTCGCGTGAGATCCGTCGTTATATTTGTTCCCCGCCGGATGTCGTTGAGACGCTGGCCAATGATTGCGTACTGATTGCAGACGACGAAGGTCATGTTCGGCTCACACGAAACGCCGAGGAACCCAGTCTCCGCCATTTGCCAATAGATCCTCTCGTTGAGAGAGCCAAGGTCGTACTCGAAAGTCAGCGGCCCTCCGCCATAGGGGAAGGGATATTCAAGATTGAGACCACCTGGTTTTTCGTAGCGGTCGTCGTCGAACAGGACGGCATGCAGACCGGCCATCACCGCCAATCGACCGCTATACATGATATTTTCTTTGACGACGGGATCAATCCAACCTTGACGCGGCCCGCTGAGTGTCTTGTCATACCAGGGCCCAGATGTACTCATGTCTCGCCAATAATTCCAGACATCGACGCGGCGCATCTTCTCAATGAGCTTGATCGACGTTTCGCGAAATGCACCTGGGGCTGCGGGCAGATGGTGATAATGCGCGAGGGCAAGGGCCCAGTACAGCGCACCGAGTTGCTTGAAAATGGTCCCGCCTGCATGCCATGAATCGGGCCCGCCCATGTACGACCAATCGCCTGAAAACTGGTTGGCAAGGTTATGTATATTGCGAATGTGGCCGACCTGCTGATCGTCCAGCACAGCCAAACCGGAAACATCGAAAGGTGCATGATTGACCGCATCGGCGTCATCTCTGGTCATTGTCTACTCCGTGTCTATCTGTCTTTTTTCTATTCAGATCGTCCGACCACCATCGACCGGCAACTCGATGCCGGTAAGGAAATTGGCGGTTGCGAGATAGCAAGCGGCTTGCGCAACGTCGTCCGCCTCGCACAAACGCCCTAACGGAATTGTGTCAACGAATTTCTTGCGCGCCTCCGTCGTGTCAGGTACGCCTAAAAACGACTCCAACATGCCAGTGGCCCCGATCACCGGGCAGATCGCATTGACTCGAATTTTCCACGGCGCCAATTCGACTGCGAGTGACTTGGAAAGTATATTGACCGCCCCCTTGGAACCGTTATACCAAGTCAGACCGGGACGAGGGCGAATGCCAGCCACTGAACCAACGTTTATGATTACTCCCCCACCGTTCTCACGCATCGCCGGCACCACAGCCTGGGACATGTGGAAAATCGACTTGACGTTGACGTTGAACACGCGGTCGAAAGTCGCTTCGTCCACGTCGAGAAGTGACTGATTGCGGTGGGTATATCCAGCATTGTTGACTACGATGTCAGGTACACCGAACGCCTCGCTCACTTTCGCGAGTGCAGCGTCGATTTCCGCACGCGAAGATACGTCGACACGAACGGCGATGGCCCGCCCCCGGCCTAAACGCGCGGCTACTTCACTCGCCTTCTCTTCATTCAGGTCGAGCAGCGCGACTTTAGCGCCACCATCAGCAAAATGTCGCGCAATAGCCGCGCCAAATCCGCCAGCTGCACCTGTCACGATGGCGATCTTATCTTGCAGACTCATAGGGTTGTCTCATATGTAGGTATGACAGCGCTTAACCGTGGTGCTGGACCATGGTTTTCGTCGTAGTGAAATCGTGGAGAGCGGCGAAACCTTTTTCTCGCCCATGGCCACTCTTTCGCGACCCGCCGAAAGGTAGCTCGATTCCAGCACCCGCGCCGTAACAATTGATGAAAACCTGTCCTGCCCTCAGACGCTTGCCAACCCGAATCTGACGTGCCCCATCGCGGGTCCAGATGCCGGCGGCCAGGCCGTACTCGGTGCTATTGGCCAATTCAATGGCGTCCGCCTCGTCTTCGAAAGGCAGCACACAGAGCACCGGGCCAAAGACTTCCTCGTGCGCCAACGAGTTGTCGCGCGGTACCGGCCCAAACAGCGTCGGCGTGGTGTAGAAACCATGCGGATCGACACCATCCTCAATCAGCCCTTGCGCCAGCACCGGTACGCCGGCCCGTACAGCGGCGTCGATGAAGCCCTGCACTCGTGTCTGCTGTTTGTGCGTAATGATCGGTCCGCAATCGCGCCTCATTTCCGGCGCACCCACCCGCACGCGGACAAAGGCATCGGCCAAACGCTTCACGAAGGTGTCGTAAGCGCTACGCTGAACCAGCACACGGCTTCCAGCCGAGCAGGTTTGCCCGCTATTCTGGATGATCGCGTTGATGATGACGGGAACGGTGGAGTCGAAGTCGGCATCGGCAAACACAAGTTGCGGCGATTTTCCTCCCAGTTCCAGCGTGCAGGTAATGTAGTGATCAGCACACAGCTTCTGTATGATCTGCCCTACCTGGGGCGAGCCGGTGAAGGACATGAAATCCACCCCGCCGTGCGCGGCCAGGGCCGCGCCGGCGGTCGCACCGGCTCCCGTGACGACGTTGATTGCTCCCGGTGGAAAGCCGATCTCTGTTGCAACCTCCGCCAATCGCAAAGCGGTAGCGCAAGCGTCCTCGGCAGGCTTAAGCACGGTGGCGTTCCCGGCAGCCAGCGCCGGCGCCAGCGTACGGCCGAACATTTGCGCCGGATAGTTCCAGGGCAGGATGTGACCGGTGACACCGTGAGGCTCCCGCAGCACGGACACTTGATAGCCTGTCTGATAGGGAATGGTCTCGCCGTGCAGCTTATCTGCGGCACCGCCATAGAACTCGAAGTAGCGCGCCAATGCAGCGATGTCTGCTTTTGCGACCTGAATCGGCTTACCCGTATCACGGGATTCCATCGTCGTAAGTTCGTCGGCGAGATCTGCTATTCGCTGTCCAAAACGACTGAGAAGCCGACCACGTTCACATGCACTGGTGCGTCCCCATGCCCCTACGTCATAGGCTGCTCGGGCTGCTGCGACGGCCGCGTCGACATCCCGTGCGTCGCTGTCGGCAATCTGGCCGTATGACCGGCCGGTTGCCGGCTCTATGGTTGGCAAAGTCGCCTCGCTGTGCGGCGCTCGCCACTCGCCATCGATGAAATTTTTGCTGGACTCCAAATTCATACTCCTACCCGCACCTGATCCCGCGGAACGTAAAGTGTTCGAATATCAAACCCAAAAACTGCGCGGCTCGACGGATGGTCTTACATATGGAGGTCACACCCTTACCCCTCTTTGGCGCATGTTGCCTGCGCCTTGATCGCTTCGAAGACTCACTTCGGGTCGAAGTCAGTAGCAAAGTGACCTCCGACTCCTGTGAAAATACTAATGGTCAATCTATTAGTCGTCCAATATATTCCAGAGCATCGAATCATTAGATCTGGATATGAACATGGAGCTACGACACCTGCGATACTTCCTGGCGATTGCTGAGGAATTGCATTTCACTCGGGCGGCAGAACGCGTGGGCATCGGACAGCCTCCTCTGAGCCAGCAAATCAAGCAGCTTGAAGAGGAGTTGGGGGCCCCTTTATTCCTACGCACGGCCCGCGGAGTGGCCTTGACTGCAGCAGGTGAAGCATTCAGGCCGCACGCCGAAGCCGCCATACGCGAAGCTGAGCGTGCGGAGCTTGCGGTCCGGCGCGTCGCATGCGGAGAGCAAGGCAATATCCACATCGGCTTCACCAGCTCGGCGTCTTTCAACCCGTTGGTACCCGCCATCATCAGCAGTTTCCGCGAAGTCAATCCGGACGTAGAAATTAACCTGGTTGAGGAAACTTCCTCATCGTTACTCACCCACCTCGCCAACACCAAGCTCGACATCGCATTTTTGCGAGCAGCCCTTGTCGAAAGAAGTGCATTGACCACAGTGGCCCTGCCTGACGAACCTTTATGGATCGCGTTGCCAGCGAGACATCCGCTGGCCGAACGTACCGAGTTGAGATTGGTTGAATTGGCGAGCACTCCATTCATCCTGTATCCACGCCGCAACGGAAATCTGCTTTACGACACCATCATCTCGGCATGCCGCAGCGTCGGCTTCAGCCCTAACGTCGTCCAGGAAGCTCCGCAAATGGCTTCAATGGTTAACTTCGTCGCCGCTGGCGTGGGCGTCGCGCTAGTGCCCCGTTCCATGTGCCAACTGCACGCCGAAGGTGTGTCCTATGCGCGTATCTCACCTCCTGCACCCACTGCAATGCTCTGGCTTGCGCATCATCGGACGGACAAAATATCGAGCGTAATCCACGCATTCATGCGTTGCGCCGAAACTATCTTGCAAGCCCGGTCAACGGGGTTGCCCCGATAAGGACGTCGGATAATGACGATGACGGGCTATACATATTCCGGATGAAGGAATGGAATGCAGCGCAGCGGACAAAGTGGCCCCTCGAAGCCGCCTCCGGAAGCTGCCCGTCGCCTCTCTTCATATGTAGTGGGATTCATACCAAGGATTGAGTCGCCCAATAAGATCGCGTGATCACATGGAGCCCGGCAATCGAGATGCTTGTTGTTGTCCTCGGGTCGAACATGGAGATAAACGGGCTTGTTTTTTCGATAGGTGAGGAACAACGCATCTTCTCCTTGCGTTTGAGGATAATCGACCTCGTTACCACATTGCACGTCGACACTGCGTTGCCAAACGTGGTTCACAGGCATCGGACCGGACCTCTTATGCGCGGGTCCTGTTAGACGGCGTCCTGCTGCGGCAGGACATACTATGGCAAGCAATCCGTCACACTGTTTCCCCATCTCGCTACACGTACGCACGCATTGCGGCGCATTTTGGGGCCGGCGGGAACACACGCCATGCACCGTCATCGTGCCGGAAAAAAATTTCGATTGGCGTTGCCGATCCGAACGTCTGGGCCAGCACTACCCGACTTTGATTCAAATTCGCACGCCCGACTCGCGTCACGCGGACCGGATAAGCCGGGGTGGGCGCCAGCCACTTTTCGATAAGCCGACGCAAGGACTTCTCTTCTGAATTCATTTCCAATCCTGCAACTGCGAAGTGCAGTCTAAACAAGACTGCGTTCGCAGAGATTGAAGCTACGAGTTCAACTGTCGTCTAAACCGTCACACCGCCGTGTCGGAGAGCCGGTCGCGTGCGGCGTGCGGCGTGCGGCGTGCGGCGTGCGGCGTGCGGCGTGCGGACCATAAGAAAACAAAGCACCGTCCGATAGACAGGAGCGTGCGGATGACCGTGCCCAATTGCCGTCGGCGTTCCGGAAAGCAGGTGATGAATCGGAATCCGGCCGTCGTCGAACATGCTGTTCTTGATGGAATGCTGAGCGATAACCTTGACGAAAATGTCAACGTCGCCCTAGGCCGTTGACTTGCATAGGGCAACGTGATGGCGCCTTGAATCAGGCTGGTTCCCATAGAGTCCTCCGCTCGATGAAGCGTCTGCATGGCGTCAGTGCCAAGGGGTACGTCAGCAGGCTTGAGAAGCAGTATGGAAGCGGTGCAGGCAATCCGCCATAGCCACTCGCTAATGGAGCGAATTCCAAAATTGCATGCGCCATCAGGTAAGGTGCGGTTCGCGGATCCTACATGGAGAATTCGACGACGCATCTGCCTTCGCTCGTTGCCTGGATCTGGCTCCGCGAGCAGGGAGTCGACCAGGTTTCGACACAACTTGTTGGCTGGGTCCATTTAAGAGCGTTCGTGCTAAAACTGGCGCACTATGGAGCAGCGGATCTGGACTGGCAGTTCCAGCGCTTGCGCTTGGAGCCGCTGCGCGATCTGCTTGTCTGCGCACCTGGATCGGCAAACCATTGTGCGCAGCCCGCGCGCGCGTCGACCTGCCCCGGTGGCGTTGCGGACGACCCTTTTGCCGGGCCCGCGAAACTGAGCGCTCAGCGCAGCTCGAACTCCACCGGCCGGTCGGCGCGATAGCCACCGCCCAGCGCCTTCGCCAGCGCGATCTGCTGGCTGATCCGCTGCCCATCGAGATCGAGCAGTCCAACGCGCTCGGCAATCCACGGCTGCCGAGCCTCCATGGCGGCGAGCCGGCTCACGAGTCCGCGCTGATAGTGCGCTTCGGCACTGTCCTTCGCAAATACAATGGCCGCCACCTTCTGCTGCTGCAGACGAGCTTCTGCGTCGAGGTCCTGCAAACGGCTGCCTGTCATCGCCACATCGCGCACCGCGTTGAGCACCGCCTGGTTGTATTGCTCGATCAGCGTGTTGCTCGCCGTGCGCGTGCCGCTGAGGTTCGCGTTCAGGCGGCCGCCGTCGAAAATCGGCAGGTACAGGCCGGGAATCAGATTGATCTGCTGGCTCGCATGGGTGAAGATATCAGCGAGATGCAATGCGTTGAAGCCGAAAAAAGCCTTGATATCGAAGGTCGGATAGAACGCGGCTTTGGCCGCGTCGATCCGGTCAAACGACGACTCGACGTACCAGCGCATCGCCTGCAGATCGGGACGGCGTGCGAGCAGTTCGTAGGCAAGCGTCGGCGGCAGGCTCGCCTGCGATTGCGGCAGCGATACCGGCTCGATATCGGGCAGGTTACCGGCTCCGGCGCCGATGAGCGCGCGCAACGATTCGCGAAACTGCCTGATCTGGCCTTGCGCGGCAACGATCTGCCGTTGCACGGCGAGTTGTTGCGCGCGTACTTCTTCCGTGCGCGTACGCGCTTCGAGGCCTCGCGCCGCACGCGCACTGTGCGATTCGACGGCAAACGCCGCGACCTCCTGCGATTGTTCCAACAGATCGATTAACTGATAGGTGGTCTGAATGCCGTAATAGAGCTGCGCCACGTCGGTGGAGATTTCTAGCTCGACCGCGGATGTCTCTGCAATCCGCGCGTTGTGCACGCCGAGCGACGCGGCCACTTGCGCGCGCTGCTTGCCCCAGATATCGACGTTCAGGCTGGCGCCGAATCCGACGATACCCTCGGTGTACCAGGGACCGGTCAACCCGAGCGCGGGTTCGTTCAACGCGTATGGCCCGAGAAAACCGTTCGCCGAGACATGCTCACGGTCGATCGCGCCCAGCGCGACCACCTGCAGACCTGAGCCGGCCTTCACGAGCTGAACATCCGATTTTGCCTGCGCCACCCGCATACGCGCGATCACCATGGTGGGCGCCCCGGCGAGCGAGCGATCGATGAGCGCATCGAGCTGCGGATCGCCATAGCCGGTCCACCAGCGCGCCGAAGGCCAACCATCGCGCGCCAGATGAATATCGTCGGCGAGACGGATCTGCTCGGGTGCGATGGTCGCGTCTGGCTTGCCATTCTCATGGATCAGCGCGCAGCCGGCCAGAAAGCAGCCTACCGCGCAGCCTAGTGCGGCGGCCCAGGTGCCGACGCTGCGCAACCCACTCACACCGACGCGGTCAGGCTGGATCACGTTCGTTTGACTCCCGAATGTTGGGCGAAAACCGCGCCTCGCCGTGCCAGTCCGGCAACGCGGATATTTCCCGCATGAGGTTATGCGCGCACGCCATCAGCCATGCATGCGGCGATGGCCCCTGCTGTGCCTCGCTCGGCTCGTCGAGTGCCGCTTCCTGCTCCAGTGCACGAACGGCCTCCGAGGCTGCCGCCGCACGCGGCGAGCGCGCCGCCGACGGCTGGGCAGCAAGCCCGTCCGCATAGCGCGCAAGATCGGCCGACGCCTGCAGCAGAACCGCCCGCGCCGCGTCATAGGCAGCGTCGCGCACGCGCGGATCCCGCACGACGAGCGCATTGTGAAGCGCATTGCCGGCCAGCATGATCTCGCGCGCCTCGCCCAGCACCGTTTGCGCGAGCACCGTCAATTGCGCCTGCGGCGCTTCCTGCCAGCTCGGCTCCAGCGCGACACGCGCAAGCATCGCCTCGCAGTCGCCGAGCGACATCCACGTTTGCAGTTGAAGCTGCGCGTAAGGCAACTGGCCCGCTGCAGCGTCGGCTGCAACCGGCTCGGCAAGCAGCGCGCTCACCGAACGCAACGTGGCCGCCAGCTTCCGCCGCAGCACATCGCCCTCGCCCTCGCGCCAGAACGACATCTGGATCGCCGTCGAGACGGCCACGCCCAGCAGGATGCCCACCATGCGGTCGCGGATTTCGGTGAGGTTCGTGGTGGGCCAGAACCCGGCAAGCAACGCGAGCGAGAACGTGAACACGATCTGAATGCCCGCATAGGCGATACGCTCGGAGCCGGCCGCCACCCATGCCCCCGCTGCAAACACCGGCAAGCTCATCAGCAGCAGGCCGGTGATGCTGTCGAGGTGCGGGACCACGAACACCACCATGAACAGCGCAAGCGCGCTGCCGGCCATCGCTCCGCCGATGCGCAGCATCGCGCGCTGCGTGGACGCACCCAGGCTCGGCAACGCGACGATCACACAGGTAAGCATGATCGTGTGAATGCCCTGCCAGTCGGCCGCGTTGTAGAACACATAGCAAATCAGCACCGCGAGGAGCGTCTTCAGCGAGAAGCGCACGTAAGCCGGATTGCTCAGTGCGTCCGGCGCCACCATCGGCTCCTCGGCCGGCGCGCCGTGCGCGGATGCATCGTGCGCATGGGCGTCACTCAACGCGTGAAGTGCCCGCAGCATCTCTTCAACCGTGGCCGGCACGGCCACTGGATCGCGCTGCCCCACGGACGCGGCGCCCACTAAACGATATGGCTGCCCGGCCGCCACCATCGAATCGAGCGCGCGGCAATTTGCACCCACCTCGCTCAACACGTTTGCCCCGAACGCCAAGGACGAGGACGCACGGGGGGATTCCGCCTGAAGCTCGCTCGCTGCACGATAAAGACGCGAAACGGTTGCGATGCAGGCTAGCCGGTAGACCTGCTCCTCGCGAACGCGCGCACTGCGCATCGCCGCGAATTTCAGCAGCTTCTGAAGAGTCAGCGCACCTTGCTGGACCGAAAGCAGCGAAATCGGCTCGGGCTGCGGGCCGCCGTCGATCACCCAGACCAGTGACGCATCGACGGCCATCAGTTGCCGGTGAATCTCCTCGTTGAGCTGCAGTTCCGGTTCGGCAGGCAACAGCAGCGAATTGATGAGCAGCGTAAGTGCAATCGGATAGTTCACGGCAACCCATACCCACAGCACCGCGCGAATCAGAAGTTCCGCCTGGTCGGTCCGGTCCACGAAGGTTTGCACATAGATGATCACGATCGCTACGATGAAGAACACCACCCCGATCTTCAGGACGCGCATCAGATAGACGCTGCCCAGAAACAGCAGGCTCGCCACCACGATGCGCACCAGCGGGTAATCGAACGTGAACTTCAGCAGCAGGATCGAGGTGCCGATGGCGAGCGTCGAGCCAACAATGAACATGATGCCCACCAGCCTCGTGACCACGACGTTCGCCTGCGTCACGTAGAACACGACCAACAGCGAAAGCGGGAGTTCCGGCACCTCGAGCGCCATGGACGTCGCAATGACGATCGCGCTCGTGAGCACGCAGCGCAGCATGATGTTGGTGCGTCCCGGATAAGCCGCGAGCTGGCCGCGCAGGAACGATCCTGCATGAAGCAGGCTGTCCGGTACATAGTCTGCGACTCGCATGGTGCCCCTCAGCCGTGTTCCGCTGCGTTGCCACGCCCGGGATTCAGCACGGCAACCGCCGACGTGCCGACGCGAAACAGCTCGGGGTTCGGATTCTCCACGCGGATCTTGACCGGAAACCGCTGCGAAACGTGCACCCAGTTGAGGCTGCGCTGAATGCGCGGCAGGCCGCCCGGCAGCGCCAGCCCGCCCTCGTCCGGCAGCACGCCGTAGCTCACGGAGTCGACCACCCCGCGAAACCGCTGACTCGTGTCGTTCATCAGATAGACCGTAGCCGGCGTGCCGGTGTGCACGCCTTTGAGTTCGGTCTCGCGGAAGTTCGCCACCACGTACCAGTGACGCGTATCGATCAGCGTGAACACCGGCTTGAGCGCGGACGCGAATTGTCCCGTGGAGGTTTTCAGCGACACGACCCGCCCGTCGAACGGCGCGCGCACGGTGGCGTATTCGAGATTGAGTTCGGCAATCGCGATCTCGGCCATGACCACAGCACGCTGGGCGACGATGGCATCGACGCCGCTCACGGCCGCCGCTGCCTGCTGCGCCTGCAGCCGTGCGGCGTTCAGTTGCGCGGCGGCCGCGCGCTGGGCGGTGCGCGCGCGGTCGACGTCCTCGGAGGAAACATAGCCCTGCAACAAGAGCGGCTCGGTCCGGTGCAGGGTATCGTCCGCCTGGACAGCGGCGGCGCGGGCGCTTTCGACCGCGGCCTGCACGGATTTCGCGTTGTACTGCTGCGCATTGACCGTGCGCTGTGTGAGCTCGATCTGCCGGTCCAGCGCGACAAGGGACGCCTTCGCGCGGGCCAGCGCGTCCTGGTACGGACGCGGATCGATCTGGAGCAGCAAGTCGCCCTGCTTGACGGCCTGGTTATCGTGCACGGCAAGCGCCACGATGCGGCCATTGACTTCCGGCACGACGTCTGTCGTGTCGGCATAGGCATACGCATCGTCGGTTCGCGGCGAACGATCGAGCAGCGCGATCACGAAGATCAGCAGCGCGGTCGCGATCAATACCAGCGCGATGGCGGGCCAGGTCTTCTTCTTCGATACTTTGCCGGCGGTCGTCGTCATAAAGCCAAATGCACGATGTTTTAGTGAGAGGCGAGCAACCAGACCACAAGCGACAGCACCGCCAATAGAGCCGGATAGACCAACGCGGCGGGGCCCACACTATCGCTGCGTTGCGTGCGTTCGAGAATCAGATAGACGATCACCGTGAGCACCACGCCGACGACAATGCAAAACAGCCAGTCGGGAAAGTAAGCGCCAAGCACGTTGATAGACGGCGCGTCGGTGCAGCCGCTCACGAGCAGGGCAGCGCCGCAGGCCGCTCCCTTCACGCCCATCATCCATCCTTCTCTGAGGTACCGCATGTCACCGCTCCAAGCTTGTTTTTGTCATTGGCCTGCTCGCTTACGTTGGGTCCTGGCATCTGCGTCACTTGACGCCGAGCCATGTCCCGAGGGCCAATGCGATGGCATTCTGCCTGATCCTCATCGATAGCAGAACGGAAAACCGCATGCGGAAAACGCATGTCATCCATGCGCTCCACAGTCGTGAACTTTCATATCGCCCTGCTACTCGATGCGCTATGACGGGTATCGCAAGAACATCTCCGCGAGAGAAAAGCGTACCTCGACATCCTCTGCAATGGCATGGACGTCATAACATCGATTCCCGTCGTGCACCTGGGCGGCGCCGAACGGTTGCGCGAGCAAAGGCGGTCCTTGATTACGCCGACGAAGCGACGGTCGATAACGATCGGGCTGACTCGAAGGACTCACCTGAAGGTGTCGGGAAGGTTGCCGACTGATAGCGCGCATCGCAAGATGCAGGCCTGCACGATGCTTGAATACGTATCGGTCCCGGATCCGTGGGACGTTGGCGTCGGGCCGCAACACGCACAATAAGCCGATGTTCGTTTGCCCGAACGGCGCTCTGCTCGGCTTCAGCGCGGATTCAAATCGGAGCGCCCAGAGAATACCGTCGATATTCGTTTAGCTGGACGGTGCGGCACGC
The DNA here is from genome assembly GCF_003610295.1 of Paraburkholderia sp. BL23I1N1. NCBI lineage: Bacteria > Pseudomonadati > Pseudomonadota > Betaproteobacteria > Burkholderiales > Burkholderiaceae > Paraburkholderia > Paraburkholderia sp. BL23I1N1. The sequence continues at coordinate 2,747,669 of NZ_RAPV01000001.1, forward strand.
TTAACCGGGATAGGCCAAGGGCGTCCGTCTCGCGAATCGAAACTGAGTACTGTGTGCGGTCCATTCAATTGAACAAAACTTATTGGCTAGCGCCCTGTCCAATCCCCGCCTTTTTCTGGGCATTTTGCAGATTCTGCGGGTAATCGGGATCGCTGCGGTAAGGCTGATAACCCGAATCTTCAAGCTTCTTCAACTCGGCGTTCTTTTTCGCGCGCGCCTCCTTGCGGGCCTGCTTGCGCTGCGCCTTCGTGGGCTGCGTGGCGGATGCAGCAGCCTTTGCCGCGGCCGTCCCGTTTGTGCCTGATGCTTCGGCGTTTTGCGCAGACGCGGGCGTAACCGCGCCGACGCCCAAAGAGGCCAAGGCAAAGAGGATCATCATTTGTTTGACGCTGTGCATTTTCTTTCTCCTGTTCTCTCATGTCGGACGACATGTCGAAAAGACATTGCGGGACTTCGCAACTATCCGTGCTCACGTCCTCGACCGCTACTGCGCAAGCGTGGCGTGGTACAAGCAGCACCACATCAGGCCGCGCGATCTGTTCAAAAACTGGCTCTGGCAAACTTTTCGGATTTACGCGCCGGATGCAGGTACGTGTTTCGCCCAGTACTGCAATAAGCGTCTTGCCGAAACCATCCACTGACATGCACATTACTCATCGAGCTTGTACAGTTCTTTTCGAAGAATCTTGCCGGTGCTTGTCTTGGGCAAATCATCGACAATCTGATAGAGCCGCGGAACCTTGTAAGCGGCCAGCCTCTCACGACAGTGCCGCTCGAGATCTGCCACATCAAGCGTTACTCCGGATCTGGCGACGACATATGCCTTCGCCAGCTCACCCTTGGTCTCGTCTAAGATGCGACCGACGGCCGCCATGGCAACGCCCGGATGCTCAGCAAGCACGCGCTCGAGTTCCGCCGGGTAAATATTGAACCCGCCCGTAATGATGAGGTCTTTTGATCGGTCCATGATGAAGATGAACCCGTCTTCATCCATTCGCGCCAGGTCACCCGTGCGCAGCCATCCGTTATCGAGCAGCGTTTCAGCAGTTGCAACGGAATTCCCGACATATCCTTGCATTGTGACCGGGCCGCGTATCTGCAGTTCACCGACTTCACCCGCGGCGAGGACGCTTTGGCCGTCGTCGCTGTTGGCAATGCGTGCCTGCAGGTGCGGCAGTGCAGTTCCGATCGATCCGTGCTTCTTTGGTCCGTAGAGCGTTTGTGTAGTGCCCAAACCGCCGAGTTCGGTCATGCCCCAAAGTTCGATCAGTGGGCATCCGAATGCTGCCTCCACGGCGCGCATCTTCGCTTCCGGCATTGCCTGCCCACCTACGGTAGCCCGGATCAGAGACGATAGGTCATATTCTCCGAGCTGCGGGAAATCGAGCATGTACATGTACATCGTCGGAACTCCCTCCAACAATGTCGCGCGATAGCGCTGAATGCTTTCGAGCATCCGTGCCGCGTCGAACGTCCGATGCAGCACCAGCGTGCCGCCATACGCGAACATCGTATGCATCACGATGTTGCCGTAGACATGCGTGCATGGCAGCGCGCTGACAACGATGTCATGCGCGGTGCGCACGTGCATGACGGCAGTCATCGCTGTATTCATGACAATGGCTCTGTGCGACAGCAACGCTCCTTTCGGATGCCCGGTCGTACCGGAGGTATAGCCGATCGAGCACGGATCGTCGAGGCTGATGCCTTCCACCGGATACCGCCTCGACGGGAGCGGCTCCTCTGCAAGAAGCTCAGCGAACGATATCGCGCCGGCAGGTACGTCGTCGCCGAATGCAATCTGCCATTCCAGTCGGGTCCTGTGCGACACCGCTTGCAAGGCACTGATCTTCTCGGCCGCACCGATCACCGCACGTGCACCGCAATCGTTCATCGCGTACGCGGCTTCGTCGGCAGTCAGCATCGAGTTCAACGGATTGACCACCGCGCCAATCTTCACTGCGGCGTAGTACCCGATTATCCACTCGGGGCAATTCTGCGCGTACAGTGTGATGCAATCGCCACGCATGAGCCCCAGTCGCTCGAGTCCCGCGCACAGTGCAGATGACGCGCTATCGAGTTCGGCAATCGTCCAGCTTCGACTTTCGAATATCAGTGCGACCTTGTCTGGTTGGCGCTGCGCGCTCCGGGTGATGAATTCGCCGACAGAATTGTGCATGTGAACTCCCTGCGCCGAAGGTCCGGCATTGGTGTATACGGCGCATGCGCGGAGGGGCGTGGCCTGGTGGCCGTCGGGCCCTCTCCCGCATTTGCATTCACGCGGACGATCAGATGGAAGTCCGGCGAATTTGACTTGAATGGTGACAACGGCGCGAACGAATCAAAAGTTGTGTCTTATGCCGAACAGGAAGCCCGATTGCCCTTGTCCAGGCGCTGGATCCGCACCGGTCGCATTCGTACCACTGACCGCAACGGCCGCTTGTCCCTGATTCCATACATGGCCGCCTGTGACATAAACCGACGTTTGCTTGGAGAGGAGATAGGACAGGCGCAGCGCGACTACCCTGGACGTGTTGTCCGTTTCCTTGTATGTCAACTGTCCGCCCTGCACGACAAATATGAGTGCCGGTGTGAACCAATAGCTGACACCGGCGTATACCGCATCGCTCTGCCGTTCGGTTGGGTTTCCGTCATTGATTCGCCGTACGAAGCCGCCGCCGATCGTCGCCTGCCCGATCTTTACGTATGCGTTAAGCGTTGCGCGGGAATCGTGCAGCTTGCTGCTGGTCAGTCTGGCCGCTGCTCCAGGTCCACCGTAGATTCGCTCGTAGGAGGTCGATACCCCGCCCCAACCCGCATCATACTTTAGCATTGCTGAATAATCCCTGCACGCATTGGCATCGTCCGGCGAACGCCCCCCGCAATTCGAGCCGGCCGGGGCCGCCGCACTATCGCGCCCGAAGCTATACGTTGCGCCAAAGTCGAGGCCTTTGTACCGTACGCGATACACGATCGAATTGTCGACCCGCGCGTTCGCGAGGTACGGATCGACCGCAGCCCACGTGTAAGCATTGGGACCCATGACGTCTGAGCCGGCGAAAACGAGGTAGCTCATCGTGTATTGACGCCCGAACGAAAGGCTACCCCAGTCGCCCGAAATACCGACGAACGCCTGGCGCCCGAATAGTCGTCCGCCTTGATTCAACGTGCATTGCGATGGAGAGAAACCGCTCTCGAGCGTGAAAATGGTCCGATTTCCGCCGCCGAGATCTTCCGTTCCGGTCAGCCCCCATCGGGAAGGATAGTTGCCCGAAAGCGAAGGCATCCGCCATACCGACGTACGCGCGACACCGACGTTGTTTACGTACTCGATACCTGAATCGATGATTCCGTAGAGCGTCACGGACGACTGGGCATGCGCGACCCCGCCGGTAGCCAGCAGCAGCGTGAGCGCGCACCGAATCTTGCGTGCGCGTGCGTCGGCCTCGCACATGCTGTGAATTGCGTGGACCTTCATATGTCTCCTCCGGGAATCCCGTCCGATTTTAGAAGTACTATTTGATGGACGGCGAGTGACGGGTCAATTGTGCTTCTCCTCCATTCCGCGACGAAGACCGACCTCACGCCGGCGCGACCGAAATCGCACTCGGCGTTCCTGCCAAGCGGCCTTCAATGTTGAGATGCGGATCTGCCCCTCACGGAATAACGATCGCCTTCAATACTTCGCCCTGCTCCGATGCTTGAACGGCCTCGTTGATTTGCGAAAGTGGGTACTTTTTGATCAGCCGATCGAACGGAAAGCGCCCCTGCTTCCATAGATCGATGAGTTGCGGAATGAAGATGTCCGGGATGCTGTCGCCCTCGATGATTCCCCTGACGTTCCGCCCAAACAGGATGGAATTCAGATCGAGCACGACCTCAGTCCCCAGTGGAGCGACACCGATCACGCCACAGGTGCCGGTCAGCCGCAGGCAATCGACAGCCTGACGCACAACCTTCGGAATCCCTGTGCATTCCAGCGAATATTGAACGCCTTCTCCCGCAGTAAGCGACTTGATTCTCTCTACAGGATGGCCGTCGGCGGCGTTGATCGTGTGTGTTGCCCCCAACTCCTCGGCGAGCGCGAGCCTGCTGGCGTTGAGATCGACTGCGACGATCGTCGTGCATCCCACCACTCGCCCTGCCATGATCGCGGACAGCCCGACCGACCCGGCACCAAACACCGCAATGCTCGACCCGGCGCCAGGCTTGAGTGCGTTCATCACGGCCCCCGCACCGGTCTGGATGCCGCAGCCAAGCGGCCCCATGATCTCGATCGGTACATCGTGGCGCACTTTGACGACGTTGCGCTCGGTCGCAAGAGCGAATTCACCGAACGATGACTGGGCAAAGAAGTACCCCGCGAGCTTTTCGCCGTGCGCCGAACAGCAGGGCGACGAACCATCAGGCCGCGCACCTGAAAAGTTGCGTGCGTAAAGATCCGGGCAGTAGCCGTACAGTCCCTTCTGGCAGTTCGCGCACACACCACAACTCGCATAGGTAAGCACGACGTGATCACCCGGCGCGACCTTCGTGACGGCCGCGCCCACCTGCACCACGACGCCGGCCCCTTCGTGGCCGAGTACAGCCGGCAATGGCGTCGGGAAGTACTGGTCGCGCACGACCATGTCGGTGTGACATATGCCGGTACCGCGTATCTCGACAAGCACCTCGTGCTCGCGCGGCGCATCGAGCTGGATCTCTTCGAGTTCGAACAGGCCCGACTTCTCCCTTACTACAGCAGCTCTGATAGCTCGCATGGTGGTGTTCTCCAATTTTTGCGCCGTGGTCTGCTTCACGCCATCGGCAACTTGCGCCGGATGGTCTGCAAGTTGGCGTACTCCGAGAGTCCGTGCAGTGAATTCTCGATGCCCATTCCCGACTGCTTGTGACCGCCGAACGCAACATGCGGTGAAAACGCGTGTGCCTGGTTGATCCAGACGGTCCCTGATTCCAGACGTGCGGCGATCCGTTGTGCGGCCTCGGTGTCGCGACTCCAGACCGACGCGGCAAGGCCGTAAATGGTGCGGTTCGCACGCTCGACGACGTCGTCGACGTCGCGCCATTTCAGTAATGGCAGCACCGGCCCGAATGCTTCCTCGGTTACGCAGCGCGCATCCTCGGGCGGATTGTCGATCAGCGTCACGGGAATGAAATAGCCTGGCTTCTCGTATACATCGCCGCCGAGCAGGAACGTGTGCCCCTGGGACTTCGAGTCGGCAATCAGATCACGCACCTTCTCGTATTGCATCCGGTTTTGCAGCGGCCCGAGTTCGACGCCGGGTTCGAGCCCCAGGCCCATCTTCACGCCCTTCGCATAGGCGACGAGTTCGGCCGTGACGTCGTCGTAAATGGATTCGTGAACGTAGAGTCGCTTGCATGCGACGCAAAATTGCGCGCTATTTGCGAACGATGCCCAAAAAAGATCCTTTGCGATCGCCTTTGGATCGATATCGGGTAACACGATGCCCGGGTCATTCCCGCCCAGTTCCAGCGTCAGCCGCTTCAGGTTGCTCGCAGCGCTTTGCATCACTTTCTTGCCGGTTGCCGTGGAGCCAGTGAACGAGATCTTGCCGATCTGCGGATGCTCGCTGAGCCAGCGACCCAGATCGTCACCTCCCGACACGATGTTCAATACGCCGGGCGGCAACACTTCCTGCGCTAGTTCGCCAAACCAGAGCGTGCACAGCGGCGTATAGGGCGATGGCTTGAGTACCATCGTATTGCCTGCAACCAGCGCGGGCGCAATCTTCCAGATTGCCAGCAGAAGCGGGAAATTCCACGGTGTGATGCCACCGACCACACCGATAGGTGTATGCCGCGTGACGATCTCCTCGTTGCCGTCCGTTTCGAACACCTCGTCATCAAGCCGCTGCTTTGCGATTTCCCGACACCAGTGAACAGATCCGCCAATTTCCCATTCGGCCGCTGTACGACTCTTGCCCTGCTCCGTGCTCAGCAACTGCACGAATGCCTCACAGTTGCGCTCGATAAGATCGCCGAGCCCAGCAACTGCCCGCTGGCGCTCCTCGATCGGCATCGCGCTCCACGCCGGAAAGGCGCGGCGAGCGGCCGAAACGGCCGCTTCGAGGTCGTCTCTCGAACCTAACGGGTAGCGGCAAAATTCCTGTTCAGTGGCGGGGTTGATTACCGCACCAGTTTCTGTAGACGAAATTCGTTTGCCATCGATCGTTATCGCATAGGTCAGTTGCGCAAGCTCTGCAGCGGAAAGCTTCATTTACTCCATCCTCGGTTGAATGCGTAGTCGCTGTGGGGTTCAGCACTCGCGTTCGCTCGACTAATTTAACGCGATTAGTTACACTATCGCATCGGTTCCCGCGCCGGTCAAGAAAGTCTCTGCTAGTGGTTTTCCCGCGCGATCTCCGACGAGCCGGCGCCAGACACAATGGTCCACGGGTCTGCGCTATACTTCCCTGACGCCTTTCGTTGAACATCCAAGTTGAGCAAACGTATCCCTGGAAGCGGCAGCCTGAGTCGCGCAAAGACACCCGAAGACAAGGCACAGGTCAGGCGGGCATTCATCAACGCCGGCCGCCGCCTTCTGGCGCAAGAGCACCCATCCCAAGTTTCGCTTCGACGCATAGCGGCCGAGGCCGGCTATTCGCCGGCGTCCATTTACCAGTACTTCAACGATCACCGGGCGCTCTTCGTAGCCGTTCGTGAAAACGATCTGACTGCTGCTGCCGAGTATTTCGAGAAGGTTGCATCGGGCGCGACGGATCCGATCGAGCGCGTGCGCCAGGTGGCGATACGGTCGGTCGACTATTGGCTCAGCCGCCCCGAACAGTTCGACTTCCTTTTTTCCATGGTGGGAAAAAGTCCTGGCACAGCGGAAGATGGCGACATGCGCTTCGGAGAATCGCCCGTCGTATTGCGCGCACTCAACGTGTATTACCACGCCGTGGACGCGCTATTCGATACGCTCGCGGAGCCACCATTGCCTAATCGGCTTGCGGGGGACACGCTGATCGCCGCAATCTATGGGGTAGTACTCGTGCCTCGCACAACCCCGACGAAGCGTTGGTCCGACACCTACAAGATGGTCGAATTAACCGTCAACGCGATCATCGACAGTTGGCTGGCCAGCGGCGTCCATAACGGTAACGCCGAAGTCAGGAGCCCGGCGAAACGCAAGCCGCGCTAGGCGCCTCCCGCCTTACTCCGGTGCCTATTCCAGCGCGCCACGGAATCCAATCCCCATTCCCGATCAGTTAGCTCTGCCGGAGCGAGCATGCAGCCGCCATGCCCATCTCTGCATTGACAGAAGCGACAGCATTGTGTACTTTTAATTGAACGCGTTTATTAATTGACATCCACTGGTCACATGACAACCAGAAGCGAGCCTTGCAGCCCAGATCTTCAGGAGACAAATGAGCAACGAAACGATACGCTGCCAATCAGCGACGGTGCCAATGCTGGATGAACTTCAGGCTGGCCATTTGCAGCACATCCTCAATCTTGCCGCCAGACTGCCTGACGACTGGTCCGGCATGCAAGGCAAAACCTCGCTACAGGAGGACTTCGGCTCGCTCCGGTTCCAGCTCGCCTACATGTCGTACGCACTGGCGCTGACCCATGTACACCGCCTGCCCGCGGCGCCCGCTGTGTTTCGCCCCGCATTCGATGCACTCGTGCAGAAGATGTTGTCGCCAGACGTCTGGACATATTGGCATTACGTGAGCACCGGCAACGGTCCCTTCAATAGCTCGCTTGGCGAATTGCCGCCGCAATGGGACCCCGTCGCTACCGACAACATCATGTATAGCGCCTATGTGCAATCGATGGCCCTTCTGTATCACTACCTGTTCCGCGACCCAAAATATGCGGCACCGGGCGCGCTGACCTTCTCGGTCAATCCTCTGTTCTGGGCCTCGGGCGGCAAGCATTTCTCTTACGACGAGCGTTCGCTGAATGGACATCTCTACTGGAATATGGTCGAGCGCGGCTACCTTGGCATCGCCTGCGAACCGAACTGCGTGTTTCAGGTGTGTAACCAGATACCCATTCTCGGCTTTCGTCTTCACGACATGGTCTACGGTGGATCGCTGGCGAAAGAAGTGACCGATGGGTATCTGCGAGCCTGGTCCGATTTCGGCGTGCTGGACGGTACGGGTCACTTCAACATGATGATCCAGGAGAAGGAGCGCAGAGTGATCACACCACCGAACGGTGCGCCATGGACCGATTTCTGGACGGCATCGATGATGCACGCGTGGAATCCGGCCTTCGTCGAGGAGCACTATCCACGGCAAATCACGAAGTGGTCGATTGAAGGACCGGACGGCTCGCTGACCATCCGGCCATCGCCACCGCTGTCGCCCAGCAGTGCCGCGGCACCGTCGGCGCGCGACTTCGGATGGGCGGCAGTGTGCGCCTCCGAGGTCGGCGACCACGACACGTTGGGACGTTTGCTTGCCTACGCGGACCACTTCCTTCAGCCCATATGGAGGGACGGCGGGTATTTCTATCCCCGCCGCGACGAAGCGCTCGACGGCGCCGGGCGGCCGATCGCAATGGATCCGCATACCGGCAACGCCTTGCTGTCCTATGCGCGGCTGAATGTTCCCCATGGTCTGCGCAAGCTTTATGACGATCCCTGGACGACCACCGCTCATTTCGATGAGCCGGCGCTCGTCGAAATGAGCCCTGCTCTCGACGTTCGCAGCGCCTGGTTCAACAAAGACGAGTCACTCCTGACACTGAGGCTTGGCCCGCCATCCGGGCTGGCACCTGTGGCTACGCTTTCGATCGGCAATCATTGGAATCGCGGCAACTGGAAGTTCAGTATCAATGGCGTGCTGGTCGCATCCGGCAGTGCGCGTGAGGTGACAAGCCACACAGGCATCAACCTACGTCGAGCAGACGACACCTTGCTCATTGAATTACCGCTAAGCGGATTTCTGACCATCACCATCCAATGGGACAGCACAAGTGACAAATAGCCAATACTCCGAACTGGAGCATTCCACAAGCCCCGCAGTTGCTGCATTGCCTCTCGAGACGATCCTCTACGAAAAGAGAGACGGCATCGCTTATGTGACGCTCAACCGGCCAAAGGCGCTCAACGCTCTCAACAAGCGAGCTCTCGCCGATCTGCGAACGGCGTTCGAGGACGCTCGGGATGATTCCGAGGTGCAGGGTATCATCCTGACCGGCGCGGGCGATAGATCGTTCATCGCTGGCGCGGATATCAGCGAGTTCGTCGATATCTCCACAATAGAGGCGGAACAGTCGTCCCGGAACGGACAAGGCGTTCTAGATCTCATCGAGACACTTGGCAAGCCGGTCATTGCAGCCGTCAACGGGCTAGCTCTCGGCGGCGGTTGCGAAACGGCAATGGCATGCACGATCCGGCTGGCGACAGAGAACGCGAAGTTTGGCCAACCCGAAGTCAAGTTGGGACTCATTCCCGGCTTTGGAGGAACACAACGCCTTCCACGGTTGGTCGGAAAGGGCCTGGCCCTGCAACTGATCCTCACAGGCGCCATGATCGACGCGCAAGAGGCCTATCGGATCGGGTTAGTCAACGAGATCGTTTCCAGTGCGAATCTCATCTCCCGTGCCGAAGCGATCCTTAGGCAGATCGCGGCTAATGCGCCGATCGCCATCAAATTCGCCATCGAGGCAGTGAACTCCGGAATGAACGCGAGCCAATCGGAAGGCTTGCGCATTGAGAGTTCATTGTTCGCGATATGCGCTGCGACCGAAGACAAGACGGAAGGAACCTTGGCCTTCCTGGAGAAGCGCTCGCCCAGGTTCCAAGGGAAATGACATCAACTCAGGGCCCGATGCCTTGCGCTATCGTCCGCGACGGCCGATGATCCGACGCTTGCGTGTTTTTTCGAACTGCGGCTGTACGCAGTGCAGTCGCGACGTTCAGCACGCCAATAGTGGCGTTGGAGGGCCATTCCAGCGTGGAAATGCCGAAGAACCGCCGCCCCCCACGATCGCTCTATACGCACGGCGGTCCACGCCAACACAGGCAGCGTCCGACGCCGCGGTTGACCTGATTGCGATATCCGGTTCCTCTCCGGGTGGTTTCAATCGACGCATCAACGAGACGCATCGATTCGCCGCAAAACAGCGGTCCGTAGGCGGCACTACGTCCCTACCTTACGTCGACCCAGCGTTGCATTTGCGCGACAAACGCCAGGTTTTAGAGCAAAGCGCAACTGAGTACGTTGACGAGTACACAATCAAGATAAACCCGAGTAAATATCATTAAAAATCAATTGCCTACAAAGAAAACGTGAGTCCTCTCCTGGACACGATAAAAATAGTTCCAGATCAGTTTGCTGGATGATGTTCGCGATCAAGCTCGCTCTTGCGGGCTTTTTTGCTTCTCGGGCGCCTGAAACGTGCTCGCGTTCCGCGATAAGCCGACGTCGAATGAGTACGTTTTTGAGTACATGAAAGTTCGAGTTCGTGGAAATGTACTGGCAGCACACGTCGCCTCTCTGCCGAGGGGTGTGCACCGCGCGCAGAGCCCCAGGTGCGCGCTCCATTACTACGCCGCTTAAGCCACAAACCATGGTCGTGAAAGACCGCTGACGAGTTGCTAGCCGAAGCGATCGCAGCAACTCACTGGATACCACTACTGCATCCAACCTCTTTTCTTCCCCTCGATTACGCCCCACGAGGTGCAATACGGAGGGGGCCGAGACGCGTTCGCAAGGCATGATGCGCAGCCTGCGGAGCTTACTTCAGGCTGCCCGACGGGAATTGCTTCAGGCGCTCAGTCCGCGTATTACCGAAAACCTCCGCCGGCGCCCCCTCTTCTTCGACGCGCCCCTGATGCAAGAACAGCACGTGGTTCGATACGTTTCGCACGAAGCCCATTTCGTGCGTGACGACAATCATCGTGCGGCCTTCTCCAGCCAATCTCTGCATGACCTTCAGCACTTCGCCGACGAGCTCCGGGTCGAGTGCCGACGTCGGCTCGTCGAACAGCGTGCGCGCCAAGTACCTTGACTATCCGGTGCTCGATGATGGCCCCGCAAAACTGCTTCGATGCGTCGTCCGTGCAGGACAGGTCGAAGATAAAAACGATATGCGCACCCGTTGTTGCAACGGCAGCCCTCCTTGATCGTGAGAGCGCCCGGGCCCGCTCATAGACGGCATGCCGCACGCCAAGTGCAGTCGTCTCTCCATACACCTGCTCGATCTCGCGCAGATTTGCGATCGTTGCGACGACGCAGAGCTCCCCGACCCATCCGGCAGGCTCCGCTTGCGCGTCGGTTCGAGTGGACATCGACCACAGGTAAGACCGTGGACGATCTTCCGTCTGTCGCTGATCATCGAAACTCTCCTTGCACGCTTCGCAAACTATCACCGGCCCCCCGCCCGGCAGGCCGGCTCGACGCGGCTCTGAGCAGCTCGTGAGCAGGATCTTTGGATGCCACAATCACCTCGGTATACTAAAGGTCCACACGTACTTTTCGCTGCACGCCTCGGGCATACGAAACTTCAGCGATGCGCATGGCAGGCCTCTCAGGATCGGGTGGAAAAACGCGCCATTTTCCGTCCCGATGACGAAAAAAGAACATCGCCTTCGACCCGCTTCCATTGTCTGCGACGACGCACACATATCGCCCCCTGCTGGATCGTCCGTAGTGGCTGACCCGAAACCCTCTCTTCGGGTCGGGCGCCAACCAGTCCTGCACCATACTTCTCAGCGACGTTCCCCCAATCGCCATAGTCTTCCTCATTCCGTGAAGGTTACGGTTCCGCGATCCTGACGAGCGAAGGTAGTGACTGGCTCGCGGCAACACGCGTTCGGCAGCCCCACCCAGACCTCGATTTACTTCCGACTTGCCCTTTTCCGCTTCGACGGCAAATCGGTACAAACGCCTTCGTACAGCTCGGCCGCCATGCCGATCGATTCGCCGAGCGTCGGGTGCGGATGGATCGTCTTGCCGATGTCCTCCGCGTCCGCGTCCATCCCGACCGCGAGGCGCACTTCGCTGAAAAGCTCGCCCGCATTCAGGCCCACGATGCCGCCGCCGATCACGCGATGGGTTTCCTCGTCGAGGATCAGCTTCGTGAAACCCTCGTCGCGGCCGTTCGAGATCGCGCGGCCCGATGCCGCCCACGGGAACACGGCCTTGGCGTACTTCATGCCTTCGGCCTTGCACTGCTCTTCGGTCTTGCCGGCCCACGCGACTTCCGGATCGGTGTAGGCCACCGACGGGATCTGGAGTGCGTCGAAGTAGGCCTTCTCACCGTGCGTCGCCTCCGCAGCGACGCGACGCTCGTGCACAGTCTTGTGCGCGAGCACCGGCTGGCCGACGATGTCGCCGATCGCGAAGATGTGCGGGACGTTCGTGCGCATCTGCCTGTCGACCTCGATGAAGCCGCGATTCGTGACGGCGACGCCGGCCTTTTCTGCGCCGATCTTCTTGCCGTTCGGGCTGCGCCCGACGGCGACCAGCACGAGGTCGTAGCGCTGCGGCTCTGTCGGCGCCTTCTCGCCCTCGAACTTCACGTAGATGCCGTCCGCCTTCGCTTCCACGCCGCCCCCCTTGGTCTACAGCATCACGTTGCCGAAGCGTTTCGCGTTGTACTTCTCCCAGACCTCGACGAGGTCCGCGCCGTTCATCAGGTTGTCGAGCATTTCGACCACGTCGATCTCGGCGCCGAGCGTCGTATAGACGGTGGCCATTTCTAGGCCGATGATGCCGCCGATTACGAGCATCCGCTTCGGCTGTTGGCGCAGCTCGAGCGCGCCAGTCGGATCGACGATGCGCGGGTCTTCCCGCAGGAACGGCAGCTTCACCGACTGCGAGCCGGCCGCGATGATCGCCTGCTTGAAGCGGGCGACCTTCTTGCCGCCCTCGCCCTGCACTTCCATGTGATACGGATCGACGAACGCACCGACGCCCGTCACGACTTCGACCTTGCGCGCCTTCGCCTGCCGGCGAGGCCGGGCTTCAGCTTCCTGACGACGCCGGACTTGAAGTCACGCAGCTTGTAGAGATTGATCTCGAGCTTGCGAAACGAGATGCCGTGCGACGCGAGCGCTTCCGCTTCCTCGACGAGGAGCGCCGTGTGCAGCGACGCCTTCGACAGAATACAAACAACGTTCAGGCACTTGCAGCCCAACGCCGAATACCGTTCGCCGAGCGCTATCTTCATGCCGGGATCGGCGGCGCAGAATGCGACCGAGTAGGCTACTCAGAAAGGGGGAAATCCGATTAGTCTCGCGACATGCTCCACTTTTCCGGGACCTGAAACGTCTGCACCATACTCTCTCATTGCCATGTCGTGAGCTCCGAGGCATGCCTACACGCCCTCATGACGACTCTTCAAATGCACTGAGCTCCGCGAGCGTTATCGGCTTTAGTGGCGGCCGCACGCGTTGGAAACCAACCGCAGCAACAGAGCGACATTGTGCAGACGCAAGCAAATTAGCAACGGTGTAGCCGCATTGACGACCCTGACACGGGCCCATACCCGCGCGCGTGAACGCCTTTAGCTGGTTCGGCCCCGGCTGGCCGAGTTCCGCAGCCAGCCGCACATCGCCAGCCGTTACCTCTTCACAGCGACAGACAATCGTCTCATCGGGCGGCGTGAAAATCTCCGTACGCGGCCGATAGATCGAATCAAGCAGAGGCCGCATCGCCAGCTCATGTGCGAGCCGCCGACGCAGCGGCGCTGCAAGCTCGCTTGCGCGCCCGGCTGAGAGTACGCCCGAGGAAAGCGCGACGCCTATAGCAGCAAGTTCACCGCGTGTGCACGCAGCTTTTGCGCCGCCGATTCCAGCGCCGTCGCCTGCGACAAAGAGACCAGTCATGCTGGTTTCACCCCATGTATCGACTTCGGGCTCAAAGCAAAGTTGTGCTTCGTTCCATCGATGGCTGCATCCCATCGCCTGAGTGAAGTGGATAGACGGCACCACGCCTTCATGAACCAGAAGAATGTCGGCAGCCACATCGCCCGACAACCCATTCTCGGTGCGATAGACAATCTGTTCAAGACGGCCGATACCCAAAGCGCGAAGGCTACTGACGTTTCGAACAATGGGGAACCCCTTCCCGCGCAGTCTTGCCGACCACAGTAGCCCTTTAAGGAGATCATGCCAGCCGTCAACTGCGCCACGTAGAGTCGGAATGCCCCGACGCAGGGCGCCGCGGGGAGTCGTGTCAAGCCAACCTGCAATCCTACCGCCGGCGTCGAGCAGCTGCGTCATGTAAAGCAGTGGCAATGGCCCACTACCGGCTATCCAGACGGGTTGATCGGGTATCTGGTGAGCGTTTTTATGCAGAATCTGCGCGGCGCCGACTGTCATCACACCCGGAAGCGTCCAACCTGGGAAAGGCATGGGCCGTTCCTGTGCGCCCGTCGCTAGCAACACATGGCGAGCGCGAATACTTTCAGCTCCATCCGCGCGGCTCAAAAAGACGATCGATTCCATGGAACCGGCCGGTTTTCCTAGGCCAGACGTTCGCTCGATCTGCCATACACGCGTCTCCGGCAGGTAGTGCGCACCGCATTCGCGAAAGTTCTGCACCACCGCCGCGCCTGCGCTGTACGCAGCGCCTAACCCTTGATGAACACCTCGCCGGACGCTTTCTTCGACGGCGCGCCATATCTGACCGCCCGGTGCAGGCTGTTCGTCCACGAGGATCGTGGTCATTCCAAGACGAGCAGAACGTATTGCGGCACTCATGCCGGCAGGTCCTGCACCTACAATCAGAATATCGAACCTTCGCATCACAAATGCACCTCGCCACCAGGAAGATCGCCACTACCGTCGTCTGACTCAGCGACCGCCACACTGAGATTGCGGCGACCGTGTTGGCGTTGGATGCGCATCCCGTCGCGCACGATCGTCAGACAGGTCTGCGTGGACGCTACACCATCGACGACAGCAAGGCATTCGAAGCACACACCCATCATGCAAAAAGGTCCGCGTGGACTGCCGCTTCGCGGCGTGGTGCGAGCGACGGGGTTGTCCTCGCGCACGAGGACTGCCGCCACGGATTCGCCTCGCTCGGCAGTCACACGCCTGCCGTCGATCGATACCATGACCACGGCGTCCTCGGCGGGACTAGATAACTTGCGAAACATCAAAGCGCCTATGATGGAAGAACTCGAAGTTTTCTGGCAGTACGTTGCGCGCGAGAGCATCCGCAACTGGTCCAGCATGAACCGCCGCGAGGGTGATGCCGGAATGACAGAGCGCGATCCAAGCACCAGGATACGTTGAAGATTGTGCGTACACAGGATGCTCGTCCGGGGTGATGATGCGCAGACATGCCCAATGCCTGACAAGGCGAGCCATAGCAAGGTCCGGTAAAATCCGTAGGGCGCGCTTTGCCATCCTGGCAGCGGTGAAGGTAGTGGTACCGAGATCCATACCGACTTCCTCATGACTTACGCCTATCATTACTGTACCGTCGCGAGTCTGGCGAATGCCGCTAGCGGGGAGGCGCAGAATTGGGTCGAGCCGTTCAGTTACCAGCAACTGGCCACGCTGGGGACGCAACGGTACGTCGAGCGCCACCATTGCCCCCAGGGCTGTGGAACCAAGCCCGGCCGCAATGATCAACTGTCCCGTTTCGAAACAACGCGGACCTGTCGGGGTTTGCACATGAACACGAAAACTACCGTCATGACATGGCTCAATCTTCGACACCGTGTGATTGCCAGCTAGAGTGCCGCCGCGTAACCCAATGGCTTGCTGCAGCGCCCGCAACAGATTAAGCGGATTGCAATGGCCATCGCCAACGCCAATTCCAGCCCCCACCACTTCCCGCCCGAGCCGTGTACCTGGCAGCAGCTTTTCTAGTACAGAACGATCGATCATGCGCGAACACGGGTCGATTTTCTGGCTTTGCGCATTCCAGCTCGCGAGGAATTCGGCTTCCTCTTCAAAATCCGCTTCGCTTAGGCAAAAGCGCAAGCATCCATCGTTTTCATACTCGACATCAGTGCCAGTTTCATCGTGCAGCGCTGTTGCGAAAACGGACCAAAGTGCGACGCTCTCGCGTGACAGCTGCTGGTAGCGGGGCGCGCCATATCCCTTCCCGTACGCGCCGACAAGACCGAAATTCGCTTTCGACGCGCGCGGGTCGCAATCACCCCCGTCGAGCACAAGCGCACGCCTCCCTCGCCCCAGCATCCCGTGCGCCAATGCGCAGCCGACAACACCGCCGCCGACTATGACGACGTCATGGTTTTCGCGTATCAAGCCCGCCTCTTTTCCTGAATGATTTGGTTAACTCTATGATCGTCGCCGCAAGGCGTCAAAGTCGAATTTGAAGTACAAGGTATTCCCAGTGGTTATGTTCAAACGCGCACACCGCCGGTAGGCGACAGATCTCCACGAAAAGCCGTGATCGATTTATCGAGCAACGCCCGCCCATCGGATTTTTCGACGAGGTGGTAGCCATCGCTGAGGGCACGGGCCGACTCTCAGGCAAACAAACCAGCGTGGACGACACGCTAAACCATGCGTGCCTATGGCATACGAGAATAGAGTGCGACGATGGCTTCCATCATGACAACAACTCGGCAGCACGGGCGCTCGCAAAAGCCCCAAGCTCAGCAACGAGACCCCCATGCCATGACTGGTCCCAATGCACAACTTCATTGCCACGGCGATACGGTCAATGCGCTGTGTTACGCGGCCGTGGCTGACCGAGAATTGATACCGCCTATCGTCAACGAGCACGTGACGTGCGCTGACCGGCGATTCGAACACAAAGCGGCCAACGTGCCGCCGACGCGAAAATCCGACACGAGTTGGGCGATCCTCCATACATTAAACTGATGGAAAGCGCTCACGTTTTATTGCGACGACGGACAACTCAAATTCGACAATCTGCCGGTCGAACGTGCATTGCGCTGCGTTGCAATCAGGCCCCGCGACTACCTGCTCAGCGGCACTGATTCAGCGGCCAACGACTATCTGCTGCGGCGTTCGGCCGCGGTCAAGAAAATATGCTTCAGTCTGAGTTGCGCCATCTCGCAGAAAAAAGGGTAACTTGATCAAGCAGGGCTTCGGCTGGGGGAGCATCGCGGGGGCATTCGCGAGGCGACAGTGTGCACGTTGAAGAAGGTAGACAGGATGTTCGCGCTCAACGTAGCCCCTACGATCTCGTGTTCATGCGATCCAAGACACAGGTCAGCATATAGTAGCGACCAATGACAACTATAATAAAGCTGACCCAGAATCCGGGCCGTTCGCTTTAAACTGGAAGTTTCCGGCGAGGACAACAGACGATCCTGAGCGCTAAAAGAAAAGTCGAACGGGCACTGAACGTTGCAATTGTCCAATGCAAAAAACCGCAGCGAGATCCGAAAACGGCGAAAGGCGGATCCGTTAAGATGACCCATCTCAGCGTTCTGCTAGGATTGCTTTGCGGCCGACTCGCCAAATATCTCCGCCCACGCCTCTTCTGCAATCTTTTTGGCGCATCGTTCATATTCCTGCACAAGCTCGATGTTTTTCGCCGACCTCGCATGACAGAAATGAAAATACTCAGGAATATCGGGCTTGAATCGCCTTATATCTAAACGACCTTGCATGTCGATGACAGATAGCGGGTGTACCAATGAAATCCCGAGTCCGGCCGAGACGAATTCACACAGAGTCGGCGTGGTCTCGCTTTCCAGCACGACGTTGAGATCGACCCCGTAAGAGTGGATAGCGTCATTGAAAGCATTGGTCGTCCGGTTATCAGCCGCATATCCGATGAAAGGGATTCCCTCGACGTGCTCCGGGCTGACGAATTCGCGTCTGCTCAGGGGGTGCCCTTTCGGCATGATGCAAACTAACGGGCTCTCCATAATAGGAGTCACCACCGAATTTGGGCTACTCATCAAGCTCGTTGTGAATCCAACATCCATCTGACGCGTGGCGACGCGGTCCGACACAATGTTGGACGCTCGCATATGGATCGTCGGACGAACGTCTGGACACCGAGAGAGGAACATCATCGTCGCTCGCCTGATGAATGATCCGGATAATTCCGGAAGCACTCCGATAGCAAAGTGACTCATCTCCTTCCGCTGGATGATGGCGATCGCCTCTTCAATCTGTCTCAGGCCCGCAAACACTCGATCGACCTCGCCATACAAGCGCATGCCTTGCGCCGTCGCAGCAAGTCGGCCTTTGACTCGTTCGAACAATTCAAGACCGGTCTCCTCCTCAAGGTGGACTAGCAGCTTGCTCACGGCAGGTTGGGTCACGTGAAGAACCTCGGCTGCTCGACTCACCGTGCCTTGCTCGATGAGAGCTTTAAATGCCTCTATCTGCCGTAGTTGAAGTTGTCTTTTCATATGCCGCCGCTTTTAAAATCTCATTCCTGCTTTAGTAGGTCGCTGGCGAAACAGCGTACTGGCACCCGCCGTTGCACCCACGTCGCCACTGTACACGACGTCGCAGCTTGGAAAACGCCAGTTCTCACCCATATACGCGAGGATTATGGGGCCGACCCTCGCCAACAAAGTCGAAGTTGCATCGGCCGCTTTGCAGGAGGTCAACAGGGCTCGCGCTCATGACATCGGGCGCGAAACATTCCCTGAAAGGACACGTCCAGCGGTAGCATCGATTAAAGCCCGGATCCGCCCTTTTGAAGCTCTGAAGAATGCTTGCTCTGACGGTCGCGGCGTCCCCCCCGAATGGTTGAGCGTCCTTGCTCGCAGTCACTTCCATATGCGACCCATTTTCAGCTCGTTGGATGCCGGGTAAAGCGCATGAGTCGAACGCGCCAAAGAAGGCGTTAGAACAGCAGTTCCGGACATTGTCCAGCCGAAGATCGTCGCCATCGACCGGGACCGGGGATACAAGGTTTCGCAGCCGAAGGCACGGATATCCGACATCCGGTTCGGGCGGGCATCAGCGGCGCCTGGCGCGGAATTACCCTGCGCCTTCGCGCCGACCATCTGTACGCAGGCAAGCCTCAGCGACAGAGCCCACGGCCACGTCGGACAATGCAACTCCCGAGCTGTATGCGCGGTAACGGTAGCCACAGCTTGCGGACGACCCTCCACAAGCTGAGACTATCTATTCGTTTCCTTACATCGACGATCCGTGACTTTCCGAACTACGCGGGCTACGCGAATACCGTTCTTAAACGAACTGGATCTCCGACAAGCTTTCCGTCAAACCACACATGTCGCCTCGTCTGGCGTCCAAAATGGCCCTGACCACAATGTTCTGCTGCTCGGGAGTGGCAACGAAACGCGTGGCCTGTCGAAACTTGTCCTCAAGTTTATCCCACGGAAGACCGTTATCCTTCGGGAAGGTTACAGGTGAAACAAAGCGCTGATCCTCGCATGTGACCGTGACACGGGCCGGCAGCATGCCGCTTTCCGTATAGATCTTGTCCAGCTCCGGACTTAGCGAAAGTTCCACCTTGTGTGAAAGCGCAGTGACAGAGGGATTGTTTAGGACATCGCCAGTCAGTGGCAACAGAGCCTCGTGACCGTAGTGCGCGACCAACGCGAGACAGTAGGGATGACTATACTGAATATCCATTATATCTCGAGGTTCTTTCCGGTTCGAAATGCGTAAGGCCGGCCCGTATGTTTCGACCTCAATCCTGTCGATATTTCGGCCCACTAACCGATGTTCTTTGATCAGCTCGATTAATGCATCAAGCGCACCGTGCAGATGCCTGCAACAGCAATATGGCTTAAAGCCCGTCGTGCGAATGTACTGGTAGGAACCGAGGTCTAGATCGTCCGCGAAATTGTAGTAACGCGTTGCGTCCAAGATATTGCGGGCGCCGTGGAATCCGTTCTGCGCTGACGCAAGCGACTCCAGGCCGGTCACAACAGCCCACGTGATGCCCTCCTTGACATGGTTTGGCTCGGGATGCGGTTTTCGGGGAGCGGGAGCGCTCGCCAACGACTGATTGGGTGCACTTTCCCCAGCAATCGCCAAAGCGTGTTCAATCACCTCGCGGGAGGACCGGCGAAGCGCCGCAGCCGTCGCGACGACCGCATAAGGCGCCCACGTACCACTACTTCCGTAGGCGCGCGCAGCGCTAATCGCTGTACCAACTTCATAACCGATGACAATCGCATTTAATAGCTCTCCAAAGGTAGCTTTCGTCTCTTTGGCAACGGCGATGGCTGTTGGAATAACAGCAGCTCCAGGATGGCCCCGAGATGCCGGCGTGTCATCGTCGAGGTCTAGCGCAGAACCAGCGGCACTGTTTGCCCAAGCAGCTCCAATGACGGAACTGGTCTCTCCCGTGAACCAGATAGGAATGTCGCCAGGAGGTCGCGTTTCGTGAGCCGTCTTTCGGATCGCAAGGGCCCCCGCCTGCCCAACTCCAGCGCCAACAGCACTGAGCAGATCCAGGATACATTTGAGCGCAAACTCCAGCGACTCTTCTGGAGCTCGATTTTCCCGCGCCTCCACGATATAAGCGGAGAATTTTTGAACAATCCCGCCTTGAGGATAACGCTCGTCGTCGATTACATTACTCGTCATGGTGCCTCGATAACATCAATTGAACACTTTCGAACTTGATAGTTGGCTGCAAGTGACACGTTAATTCGCAATACCGCGATGTCCTCTCACGATCCAGTTTTGCTGTCGGCATGCCGTAGTCAACGCAGCCAGAGACTCTTCAAACACCAAGCCGTCGGCCATGAGAAAAAAACAGTGCGCAAGGGCCAATTACCCTTGTGTACCCGGACCGAGCCGCCCATAACGGGACAATGTCGGTTCGTGCCGTCAGGCCACTTGTACGTCGTCGAACTGTTGATGCGTTCATGGGCGACAGACACCGTGCCGAAATGCTTAATGCATGGCCGCTGCAGCAGAAGATCCGAACGTGCGGCGATCGCGTTTCTTCGGACTAATCCGCCTTTCGATCATGAATATGACTCTGCTGATAAGAAAGTTCATGCTGAGATATATGAAGCCGGCTATGAGAAAGACCTCTACGGGGCGGTAGCTGTTAGAGATGATTTGCTTAGCCACTCCTGTCACTTCGACTATGGTGATTGTTGACGCAAGTGACGTTGACTTGATCATAATCATAAGTTCGCTTCCATAAGCTGGGAGTGCTTGCCGCATTGCAATCGGGAAGACAATTCTGCGGAATAAAAGAACGCTCGACATGCCAATTGACCGCGCCGCTTCAATTTGTCCCCATGGTACTGACTGAACACCACCGCGAATGATTTCGCTGGTGTAGGCCGCAGTGTTCAGCGACAGAGCCAAAATCGCACAAAACCACGCATCGCGAAATAGCGCCCACAGGCCGAGGTGTTCCAAGACAATTCTAAACTGCCCCGATCCATAATAAATCAGGAACATTTGCACCAGAAGCGGCGTGGACCGCACCACATATACGTAACCATAACCGAGAGAAGCCAAAAGTCTACTGTTCGAAAGCCGAGCCAATGCAACTGGGACCGCAAGCAGGAAACCAACAAAAAGCGACACGGAAGCCAATGCAACGGTCGCAGGAACCGCCGCAAGAAGCTTTGGAAACGACTCATATATCAGCTGAAAATCCATCACCGACTCCTTACGCCGCGGTTAGCCCACTTCTCTGCTCTCAGAAATCCCTGGTTAGAAATCGAAGAAAGCAAAAGGAAAATCACGAAGGCGGCCAGATAAAACGTGAACGGTTCTTTGAAAGATCCAGCTCCGATGGCAGCTGTGCGCATGATTTCAACCAACCCAACAACGGAAATGAGCGAGGTATCCTTTAACGCCAGTTGCCAGACATTCCCCAGACCGGGCAACGCGAATCTCGCCGCCTGTGGAATAAGAATCCGACGAAGTAGCACTGCCCGCTCCATTCCCATTGCCACTGCCGCTTCAATTTGTCCTGTTGGAATGGCTATGACCGCCGCCCGTATGACCTCTGTCGCATAGGCTCCGGCACTGATGCCGATGCAGAGCACACCGACTGCGAACACCGGCAGTTCTATATAACCTTCGAATCCGAAAACAGCGTTCGCGACATACCGGAGCAACGTACCCCCACCAAAGAACACCAGAAAAATTATCAGCAGCTCGGGAATTCCGCGTACGACCGTCGTATACACGTCAGCTAGAAAACGCAGCAAACTGAAGCGAGAGAGTTTTGCCGCGGCAAAAACCGATCCGAGCAAAATGCCGACGAGAAATGAACACGCCGCGACGGCAACCGTCATAACGGTGCCACGCGCAAATTCATCAACCCACGCTGTGCTTCCCCATGCAAGCACTGAAATATCCATTTTCATTCCCCATCAAATTGAGTTCGGCTATGCATAAACGACCGTATTCACTTACCTATTCCTTCGGCGAATTGTCGAAGCCGAACCACTTGATGGCAAGTCTGCGCAGGCTGCCATCCGAAACTGCTTCCCCGATCGCCTTGTCGAACATGGCGCGTAGTTGATCGTCATTTTTGCGAAATCCAGCGGCCACTCGGCTGCCGAACGGCCCGTTCGTCATACTGGGGCCAAATATCCGCAGGTTCTTGCCGTCAGGCTTGTCCATCAACGGCTTGAGGAAATTGAAGGAAACCATTCCCGCATCGATTCTCCCCGCCGTCAAGTCGAGCATCATGTTATCCGTGGTGTCATATGTCGAAAGTCTCACGGTCGGCATGAACTTCTTCATGAATGTCTCGAAGTTGCTGCCCACCTGTACCCCAACGGTTTTTCCTTTCAGAGCGGAGGTGATTTTTTTTATCGCTGACTCCTCATCAGCATCAAATTTGTCCAAATTCAGATTTGATGGCGATATCTTGACAGCGATTAGATCGCTCGCCGATGTGGCGACGAAAACCATCGGAGTGGTTACGTACGGTCTGGAAAATGAGATAACCTTTTCTCGCGAAGGTGTGATCCCTATTGCAGCCATAATTGAATCAAACCGACCGGACAAGAGAGAGGGAATTAGGCTGTCATAGGCCTGATCGACGATTTCGCACTGCAATCCCATCCGTCGGCACAAGTCGCTAGCTACATCGATCTCAAAGCCAACCATCTTGCCGCTCGTGTCCTTGAAGGCATACGGAGCATACGAAGCTTCGGTACCAATCGTGATTCTCTTGTACTCCTTGGCCATAACAGGGTCGCAGAGCATCAATGCAGCAGACAGCATTCCAATAAGCGCGCCGATTTTTAGGAACTTCATGAACATCTCCTGGACTATGTCCTATCTTCTTCGTTTTGCGATTCTCTGGATTTCAATATCGCGTTTGAAGCCGGTTAAAGTACACGCGAGAGAAACTCACGACATCTCGGCGATGCAGGATTTTTGAAAACCTCTTCTGGCGTCCCTTCTTCCTCAATGCGTCCCCTTTCAAGAAAGATCATCTTGTTGGAGACATCACGAGCAAAACCCATCTCATGAGTAACGACTATCATAGTGCGCCCCTCTTCCGCCAACTTCCTGATGACTTTCAGCACTTCTCCCACCAATTCGGGATCGAGTGCGGAGGTCGGCTCGTCGAAAAGGAGCGCAGCCGGCTGCATCGCGAGCGCACGCGCGATGCTTACTCGCTGCTGCTGCCCACCAGACAACTCGGATGGGTAACAGGCGTGCTTGTCCGCAACGCCAACTTTCCCAAGGAAATCCATTGCCCTATCGTGCACTTCGTTCTTTGGCAGCTTCAGCACATGGACTGGCCCTTCCATCACATTTTGCAGCACGGTCATATGGGACCACAGATTGAAGCCCTGGAAAACCATACCGAGCTGCATGCGCATCTGGTCAATTTTCTTGTGATCCATCCCGACGACGCGACCGGTTGTGTCGGTTTCCACGCTGATCTCGCGCTGCCCCACCGCGATGCGGCCTTTGGTAGGGACCTCCAGGAGATTCATGCATCGCAAAAACGTACTTTTCCCCGACCCAGAACTGCCAATTAACGAGATAACGTCGCCCCGCTCAGCCTGAAGCGAGACCCCTTTGAGCACTTCGTGAACGCCGTAACTTTTGAATATGCCATCGGCTATGAGCGCCGGTGTTTTATGGCCCACCATGCCGATCGTGGCTCCGCCCGCCTCTGGGGTCATTGACACCGCATGACCCGCAGATTGGTACGCCGATCGAAGCGCATTGACCACCTTCATCTCATCTCCTCATGACTGAACATCTCAGGCTTGACATTTATGTCATCCTGAGAAGAATTATCGTTATAGATATTCATTAAACGTTGTACTGCCTTGCGCTGTCCGGCCTTCAATGAACGCGATGGAAGCGCTAAGCACACTCGACGGACGAATCAAGGCGACCGGCCGGTCGTTCGCTCGATTTACGCCCGTCTCAGCGCCCAGAGATTGCGGGTAAGCTCAGAATACGTACGCCCAAATTGGGTGTCAAAGTCGAGTTGAGACACGATAGTATTCCTTCGGGTTATACATACCTCGCGTCACATCGGTCGTAGTTGCGGGTCGCACGAGCGCGTGTTGCGGTCGCGCCGCAAGAGTCCGGTCGCGTGGCCGCTCCGGATTTGGGCACACCGTCGCACGCCTCGGAAAATGGCCGCCTCCGGGCGCCAACACATCACAGAACCTTCCGTGATAGCGCCCCTTTTACTCTTCGGTCCATTTAACGATCGCTTGAGGAGTCGAATCGTTCCAAGGTTTTCATTTGCGTTCGGCCGATCGGCATGGCGCCCGCAATTTGACTGCGAATGTCATAAGCCACCGTTGATTCCCCTCTTGACGGGCGAAGTTAGGCGCTGGCTTGCCTCGGCTGCCAGCGCTGCGGCAATAATGCGGCGATGCGCTGGCCCTCGTGGGCAAGCGCGTGAGGATGTCCTTGAGATTGCGTGCGGTCTTGCCTATTGAGTGCGCGGAGCGTAGTAAGCCACCGGCCGATACGCGCGTCTCCGCCAGCGTTAAAGTGCACAAAGCTCGCACGCCTGTAGCCCCAGGCGGCATACCTATTTGCCCCTGAGATGCCCCTCTAACGTAAATACATCCGGTGTGTAGTCGAGCTTCTTCTTGTTGTCCTCGCCGATCCGCACGCATTTCATCACCGAAACGATGATGAGGTTAACCTCAATCGTTGAAGTTATCCCCCCCAGAAATCATATTATTGGAGCTTCTTAGGCATCCGGCACGCGCAATATTATTTTCGAGCGAAGTACTCATACAGACCTTTAACGGCTCCAGGTCAGCTTTTGAGCGCAGTTCTTCAACTGCGGCGAGCAGTTGCTCTTGCTGAACACCAGTGGCGTGAAACCGCGTCGCCGCAACGTACTTTGCCTTGAGTTCTTCCCAGGAGAGGGAGTCACCGGCTTCGCCGCGTGGCTCGGTAACCTCCGATACATACCGACGCCCCCCGCACACGATTGTGACTCGCGCGAGTGTTCTGGCAGGGAATTGTTTATCAAATTCGGCGTCGACCGTTAGCGAAACCTTCTTGGCGAGTGCGCTCACTCCCTCGTAAGTTAAGCAGTCTATCGTGAGGGGCAACAGCGACTCTCGCCCCGCGAGGGCGGCGAGGGCCACGCAATAAGGGATGCTGTACTGAACATCAACAAGGGTAGCTGGGCAGGTCTGATTCGCGATGCGCAGCGCCCCGCCGTACGTCTCGATGTCGATCGCCTCAATCGCCTTCGCGTCGAGTTGATATTGCTCGATCAGCCTCAGAGTCGCTTCCAAGGGCGGGTGAACGTGCCGACAGCAGCAATAGAGCTTGTAGTAGGCGTTGCAGATATGTAGAGACTCCCCGAGGGGCGATACGTCGGCAAACCTATAGAGCAGACCGCTGTCAAGTATATTCCGGGGACCGGTGAACCCGCCTTCTGCAAGGTCGAGCGCGAGCATCCCGGTCACTACGGACCATGGTATTCCCTCCTTAATGTCGCTGCTCTCCGGTGTTGGGAAGGAGAGCGGTGGCGCGCTCATGAACAACGAATTGGGCCCGCTTTCGCCTGCGATAGCCAACGCGTGCTCGACTACGCTGCACGGGACACACCTCAAGGCCGCGGCTGTTGCGACAACTGCGTAGGAAGACCACGTACCTGTCGTACCATATGTTGTACGGGCCGCAGCGATCGATACGCCGACTTCATAACCGATGACGATTGACGCAATCAAATCTTCCAGCCCGGCTCTCATTTCAGCCGCAACCGCAAAGGCCACCGGAATGACCGCCGCGCCCGGGTGCCCGCGCGCGCGTCGATGCCCGTCGTCGAGATCTAGCATCGACGCGGCCGCGCTATTCGCCCACGCAGCACCGACGGCCGAACTGCTCGTTCCCGTGAACCACATCGGTATATCGCCCGATCCCAGATATTTACATGCTGTCGCGCGAATCGCGACAACGCCTGGCTCGTTAGCCCCTGCCCCCACCGCGCATAAGAGGTCGAGGATGCGTTTTAGCGCAGATTCCCTGGCAACCCCGGACACCCGCTTACCGCGAGCTTCGACGACATAAGATGCAATACGATGAATCGTGCTTTGCTGCAGAGCAAGCTCGTCATCAGGCGAAGGATTGTTCATGACGCTCGAGAATTATGTGACGACCAAACGTGTGTAACGCACAGATCTATGTTGAAAATGATTGCACCGCGTGCGACCGCCCAAGGATCCGATGGAACCCCTGGTCGTCGCCACGGATACGACGGACGGGTCGCAACGTCTCCAAGGGGACTCGAAGCTTTGTCAATAAGCATGCGAGTACCTGTCCTGAAAAATCAGAATGCCGCTTTTCGCAAGTAACCCGAACCGACCATCTCTGGGAACAGCTAGGCTGATCTGCGACGCCCGACCGTCCTTAATAGCAATTGTGCGCTGATGCTACTGCCGATCCTCCCGATGCTACCTCGAGTGACGAGACATGTTAGGCGCGCCTCATCGAAAAATCAAAGTCCGCTTTTAAAACGTCAACATTCCAGAAGGTTATAGCGCTGCATTGCTTTCTCCCGAGCATTTTACGAAATGCAGGGTCTGTCGGCGAGTACATCGTCTCAGCATAAACGCCAGAAAGAGACGGGATATGTCGATGCACAATGACCGGGTCTGGGCGCGCAAGGAAGAGAGCTTGACCATACGCAAAACATCGCACTACGGACGGGATCCGCTTTTGTCCGGGACCGAAGCCCCTATCCACGCGCACCGTACCGAATGATGCACTGAGCTCGACGTCCAGCGCGGGAGATCACGGAGCTGCAAAACGTTGCTGAAACGTTGAAGACAAATGGCTTGGAGCAAAGGTGCGACGTGAACTGCCTGAGTTGCTCGCTTCCCTAAAAAGGAACTCTGCACCCATAACCTCCCAGAATACATCCACGATCAAACCCGACTTTGACACGAGATTTTTGCCTCTCTATTCTGAACCCCATTAACTTTTCTTCTCACTGGATAAGACGGAACGTGCCTTTGCTGCCGCAGTTTGATGCGGCCAATGTTTTCGCACGTATGAGCATCGCATTGAGCATCAAAACCCACCACACTCGATGTAGTTTTGCAGATCGATGCAATCTCATATGCGAAGAACGTCTAGGTGACGTTTCGTTTGCCCTCTCCTAAAAACGATGGGTTCGGGCTTGGGCTGAGAAATTTAGTACATAACCGCCTAGGTCGTGCACGGCCAGTGGACTATTTCAAGGTAGTAGGCACATGCAAGTGACAATCGTGGGAGCCGGTGCAATCGCTTTGGGTTATGCGGCGTATCTCATCCAGAACGGACATAAACCGAAAGTTTGGTCTCCATCGGGAGCCCGGACTGCAGACTTCGTTACTGGACTGCCCCTTCACGTGAAGGGTGCGGTCGACGGGCAGTTCTACTTGGAAGTCTGCGGGAAAGCGGAAGATGTTGGCGACGCCGATGTCATTATTTTGGCATTGCCGGCCTACGGATACCGATTCGTCCTCGACAGCATCATCCCTTATATCCGCGCACACCATAGCGTAATCATCAGCGCTCATCTCTCATTTGCCGCTCTCTACATTTCCCAGCGCCTTGTGGCGCGGGGGCTCGTCATCCCGATAGCAGCTTGGAGCACCACGGTGCTAACGTCCAAAACTCAGTCTGCGAGAGCTATCACGGTAGGCACGATCCGCGCCAAGGTCGACATGGCCGCATTTCCACCCCGCCATAGCCACCGGATTCATACCACTTGCGTTTCACTCTTCGGAGACCGGTTCGCACTGAAGGACGACATGCTGACGCTGACCCTCAGCAACATTAATCCGCAAGATCACATGGGTATTGCGCTAGCCAACTTGACCCGCATTGAGAAGGGCGAAAGCTGGAGCCAAAACTCCAATCTGACACCAACAGTCGGGAGACTCCTTGAGGCTCTAGACCAGGAGAGACTTACCATTGCAACAGCATTCGGAAAGTCAGTGAGAACAACCTTTGATCATTGCAGGCTGTCTTTTGGCGTGGTTGGTGACTCACTTTCGGAAATATCGGAGCAACTTGTCCGGCAAGGGAGTGATCCGCCCGGCCCGAGAGACATCGCCACACGCTACGTGCTCGAAGACGTGCCGTTCGGGTTGGTACCGACACTTCGACTCGCCGAACTGGCTGGGGTGAGAGCGCCCTTGCACGAGGGCGGCGTGGCAATTCTCGGCGCTTGTTACGGTCGGGACTTTGTGGCGGACAACGACATTCTTCCCGAGATTGGACCGCTTCAAATCGACACCCTCAAGAGGCTTGTAGTCGACGGCTACGCCGTTCCAACCTAGATGCCATTTACGTCCGGCGCTGCGCTCGAGGGGCGTCCGAGTCCGACGCCACCGACGCAATAAAAGCAGAAGTACTATGCCGAAAATCCAGACTTGGAGTTTATGAGAAACCAAAATGAAGATTAAAACGCTGCTGGTCGCCCTGTGCGCAACGGCCATTCCGTATGACCTAATTGCGAAGAAGTACTTCACGTTCGATATTTACGGCGGTTAATCGACGTCAACTGCCCAGCAAAACAGACCGCGTGCCCGACCCAGGGGTGCGCACAAAGTAGTAATCGGGACTCACAATATAAACTTCGGAGACCTTAATGAAAATGAAACTTCTTGCAGCTTTCGTGATGTCGGCCGCCGCAGCTCCCACAATGGCCCAAAGTACCGTGACGCTCTATGGTCTGATCGATGAAGGAATCAACTATACGAATAACGTCGGTGGCAACAAGCTTTTCGAGCTCCAGAGCGGTACGGTCCAAGGGAGTCGTTGGGGCTTGAAGGGAGCAGAGGATCTCGGCGGCGATCTCAAGGCAGTTTTCCAGCTGGAGAGCGGCTTTAATGTCAATAATGGCAAGCTCGGTCAGGGTGGCCTGATGTTTGGGCGACAGGCGTGGGTGGGCATCGCATCCAACCAATACGGGACGGTTACTCTCGGTCGACAGTACGACTCCGTCGTCAACTATCTGGCTCAAACGACGGCGAATGGCACATGGGGCGGGGGCATGTTCTCCCATCCCTACGACAACGACAACACGGACAACACCTTCCGCGTCAACAATACTGTCAAGTACACAAGCCCTGAGATTGCTGGCTTTAAATTTGGCGGCACGTACAGCTTCAGCAACGACACCAACTTCGCCAACAATCGCGCGTACAGCATGGGCGTCCAATACGTTATAGGTGGACTGCTGCTGGAAGCCGCCTATCTGCAGGCGAACAACCAGTCGTCCACCGCCGGTGGTGCAATCGGGAACAATCCCGCTGCGGATGAAAATTTCCTGGGGAACAAGCTGCGCATCTTCGGCGCAGGGGCAACCTACACGTTTGGTTCGGCAAACGTGGGCATCTCGTATTCGAATACCTTCGTCGCCAATCCGGTGTCTTCCGGATACGTCGGCAAGATTACGCCAGCCTCGGGCACGCTTTCCAACCTGCGTTACCAGAATTTCGAAATCAACGGCAAGTACCAGTTCACGCCAGCCTTCTTCGTCGGCGCGATGTATACGTACACCCCGAGCGGTTTCAATGCCACCACTGGAAAGCTAAAGCCGAATTACGAAACTGCGGGGCTGATGGCTGATTACTCACTGTCAAAGCGCACGGACGTATATGTACAGAGTGCGTATCAGCATGTCGGTGGTGACCGTACTGGCAGCGCCCTCGACTTCGCCTTTGTGCCGGTGGCCGATGACGTATCGTCGAATCGCAATCAGGTGGTCGCGCGCGTCGGCCTGCGTCACAAGTTCTAAGTGGCTCAGACCTTGTCAGGAATTGGCTGAACGCTGGATTCCGTAGTAAGGCGGTGGACCACTGGTTCCCAAGTCCATCGCAACCGAAACGCAGAACAGGGGTTGTGCTCCTCGGAGTTGGGCACCCGCATTGCGGGTGCCATTTTTTCACCGTATCAAGCTAAAGCTCGCCGGTATCGCGTTGAGTTTTGCCTTCGACGAGCTTTGCTTGTGAACGCTGGTCTAAATCCGACACTAAACGACGGCGTTCACACCTACTGATGGTCGATCTGTCGTCGCATTTGCGCCACACCTACATATTAGATTTTTTAAGCTGGCGGCGAATGAGTACATCGATGAGTACACGAGGAGACCAACGCCAGACAAATAACATTAGATATCAAATACATAGATGTGAAGTCCAGGTCCTCGCCTGGGCACCATAAAAATAGGTCCAGATCAGTTGCTGGATCTGATGTTAATGAAAAGCCCGCTTTGCGGGCTTTTTGTTTTTGGGGACGCTTGGAAGATGCTCCCATCCCACGATAAGCCGACGTCGAATGAGTACGTTTTTGAGTACATGAGAGTTCGAGTCCATGGAAGCGTACTCACCGCGCGCCGAGCATCTTTCCCGACAGCCGCGCGCCATATACGGAGACGGAGCCAAGTTGGTTCTCCACCACTATGCCGCGTAGGCCGACACGCCGCGCTTCGCGAGAACTCGCTGACGAACTGCTGCGCCGGCCAGGCGATCTCGACAATGCGTTCCTTTATCTCGCCACAATCGCAGCCGTCGACCACTGCTGCCCCTCCGACCAAGGTCGGCGAATATCTTGCAGGTCGGCCCTTGCGCTTCGTCGCGTAATGCTTCGACATGTTCTTTGCGAGATACCATTGGCTCATAAGCATCGCAAACGGCCCCTCTCCTCCAACTGCGGGCACTCAAGGGGAGACACTCCATGAACGATGTCGAAGACGCCGCCGACCACCTGCTACCGCGTCAGCGGTTTCGTACAACAGATCCTATCGCCGCTGCCCATCGTCATCTCCCCGGAATCGCAACCGGGGCGGCGGCCCTTTTGCGGGCGTCGAAACGGGGACGCACCTTGCGGCCCCAAAGACGGAAACGCGTTGCCCACCGATCGTTCGCAGTCTAGACGCGTGTAGCCAGATCGATGGCAATGACCGTGGGGTCCATTTGATTCTCCTTGGCGGCAGGACTGCCGAATCCGCAATGTCGCACGTTCCGGAAGCGAGACCGCGGCGCCGGACAGACCGTTAAGGCGGGAGGCGACCATTCCATCTAAAAAGTCCAAACCCGGACATTTAAATCTGGCCTCGACAATTGGTATGTTTGCAGGCGTTGTGTTTTTCGCGCATCCGGCGACGGCAGTTCAATGCTTCCGGCCGGATTCCGCGCAACAGAAACAGCCACGTGTGCGACGCAACGGTTCCTGTTGGTTTTTTCTTGGCAAAACATTATTCAGGCGTCGATAAACGCTGACATTGGCCATTCCCTTTGTCGCTCAACGCCTCGCCGTAGGTGCCAAAAATGTCGATTGTTGCGACGATCAAGTCATGCGGATGAACTGCGCGTCCATCTGGCCGTCGGGACCGGGCACGCGCCATCCGTTCGCCTGACCGGCTGGGTACGTGCTGGCAGAAGCGAATCAGGCCGATGACGGGTCACTTTGTCCTTTTTGCGAATGGACCTCCAATACGGCAATGGCGCGCCGCTGGGCGGCCACCTGCTATTTTAGCGAGGCCGCCGCTTCTGCCGCTCGTTGAACTACCGCCACGTTCTCGCGAACGACCTGGTCCATACGGCCCACGGCCTCGTTGACCTGCCTGATTCCCCCGCGCTGCTCTTCTGAAGCGTCGAAGAAATTGTCGTTGATCTCAACCACGCGCTTGACCGCTCCCCGAACGTCCACCATGGCCTGCATGACGCGGTCAGCATGCACGTCCCCCCCCCCCCGGAAATCGCCTCCGCCGAGACCCGGACCAGAACCTTGATTTCCTTCGCTGCGATAGCTGCGCGCTGCGCGAGGTTACGGACTTCTCCGGCGACAACCGCGAACTCCCGCCCATGCTCGCCCGCACGCCCAGCCTCAACAGCCGCATTCAGAGCCAGAATGTTCGTCTGAAAAGCGATGCCTTCGATGAGCGCGGTAATTTCCACGATCTTCGCCGACCTCACGGAGATGTTGTCCATAGTGCTTCTCATCTGCTCGACCGCGGCCATACTGGTATCGGCCGCGAGCGATGTCGCGTTGGCCAACTCCGCTGCCTGCCGCACACGATCCGAGTTACGTCGAACTGACAATATAAGTTCACCCATGCTTGCCGCGGTTTCTTCGAGCGACGCGGCTTGCCGGGGCGCGCACCTTGAGCACGATGTCGCTTCGAGTCCAGAGTTCGGCAGCCGACGCCACGACTTCGGCACCGGCCGCACGGTAGGCGTCATCGTCAAAGTTCGCGGCGGCGCCCGCACCGCTTTGCACGGCCACCGGGAACCCCAGCTTGATCAGTTTCTCGACCACCTCGGGTACCGTCGCTACGCGTCGCTCTCCGGTGGCCACTTCCAGAGGAATGCCAATCAGTAATGTCATAGGGCAAATTGATTGCTTACATTGGTACGTTCGTCGCGAGGATGCTCGGCCTGTGTTTTAGATTACCAGGCTCAATAATCACTGAAGCTTCCCTTGCAGGATGGGGTTGAGCGAGTCGACCGCCCGTTCAGGCATTAGAAAGCGCAGTCGTGCGATGCACGCCTCGCGGCAATGGCGAAGACAGGCCAGCCGCGCGATCGGTCAGTCGTCCGCGCAGAAAATTGTCGGCGTGATATTGGTAAAGTTCTTCACGTCGCCGATCACCTCGGCAGTTTTGGCGGATGAAAGGACCATATTGATCCCGACCTCATCGCTGAAACGCAGTATCGCTACGCATGCGAAGGGCTGCGGCTTTGGTGATGGAAACAGCACCTCGGCCGATTGCAGACCGAACTCACTCCAAGCCGCGCGGACAAGCGGGGCATGGGTCGAAAGGTAATACTCGCGGTCAAACGTCGCACCTTCTGCGCTCGGGTAGCTCACGATCAGGGTAGTCATATTCAATTCCGTGTTGAGATGTGTTTGAGAGTTATTGTTTCAGGTGGTTGCGCCAACGCCTTGCAAGCCTGCCGGCAACGTTCGTGCGCGGCGCAGCAACTGCCAGCCGAACAACAACATCCACAGCGGCAGAACCAGCACCACGACCATCTCGCTCGCATTCGAAAGCGCGTCGAGATCCGGAAAAAAACCGAACAAAAAGAAGACCCCGAAAGCCCAGCCGACGATTTTCAGCAGAATCGCCCCCTTCCAACCCGCCTTTTTGAGCACGTTGGCGGCAATCGGTGTCCAGAAGAGCACGAGGGGACCCTCAATCCACCAGAGGCCGTTTTGCGTCCCATTGGCTATCGCCGTCCATACCGCCGCCGCGGCGTTTCTCGTGGAATCGTCGCCGCCCGCATATAGATGTGCCAGTGGGTGAAGAATTGCAAACTGCATGACAGCGCCGGTCACGCCCACCACGACGTACAGCACGACGGCCATCGCCACCATGTTGCCGAGTGCGCCCAACTCCTCACGAAATGCGTGCACAAAGTATCCACCGATGGCGAGGAAGGGCAGGTAGAAGCCGAACACGTCGGCAGCCATGCACCAGCGGAACAGGTCGCGGGTGTTCGGAGGCAATGCCAGCATCGACGCACCGTGCAGCACCATATCCGCATCCGGGCCGGTCACCGCCACCGACAATCCAACATTCGCGTACGCCAGCAGGCCGCCGATGATGGCACTCCAGGCAGTGAAGCGCATTACCCTGCGCGAGGTCTGATTCATCACAAATCTCCCTGAGAAACGTTCAGCGTTGCCCGCGTTGGACGTCCAGTTGCATCGGAGCGCGGCAACAGCGAGGGCTTTTGCTCAATTACCGTATGGAACGGGGTTATTTGACGCGACACTCCCGCTTCGGGCACGCTCCAGGGCGCAATAGCCGTAATAGATCGCCGGCATGAAGTAGGCCCACGTGCACAGCGCAAGCGTGAAGAAATTGAGCACGACGTTGGTTTCCTCTCCAGGGATCTTGTAGAAGTCGTAAATGCCGGCAATCGTGAGTGATGTCACCAGCGCCCCTGCTACCCCCAACGCTTCAAGCATTGCGCCGATGTTCAGCAATCGCTTGACGAAATAAGCGAGATAGATCGACAGCCAGATCCACATCGCCAGATAGTAGTAAGGCAAAACGCCGTCGATGAAATCCGCCCCCACGAGGACGAATGTGAGCGCAAAGGAAGCGACGAATACCGCGACGTCCTGGCGAATTGACGGCTTGTAGCCGTGCGTAATCGCCATCAGACCCGCGACGGCAATGATCGGCATACCGAATCCGCGAGAAAACGCATCGAAAAAGTGCGCTGCCTCATAGGAAACTGCATTGCCGGTGGCAAAAAATCCAATGGCGTTCGTAGCCGAGGTACCGACGATCCACATCTCCAGCCCGAGAAGATAGTTTCGTTTCCTGACGATCTTCCAGCCGTAGAAAAATGAGCTCACCGCCAGCAAGGCACTAGAAAGCATAAGAACTAAAGATCTGAGGTCCATCGCTAAACTCCCAATTCCGGTTGCATCTGATTGGTCAATTTTTTTTCGGGTCAAGGCTTGCCAGATAGCTGGCGATGGCCTTGCGGTCTTCCGGGGAAAAGCCCGTCACAAGGTTTTTCATGACGCCGGTGGGCTCGCTGCGGGCGCTGGAAGCGAACTCGTCGAACTGCGCGAGCAGATAGTCGTATCCCTGACCAGCCAAACGCGGAAACTGGTCGTGACCCGTCAATTGGGCACCGTGACATGCAACACAGTTGCCCGCGGCCACCAGGTGCCGCCCCTTCTCGCGGAGTTGTGCATCCGGCTTGAAGTAGCGATTCGCGATAGGGGTCACACCGGCAAAATATTCCGCCAGCGCTTTGATCTGCGGATCGCTCATCGTCATCGCGAGAGGCCCCATGTTCGGGTTGCGCCGCGCCTCACTAGCGAAGTTGTGAAGCTGGGTTTCCAGGTAAGGCGCTGGCTGCCCCGCCAGGCTCGGATACCCCTGATGGAGCGAATTGCCTTTGACTCCGTGACAGCCCATACAGACATCGGTCACATGCGGCCAGGCGCCGCCATCAGCCAGGTAAGCCGTGGTCGACGTCGTGATATAGCTCTGAAGCCGGTAAAGACCCAGCAGATCGGCACCGAAAATGGCCAGCAGCAAGACAACAACTAGAGGAATGCCAATCAATAGGTTTTTTTTCATCGTTGCCTTCCTACGCCTGACGCAGGACATTCAGCGCCTGAAGCGCGCCATGGCGGCCCGAGCGCACGGCGCCATCCATGTAGCCGGCCCAGATGTTCGCAGTCTCCGTCCCCGACCAGATCAGCTTCCCGCACGACGGGCGCAGCGCCTCGCCGTGAGCACTCCAGAAGCCCGGCGGAATGGCGGAAACGCAGGTCAAGGTCCAGCGATCCACCCGGCCCCAGTCCTGATCGTGGTAGGCGATGGGCGACAGTGCTTCGTCACCCCATGCCTGCGCGTAGAACTGCTTATGCATGGCCATTGCCGCGTCCCGCTCGGACGGGACCATCGCATTCTGGATGAACGCGTTGATGACCCCGATCTCGCAGGCGGGAGGGGAATTGTCGTAGGCCCAGAGGATCGGGCCATTGACCTGGAAGATGCTGCCATTCATGCCCTTGTCGCGCCAGAATGGACGCCGATAGACCATGGCCGTCTTCCGCGCCGGGGAATGCGCGGGCCAGGCGCGCTGCAGGGCAGCGCGCTTTTCTGGCAGGGGTGGATCGAATTGCACCTGATGACACAAAGCCGGATGGATGGCCATGATTACGGTCCGTGCCCGCACTTCGCCAAGGTCTGTGTGCAGGGTGACGACGTCGCCGTCCCATCCGGAAATCTGGTAGACCGGAGAAGACAGGCGCACCCTGTCACCCAGTTGCTCGGCCATCTTGATGCTGAGAATTTGCGAGCCGCCGATGAAGCGGGTCTCCTGGGCGCTGTGCTTGATGCTGTCGAGCTGCGAGTAATCGCAATCGGCTGAATTAACCATCGAAAGGAAGTGCAGCATCCCCATCTTTGCTGGCGCCGCGCCGCCCGAAAGAGTAATGCTGCCATTCCATGCAACCTGGTCTTCAGGCTTGATATCCTGCTTTTCCAGCCAGTCACCTACCGAGAGCTTGTCCAGTTCGCCGGCCTTCGGGGACGTCCACGGTGCGCCACAAGGCACGTCGCGCGAGAGCCTGCTGAGCTCTGCCCCGATCGCCTCGTCGGTGCCGAACGTGCCCTTCAGATCGACTGTCACGCGACCGTCGCCGCCCAGAATGACCGTATTGCCGTCATAGTAAGTCGGGAAGGTCCCGACACCCAGTTCGCGTGCGAGATCCGCGACGGCGGTCTGGCCAGGCCCGATCCATTGCCCGCCGACTTCCGAAACGTACCCGCCGGGGATGCTGTAGTTGAACGTTCGCCCTCCCACGCGATCCCGTGCTTCCAGCACCAGAAAGGATTCGCAGCCCGCCTGGCGCAGATCTCGCGCGGCGGTCAGTCCGGCCAGCC
Organism: Paraburkholderia sp. BL23I1N1; assembly: GCF_003610295.1. Lineage (NCBI taxonomy): Bacteria > Pseudomonadati > Pseudomonadota > Betaproteobacteria > Burkholderiales > Burkholderiaceae > Paraburkholderia > Paraburkholderia sp. BL23I1N1. The sequence goes on from NZ_RAPV01000001.1 coordinate 2,784,400, forward strand.
CCGCTCCTATGATGGCGACGTCGAGAACGCCGTCCGCGCCTGGCGCGGCCTTGGTGACTGCGGCATACGCCTGTTGGGTGCCCATGGCGAGCGTACCCACGGCAGCCGAGGCACCGGCATATTTGAGCCATTGCCTGCGCTGCAGGTTTGCAGTGCCGTCAGGGGAAGATTTTTTTGCCATAGTGTCTCTGTCTACGTGATGAAGGTCCCCGCTGCTCGCAGGTCACCGAACCTGCCCCGCTCAGGCGCCAGACCCAATATCCGGTCGATACACGGTGCTGCGCAGCTGCTTTGCATTCCTTATTCATAACCATGCGCGAGCCTCTTCGGAGACCGTGAGATCGGCTGCTTCAGCGGCTCTTTAATTGTACATACAACCAAACATAGGTCATGATACCAAGATAAAGTCAAAAAAAATAAAGGGTTTTCCTCTGTATCTTCAAACATGTCTCGCGATGTTTCACTTTCGCACGCCCCACCGGGCACCGAAACACCGCGTCATAGAAAATTTCGACGATCCTGGCAAGTGAGCGGGATTACACCAGCGTGCGCCCGGCATCACGGGCGCACCTCCGGCTGGGCGCTCAGATTGACGACGCCAGCTCCGGCACGACAGTGAACAGATCGCCCACGAGGCCGTAGTCGGCCACGTTGAAGATCGGTGCTTCTTCGTCCTTGTTGATCGCCACGATCACCTTCGAGTCCTTCATGCCCGCCAGGTGCTGGATCGCGCCCGAGATGCCCGCCGCGATGTACAGCTGCGGAGCCACGATCTTGCCGGTTTGACCGACCTGATAATCGTTCGGCACGTAGCCGGCATCTACCGCAGCACGCGAAGCGCCAAGAGCCGCGTTGAGCTTGTCCGCCAGCGGCTCCAGAACCTTCGTGTAGTTCCCGCCGCTGCCCAGACCCCGGCCACCCGAAACGATGATCTTCGCGCTCGTGAGTTCTGGACGGTCGAGCTTCGTGACTTCGCGGCCGACGAATTGCGAGAGGCCACTGTCTGCTGCCGCGTCGAGCTTTTCAACCGCTGCGCTGCCACCTTCTGCTGCGACTGCATCGAATGCCGTGGTACGGACCGTGATCACCTTGATGGGGTCTTGCGACTGAACCGTCGCAATCGCGTTACCTGCATAGATCGGACGCTCGAACGTGCCCGATGAATCGATTGCGGTGATGTCGCTGATCTGCGCGACGTCGAGCTTCGCTGCGATACGCGGCGTGACGTTCTTGCCCGCTGCCGTGGCCGGCGCGAGGATGTGCGAGTAGTTCTTCGCGATGCTCAGGACCGTCGCTTCGACGTTTTCGGCGAGGCCCACTTCGAGTTGCGGTGCGTCGGCCAGCAGCACCTTCGAAACGCCGGCGATCTTCGCTGCTGCGTCGGCGGCGGCCTGGGCGTTGTGGCCCGCGATCAGCACATGCACGTCGCCGCCGATCTTCTGTGCGGCAGCCACGGTGTTCAGCGTCGCAGCCTTGATGGTTGCGTTCTCGTGTTCGGAAATAACCAGATTCGTCATTTCTCTCTCGCTCCTCACAACACCTTGGCTTCGGTCTTCAGCTTCTCGACCAGCGTCTTCACGTCGGCGACCTTCACGCCTGCGCTACGCCTGGGCAGCTCGGCAACCTTCAGGGTCTTCAGACGCGGCGTGACATCTACACCCAGATCCGAAGGTTTGATCGTTTCCAGCGGCTTCCTCTTCGCCTTCATGATGTTCGGCAGCGTGACGTAGCGCGGCTCGTTCAGGCGCAGGTCGGTGGTCACAACGGCGGGCAGCTTGAGCGACAGCGTTTCCGCACCGCCATCGACTTCACGCGCGACCGTGGCCTTACCATCGGCGACGGTGATCTTCGAAGCGAAGGTGGCCTGCGGCAGGTTTGCCAAAGCGGCGAGCATCTGGCCGGTCTGGTTCGAATCGTCGTCGATAGCCTGCTTGGCGAGGATCACGAGCTGCGGCTGCTCTTTATCGGCGAGCGCTTTCAAAAGCTTCGCCACGGCAAGCGGCGGCAGGTCTTCATTCGACTCGATGAGGATCGCGCGATCCGCTCCGATCGCGAGCGCCGTGCGCAGCGTTTCCTGAGCTTGCGCGACACCAGCGGAAACGGCGATGACCTCCGTCGCCACGCCTGCCTCCTTCAGACGCACCGCCTCTCCCACGGCGATTTCGTCGAACGGGTTCATCGACATCTTCACATTAGCGATATCGACACCCGTTTCGTCAGACTTCACGCCGACCTTCACATTGGCATCCACGACCCGCTTCACCGCCACCAACAGTTTCATTGCTGCTCCTCGTTCAATCCATTTGTGCTGCTTACGCTCGTCGCCGGAATGATCCCTTTTGCCTTCCACACCTGTTCCATGCGCAGGAAGTTTTCCCGGTTAGGCGTCCTCGTCGCGGCACTGGGCGGATAGTCAACCCAGCGCGGCAGACGCATCCCCTCCTCTCCGGCCTGCAGGAGCTCGGCCCGGACTTGCGCCCGGGTTTTGCCCGCGCCGGGCTGACGTCCGTGACCGGGCGCCCGTCCAATCGAGCCGCATTGGTCTGCGCACCCGGATCATCCGGCACTCGATTCGAGACGGACACGGAATGCGACGTCGTCTGCTCGGGCGTGCGAACGCCGCCGCCACGCGCCTAAGCCGAAACGGCGACGGCCGTTAGCGCAGCCGCGAGAACTGCACGACTCAATATGGCGGTAGCGTTCACGTCGCACTTCCAATCAATAAACGAATTCGAGCCAAGATAGACGGTGCATCAACGCGAGGCCAATACAGCGGCGCCGACGGTCTGGTTACTCCTTCGTCCACCCGTTCTGATAGAGCTTTCCTGCCAGGACACCCAGACGCAACGTGAGGTGGTAGTTCTCGCCGTCTTCGATCAGCGCGGAGCGCACATCGCGGAACAGCTTCTCGATCGGGAATTCGCGGGTAGTGCCGTTGCCACCGAAAAGCTGAAACGCCTCGTGCGTGATCTTCATCGCTTCTTCGGTCACGCTGACCTTGGCCTGGGCAGTCGCATACGGATGACTCTTTGGAGACAGACGCGAGAATGCGAGGCTGCGTCGCGCAATCGCACGCGCCATCTCGAGGCGCCGCAGCATCTCGCCCACGCGCAGTTGCGTCATCTGGTGGTCGATCAACAGCGCCCCTCCTTGCTTGCGCTCGTGGCAATACGCCAGCGCGAGTTCGAACGCGGCGCGGGCCACGCCCACGAACACCTGGCACATGTGCGTCCCGGCGAACGACCAGATAGAGGCAAGATTGCCCAGATATTCGTCCTGCAGTGCTATGGCGAAGCGCTTGGGCACCTTCACATTGTCGAAGTAGATCTCGCCCTGCGGCAGCGAGCGCTGGCCAATCTTGTCGAGCGGCTTGCCGCGCGAGATACCCGGCAGATCGAGCGGAAGAATCATGCCGATGCCGTTCGTGAATGCACTTTGTTCCCCGGTGCCATAGAACCCATCGCCATAATCCGCCGCCATGTACGCGAGCGCCACCTGCGCGACTGAGCCGTTCGAGATCCACGCGGAACTCTGCCCGTTGATGACGATTTCATCCGTACCCACCCTTGCCGTGAGGTTACCCACCGGCTGCTTGCCGCCCGCGCTGATCTCATCGCGGTAGAGGATCGCGGCATCGGTGCCACGGTCGGGCTGAGTGTTCATCCAGCAACCAATCTTGCCGGTGCACATGTCGATGAGCTCCTGATTACCGATCGACTGCGCCATCATCAACGGAGCGGGCGCCACGCCGATCGAAACGGCAAGCCCTGCATCACCCCAGCCGAGTTCTTCGCCGATCAACGATTCAATGCGCACCGCCATGTCTGGCGGAAGCTGCGCAAGCAACTGCGGATCAAGGCCGAGTTTCGCGCTCTCCATCATGGCCGCCCAGTACGGCGAGCCGGGCGCGATCACTTCCTCCGGCGTCATGCGGTCGAGTTCGCGGCCGACGGGTTTCAGCACGTCGCGCGCAAAACGGTGAACCGTATCCTGGATCGCACGCTCCTCCTCGCTCATCGGCGTTTCGAAGCCGCTCAATCCGGCCAGCGGCAACCCTACAGACGTGTGCAGTCGAATCATTTCGGTATTCCTCCTCTCGTGGATGCATGTCGACCGGACTGCCTCGCAGCCCAGTCATCCAGCTTGTAGATCAACGTACCAAACATAGGTAACAATACAAAACAAAAGGTGAAAAAAAAAGACAGGGTATTCCCCCGTCCTTTCTTAGCCGGCATGGCACCGTGGCTGCTAGGCCGTCTCGGCGTCCACCGTCTTCCCCCACACCAGGTTACGCGCGGTCTCGAAGTACATCGCCTCGAACCCTCGCATGTACGCGCGCTTGCTGCGCGTGGTGCCCAGATGAAGTGTCATGCCGTCGACCATCGAAATGAGCAGCACGGCAATATGTGCACTCTCGGCCGCCCCACGCTCCGGATTCACGGCGCGAATGAGCTTGGCAAGTTCGCTCGTCAAGGTGTCGTACCACTCGTCCCGCATCTGTCCGCATTCGGGATCGGTAGACGCAAACGAAAAGAAATGCCACCACAGCGGGATGTTCTTCGCGTCCTTCGCGTCCTGTAGCCCCAGATCGAGAATGGCTTCGATCGCCGCGCGCGGCGAGGCATTGCTCTGGAGCGCCTGTTTTAGCGCATCGAGATACGTGTCGATTACAGGCGCCATGACCGCCCGTAGGACGGCAGGCCGCGTCGGGAAGTAGTATTGGAGGTTGCTGACACTGATTCCCGCTTTCAGGGCGACGGCGCGCAGCGAGAAGTCCATGGGGCCACTCTCGAGCAGGAGCTTCCTTGCCACACGAATAATGGCATTGCGCGTACGTACGCCCTGGGCTCGCAAACCGTCGGGTGCGGTTCCCGTGGAGGGTGCTGCGCCCGACGTGCGCCGCTTACGGGTGCTTGGCTCTTTTGGCACTGTCATCGCTTTCCGCCTTGAGTGAGGTAGACGCCTCGCCGAGGAGAGGCAACGCGGTCACACGAACCGCTTCCTAGGTAAACATGACTATACCTTACACGAGGCTGAACATCCATATGGCGCACCGCAGGGTTCGAGCCCCCTCCTCATCGCCTCGATTTACAGGAGCCAATCGTCGAGCCACTCGCCCAATGCCCCAATCGGGCCAGGTCGAGGTACGTTCGCTGCAGGCGTCCCCTGGCGCTACGCGCGTTATGCACGCAACACCTGCGCCGCGCGCACCTTGTCGTTCACGCGGTCGTCCAGCGCGTTCGTCACGCCCAACGCCCCATTGATGACGCACCATCGCAACGGCTCGGGCAGCGTGGATGGCGTCTTGTGATCCAGCGCCAAAAGGAGCGGATTTTCGGTGCCGTGAATGCGCCCGGCAATCATGTTGCCCACCATCGACTGCGCGGCCACACCATGCCCGGAGCACCCGGCGCTGTAGAAGATGTTCCGATGTACCCCCGTTGCCCCGACGACTGGCAGCGCGTCATTGGCCAGGCTGATATAGCCGCTCCAGCACGCCCGCAGCGCGATGCCTTTGAGGGTCGGGAAGCGGTCATGCAGAGCCGTGCGCAGCTCGCGATACGACTCGTAGTCGGGCACGTTCGGCGTTTTGGAGCCGTATGGGTAGTGGATACGCTTCGTCGTCACCACGAGTGTGTTGTCGACGGTCAGGCGGTGGCTTTCCATGGTCCAGTGTGCCGTCACGATGCCTTCGCGTCGCGGCCAGCCCAACGCCTTGCGCTGGGCATCGGAAAGCGGCTCGGTCTCGATCGCCGAAACTCGCAACGGCACGACCTTGTCTGCAAGCAGGCCGAGCTGCGGCGTATAGGCGTTGGTCGCCAGCATCAGAGCCGGGGCGCTCGCACTGCCTCGCGGGGTTTGCACCTTGATGACCGGTCCCTCCGTGTAAGAGAGCAGCGGCGTATTCTCGTAGATTTTGACGCCCGAGCGCAGCGCCGCGCGCCTGAGCCCCATCACGTACTTGCCGGGATGGAGCGTGCCGCCGCGCGACACGTAGTTGCCAAACAGAAACGCCGGCGGAATGCCACGAGCACGCATCTCAGCCTGATCGAGAAACTCTGATTGAAAGCCCAACCCGGCGCCGGTTCGCATGTCCTCGCGCACCTTCTCTTCCTGCGCAGGATCAATGCCTGCACGGATAATGCCGGTCTGGTTGTAGTCGCAGTCAATCTCGTACTCTTTGAGCTTGCCCTCCACGAAAGGGACGGCGTCCTCGTAGTAGCGGACGATCTCCTTCCCTTTTTCGTTGCCTATGCTCTTGAGAAAAAGATCGTACTCGAGCGCGAGTGCGCCGGCCAGATAGCCCGCGTTGCGTCCACTTGCACCAAAGCCGGCAAACTCGCGCTCGAGTACGATCACTTTCGCTCCGTGCCTGACCAGTTCCAGCGCAGCCGACAGCCCGGCAAACCCGGCGCCGACGATGACCACATCCGCGCTCGCGTCGCCCACGAGTTCCGGCTGCATGTCGCCCGGCCTTTCAACCCAGCCGCCAAGCGCGCGGTACTTCTCCATGTCAGCGGTCATTCTGGCCTCCTCCACGGGTCCAGGCGATTCGACGCGTGAGCATTGCGTGGCCGCCACTGCCGGCACCACCACGGCTGCGGCCGCCGCGCCCTTGATGAAGGTGCGGCGGCTGACTCCGGAACGCGAGCCGTCTTGTTGTCCTGCCTGTGCTTCCGTTGTCTCGCTCATGCTCGCTCCATCAAGTCTTGCTCAGAATGTGTACGGCAAGCGCCGCCTCTTCGATGCCCTGAAATCCGCCGCCGTTTTCCTGAATTGCGTGCCGCGCGCCGGATACCTGACGCGCGCCCGCTTCGCCGCGCAGCTGAGTCACCAGTTCGTATAGCTGACCGATTCCCGTCGCACCCAGTGGATGACCTTTCGATTCGAGGCCACCGGATGTGTTGATTGGAATGCGCCCCCCGAGGGTGAACTCGCCGTGCTCGGCTGCGGGGCCGCCCTGGCCGATCGGGACCAGTTGCAGATTTTCGGCCTGGATGATTTCCCCCATTGCCGACGCGTCGTGCACTTCTGCGACATCTATGTCCTCGGGGCCGAGGCCTGCCTGTTGATAGGCCTGCAGCGCCGCGAGGCGGCCGATATTCTTCTCCGGCTCGTCGGCTCGTCGATGCGTGAAGCTGCGGATCACGCTCGCCGCAATCCGGATGCAACGCTCGTGGTCGGCGCCGATGCGCCGCAGTCCCTCCTTGGTGCAGAGGATCGCCGCTGCCGCACCGTCCGTGACCGGCGCGCACATCGGCAGCGTGATCGGATACGTGATCGGCGGTGCCGCAAGCACTTCATCGATCGTGAACGGCTGGCGGAACTGCGAATACGGGTTGTGCACCGAATGCAGATGGTTCTTCGACGACACGGCGGCGATCTGGCGTTGCGTGGTGCCGTAGATCTTCATGTGATACCGGCACAGCGCGGCGTAGACCGACATGAAGCGGCTATAGGGCCGATCGGACTCTGATCCGGGCGGCGGCTCCATGCCTTCGCCGAGCTTCATCAGGCTGGCGAAGTTCTCGTCGACGCGCGACACGTCCCAGCCCGCCTCGAAGAGAGCGAATGATTTCGCCTTGTCCGCTACGTTCATCTTCTCCGCGCCGAGCGCGAGCGCCACATCGCAGGCGCCCGACCGAAGTGCCTGGGCTGCGAGATGCACCGCGGTGCTGCCCGATGCGCAGGCGTTTTCGACGTTGTAGACCGGAATGCCTTCAATCCCGATCTTGCTGAACACGACCTGCCCCGGAATTGACAGCTGGCCCTGCAGCGGCCCGTTGGTGATGCCAGCATAGAAAGCCGCGCCGATCGCCTCTGCGCCACAGCCCGCATCCTTCAATGCTCCGCGTAGCGCTTCGCCCGCGAGATCGTCGATGCTGCGCTCGAAGTGCCGGCCGAACACGGTCATCGCAATGCCGGCGATGTAAATGTCGCTCATGGTGTTTTATCTCAACGTTGCTGACTCAGATCCGACGGGTTTGACCCTGCCAGTACTGCTCGCGCAGATCCTTCTTCAGCACCTTGCCGGCCGCGCTGCGAGGCAGTGCCGCGACGAAGTCCACAGTCTTCGGTGCCTTGATCGAGCCGAGCTTCTCCTTGCACAACGCCACGAGATCTTCGGCATTGACGCTCTGACCCGCGTTGAGCTCCACCACCGCCTTCACGGCCTCCCCCCACTTTTCGTCGGGCACACCGATCACCGCGCAATCCTGCACCGCCGGATGGGCCCAGATCACCTGCTCGACTTCGCTCGGATAGACGTTGAAGCCGCCGCTGATGATCATGTCCTTCTTGCGGTCGGTGATGTTCAGATACCCTTCGGAATCCAGATGACCGACGTCGCCCGTGTGCAGCCAGCCGTCGATGATCGTTTCCCCAGTCTTCTCCGGCGCCTTGTAGTAGCCCTTCATGACGAGGTCGCCGCGCACGCAGATTTCGCCGGTCTCGCCCTGCGGCAGGATCTCGCCGCGATGGTTCATGATTTCGACGCGGATCAGCGGGTTGGGCCTGCCGACCGACGAGAGCCGGCTGTCCGGCGCAGGCTTGCCGTCGACGAAGTGCTCGGCAGGCGTGAGATAGGAGATGGACGCCGGGGCTTCCGTCTGTCCGTAGCCGCCCGCCATGATCGGACCGAACACTTCGATCGCGCGCTTGAGCTTCTCCACCGACATCGGCGCGGCGCCATACAGGAAGCACTTGAGCGACGAAAAATCCTGGTCCTCGATGCCGGGGATATCGAGCAGACGGTAGATGACCGTCGGCGGCAGGAAGAACTCCGTGACCCGATGCTTCGCGATCGCCGCGAGAAGAAGCGCCGGCTCCGGCTTGGGCAACACGACCACCGTGCCGCCGCGCGCGGTGCACGGCAGCGAGAGCATTCCCGCGGTATGCGTCATGGGCGCGGCGGCGAGATTGACCGGACGCTCCACGCCATACGGAAACGCCATCATGAACTGCGCGAAGTAGGTTTGAAACGCGCGATGCGTGTTCATCACACCCTTCGGCAAACCCGTCGTTCCACCCGTGGCCGAAAGGGTCACGATGTCGTCCATGTCGTAATCGACGCGCGGCTCTGTCGCAGGTTGTGCCGCGCTCCACTTCTCGAGCGACGGCGCCCACGGCAGATCGGCATCGATACAGATCCAGAGCCTGACCTTGGGCAGGCTGGGACGCAGCGCTTCGATCGCCGGTGCGAACGCCTGATGAAAGAACAGCGCTTCGCAATCGAACGCGTCGAGGAGGTACTGGTTCTCCTGCGGCGCGTTGCGCCCGTTCACCGGGATCCACACCACGCCCGCACGCCACAGCCCCAGCGTGCAGGTCCATGCCGTGACGTCGTTGTCGGCCCAGACCGCTGCCTTCGCTTCCTTTTCGAAGCCGGCGGCGAGCAGGCCGTTGGCGATGCGGCACGACAACGCGTGCACCTCATCGAACGAATAGCCACGCTCGTCCTGGATATACGCGATGCCGTTGGGGTTGATGTGCCAACCGCGGTCGAAGAAATCAATGATTGCCATATCCCATGTTTCCCTGAATCTGTGCTGAATCTGCTCGTCGCGGCGCTTAAAGCGGCGCGACGGTCGCGCGCGCGAGTCCGCGCTGCTCGAGGAACCCGAGCAGATAGCGATGCCCGAATGCCTTGGAACCCGAAGCGAAGCCCACTTTCGCAGTCTCACCGTCGAGGAGCTTGATGGCCGCGGCCGTCTGGATGGCGCCAGTCGCGATGTATGGCGTAATACCGTGCACGGTCGCGCGAACGGCCGAAAGCTGGCCACGGCCGATCGCGAAGTCAACAGTGCGATGAAGCGACGTGCGTTCGCGCGGCGGCATAGCCGGCGTGGTCGAATCGACGAGCTGTTTAAGCACCCCATCCTGCTGCTCGCGCGGCAAGTTCGCATACTCGGCGTCCCATTTCTGTCCGAGCGCATGCACCATCTGCATCGCATTGTTGTCGTAGAAGCCCACGCAGGAAACACAGCTGCGCACGCGCGGATCGTGCTCGAAAGACACCGGCAGCGACGTACCGCCCCACGGCAGCGCGAACACTGGCTGAAGGAAATCCGGAGAGGCGATGGTGAACGAAGCGTGCCTGTCATGCGGCATCAGCTTTTTTTCCCACAGATAGCAGGCTTCCTGACGATAGCCTTCGAAGATCGTCGCGGTGGAGCCCACGCTCACACCGGCGCCGGCGCCTCGCGGGCCGCGCGTGAGCGTGGCGGTCTCCAGCGCATCGATGCCCGGTGTTTCGAGCGCCAGTTCGGCGGCGATTTCGGCGAACGTGTACATGTAGGCATTCGACGGCGACACCAGCAGCCCGGCCTGCCGGAACTGCTCGCCGAACTGTTCGCGGACCTGACGGATATAGTGCTGCTCACCAGTGGTGTCGAGGTAATGGCAGCCTGCCTTGAGCGCCGCTTCCACGGCAGTGAGGCCGAAATTGAAGAAAGGCCCGACCGTATTGCACACGACCTTTGCACCGCGAAAGGCATTCTCGAGCGAATTCACGTTGTGCTCGGCCTCAATGACTTCGTAGTTTGCCGATTCGAGGCGCACGACCCGCTGCGCCATCATCTCCTGCGTACGCTTCGCATTGCGCGCTACGGCGGTGAAGGGAATGTCCTGGTCGATGAGCCAGTCCATGATCAACATGCCGGTGTAACCGCTTGCGCCATAAACGACGACGGGATGCTTTGCCATGCTTGTCTCCTGAAACGTGATTGGCCGAATGTTGCGTCTGACAAATGCCTGGATGTCGCCGCGGCTGAAGAACTCCTCTGTCGGTCGATGTCGCGACAACACATGCATTTTATAGAACACAATACAAAACTTAGTTAATGTTGACAAATATATGATGCTGAGAAAAGACAGGGTATTCCCCTGTCTCCCCACTGCTCCTGACCATTACGACATGGCAGCTATTGCGTGCCTGCGGCGCTGCTACCCGGCGTCAGGCTCGCAAGATAGCTGGCCACCGCCTGGATGTCTTCGCCCGACAGGGTGGCCGCCATCCCGTTCATTGCACCGTTTGGGTCATGACGTTCGCCCGTTTTGAAGGCAGCAAGCTGCTTCGCGAGATAGGCTTCGCCCTGGCCCGCCAGACGCGGCGCCTGATCCCGGCCCATGAACGACGCCCCGTGGCAGACCTGGCAGCTTTTCGCCGCTACGAGCGCCATCCCGCGCTTTTCGAGCGCCGCCTGGCCGTGCACCGCTTCGCTTTGGGCAGGCGCCTGCCGCGCGAAATAGACAGCCATCGACTTGATCTGCTCGTCCGTAAGCTCCCTCGCAATCGCCCCCATGTAGGGGCTGGGTCGCTGGCCGCCAGCAAACGCGTGCAACTGGGCGACGAGATAAGCTTCTGGCTGTCCGGACAGCGCCGGATACCACGCGTTGACGGACTGCCCGTGCGCACCGTGGCAGAAGTAGCAGGTCTCCTGCGGTTGCGGCCATGGGCTACCGTCTGCCACTGCCGTCTTGTCGATCTCGCTCATCGTCTTTTCGAAGCGCATACCGTCGAGGTAATCGCGTCCGTAGAGCGCTCCCACGCCCACGACGCCTGCCAGCACGACGACTGCGCTTACGATCCATGCCCGTTTCATTCACGCCACCTCGCCGCGTCGAGTGAAACCGGCCAGCGCCTGCAAGGCAGCACGGTGGCCCGAACGCACGGCACCGTCCATCGCGCCGGCCCAGATGTCGGCGGTTTCGGTCCCTGACCAGATCAGGCGCCCCACTTCGGGATGCAGATACTTGCCCCACTTCGTCCAGAAGCCCGGCGGCATGGGATTGATGCAATGCAGGGTCCATGGATCGACCCGGCCCCAGTCGTAGTCGTGGAACTGCGTCGGATGCAGCGCGCGGTCCCCGAATGCCTTGGCAAAAGTGGTCGACAGCGTCTTTTCGGCCATCGCGGAATCGTCCGGCAACATCCCCGGCGCGACGAATGCGGCGATCACGCCGAGCGATGCATCGGGAGGCGAGTTGTCGTACGCCATGAAGACGGGGCCACCGACCTGGAAGATCGTTCCGCAATAACCGGCGTCGCGCCAGAACGGTTTGTCGTAGACGTGGACCGTCTTGCGCATGGGGGCGTTCGCGGGCCAGTTCTGCTGGAGTTGCGTCCGCCCGCCGGGCAGTGGCGGATCGAAAACCACCTGATTGCACAGGGCCGGATTCATCGCAACGATCACACGACGCGCCTTGACGACGCCCTGATCGGTGTGCAACTCGACAACGTCGCGATCCCAGCCGGTGACCTTGCGCACGGGCGAGGACAGCCTGACCTTGTCGCCGAGTTGCTCGGCCATCTTGATGCTCAGACGCTGCGAACCGCCGATGATGCGCGTTTCCTGCGCGCCGCCCCTGAACGCTTCGAGCTGCGTGTAGTTGCAGCTTGCACTGTTGATCATCGATAAGTAGTGCAGCAGACCCAGCTGCGCCGGCGCACCGCCCGTGGTCAGCTTCGCGGCTAGCGCGAGAAAGTAGCCGTCCTCGTATTTCACGCCCTGCTGCAAGAGCCACTCGCCGTAAGAGAGCTTGTCCAGTTCCGCCAGATGCGATGCTTTCCACGGCGCGCCGGACGGCACGCCGCGCGACAGTTCGGCAAGCCGGTTGCCGATCGTGTCGTCACCCCCAGTGCCGCCATGAAAATCCTGCGCCACCGTAGCGCCCTGCGCCATCACGACGGTCTTACCCGTGTACCAGCTCGCAAACGTATCGATCTCGAGTTGACGTGCCAGATCGAAGATCGCGGTCTGGCCGGGACCGATCCACTGCCCTCCGGCTTCGGAAACGACGCCGTGTCCGAGGTCGTGGTTATAGGTGCGCCCACCGACGCGGTTGCGTGCCTCGAGCACGACGAACGAATCGCATCCGGCCAGTTTGAGGTCACGGCCCGCGGTCAATCCAGCGAGACCCGCGCCGATGATCGCGACGTCCAGAATGTCGCCGTTCTTGGGCTTCGTTACGGCGGCCTGTGCCAGCGACATGCCGCCGGCCGCGAGTGACGCCGCGCCCATCGCTGTAACGCGTAGCAGCTGGCGCCGGGTCTGTGTATCCGGCTTACGTTTCCGATCCATCTTTCATGCCCAATTCAGTTTCATTGTTTCTCCCCCTTTCTTCTCTGCTCTTACGGAGAACGTTCTAACAAGGTAGCGACTGGCGTTTCTCAATGGACCGTCAGTACCCCCTCCTGCGAGAACAACACCGGTTTGCCGGCGCCATCAATCAATGCAGCGGTGAGCGTTGCGCGATCATCGCGCTGATGAACCTCGAATGACGTGCTGCCCTCGCGTTGCCGGAACACAAGGCCATCGAGCCCGACGCCCATCAGTCCGTTTCGAGTCGCTACGAGATCGGTGATCGAACTCTTCGTGCCCGTGTTCAGCGCCGCCCACGTCGCCCCGCCGTCGCTGCTCTGGTACAGGCTGCCCAGCAGCCCGCCCACCACGATCCGCCCGTCGGGCAGCGCCACGCCCGTCCACAGCGTGCCCTTGCCGCCCGTTGCCTGATAGCTCCAGTTCGCGCCACCATCCGTGGACTTCAGCACCATCCCCTGTTCCGAATCGATATAGAGCGCGCCCTGGCGGTCGGCAAAAATGTGGTACAGGTTGCGGTCCGCCTTCGTGCCACCCGGCGGCTTCGGCACAATCACCTTCGTCCACGTCTTGCCGCCGTCGTGCGTGGCGAGCATCAGCGACCACAGGCCTACCGCAATGCCGTCCTTCTCGCCCGTGAAGAGCACGGAGAAGAGCGGTTGGTCCACCGAGAGGTCCATGCGCTGCTTCTGCCAGGTCTCGCCGCCGTCGCCCGTTGCGAGAATCACGCCCCACTGGCCGACCGCCCAGCCGTGCTGCGCGTCGGTAAAGGTGACGGCTGAGAGCGTCGCCGAAACAGCCACTCCTTTCGCCTTGCGCCACGTCTTTCCTTCGTCATCCGAAAGGATGATGACACCATGCTCGCCCACCGCGACGATGCGCAAACCGGCGCGCGCCGCGTCCATCAACATCATGTGCGCTGGCGCGGTCCACGCATGGGCGGGCCTGGCAGCCCAGTCCGCAACGGTTCCGGGCGGGAGGGCCCAGACTGCAGCGCTCACGCACAGCGCGGCACAGGTAACAAGCATCTTGATCATGACTGCGTCTCCCCTGTTCAATGGCTGAAGAGTCCAGGCGCACGCGCCGGTTTGCGCCTCGGGAACCACCGCTCCAGAACCGAGGCCAGCGCCGGCAGTGCCGTCATTGCCATCAGCAGGTTCACCAGGAACATGAACGCCAGCAGCTTGCCCATGTCGGCCTGGAACTTGAGCGCCGAGAAGCTCCACGTCGCCACGCCAATGGCCAGCGTGATAGCCGTAAAGATCGTCGCCACACCCACTTCCAGCATTGCGTGCTGCACCGCCTTCACGATGTTCTGGCCGCCCGCCAGATGCACCTGCAGCCGGTTGTAGATATAGAACGCGTAATCCACGCCTATACCCACCGCCAGCACCATGACGGGCAGCGTCGCCACCGTGAGCCCGATCTGCAACTCCTTCATGAACCAGTAGCCGATGAAGGTCGCCACCGAAAGCGGCAGGCAGCACGCGAGCATCGCGCGCCAGTCGCGGTAGGCGAGGAACACCAGTATCAGGATCGCTGCATATACGTAGAGCATCATGGGCAACTCGCTCGCTGCCACTTCCTCGTTGGTCGCGGCGAGTACGCCCGCATTGCCCGCCGCGAGACGCACGGTGATGCCCGGGAACGGATGCGTAGCGCGATACGTCTTCACATCGTCCAGGATCCGGCTGATCGTCGTGGCCTTGTGGTCGGTGAGAAACAGATGCACGGCCGTCATGCTGCAATCCGCCTTCATGAAGCCTTTCACCCGGCCCACATCCACCGAGACCGCGCCGTAGTTCTCAGGGTCGATCGGCACGACATTCATCTTCGGGTAGTCCTCGTTGTAACCCTGGTTGTAGCGGCGCAGCATCGCCGGGTAGGACTCGACCGACACCACGCCTGGCTCGGTGCGCATCGCGCTCGTGAGGTCGTCCTCGTACAGTCCGACTGCCGGGTTGTCGCAGCCCTTTTTCGCCGACTCGATCGCGACCGTGAGCCAGTCGAGGCCGATGTCGTAGCTCGAAGCGATCGACGTGGCATCGCGGTTGAAACGCGCATCCGCACGCAGTTCGGGCGCGCCCGGCTGCAGAGTGCCGATCACGCGGTCGCGGCTTTGCCAGGCGGCCAGTGCGAACACCACCAGCGTCAATGCAACGGTCACGCCTGCATAACGCGGCTGGGCGATGCGCGCGAGCCCGCGCAGCCACGCCGAGCGCCGCTCGCTGCGCCTGAGCGCGCAGTCCGCGTAGCGCTTCGTGAAGTTGAAGCACGACGCCGCTACCGGCAGCAGGATCAGATTCGTCACGATCTTGTATGCAACGCCGAGCGACGCCGTGATCGCCAGTTCCCGCACCATCGGAATCGGAATCAGCAGCAGCGTGATGAACGATACTAATGCGGTGACAAGTGCCAGTACGCCCGGAATCAGCAGACCGCTGAAGCTGTGCCGCGCCCCGTCGAACGAGCTGTTGCCGTGCGCGATCTCACGCACGATGAAGTTGACCTGCTGCACGCCGTGCGAGACGCCAATCGCAAAGACCAGGAATGGCACCAGCACCGCGAGCGGGTCCAGTCCGAAGCCCAACAGCTTCAGCGTGCCGAACTGCCAGACGAGCGATGTCAGCGAGCATGAAATCAGCAGCACCGTGAAGCGCACCGAATGGCAGTACCAGTAGACCGCAAGCGCCGTGAGCAGCAACGCGATGCCGCAAAAGCCGAGCACCGCGGTCGCGCCATCGGCGATATCGCCGATCTGCTTCGCGAAGCCAATGATCTGGATTTCATAGCCCGCATCTTCAAACGGTTTGCGGATCTGGGCTTCGAGCAGGTGGTTGAACGCCACGTAATCGAGCACCTCGCCATTGCGGTCCCGCTCGTTGAGCTCGGCCGTAATCATGGCGCTGTCTTCGTTGTGCGAAACGAGCGTGCCGATATAGCCGCCCAGTGCCGTCGCACGGCGGACCTTCCCGACAACGTCGGGCGTGAGCTGGTCGGGCGTGATCGTGCCGGAGATGATTGGCTCCGCGCGAAAGCCCTCGTCGGTGATCTCGTTCACGTAGGCGTTCGGCGTCCACAGCGACTGCACGCCAATGCGGTCCACGTTCGGCAGGTACGTCACCGCCCGGGTCACCTTGTACAGTCGCGTAAGCCCTTCATTCGTCCAGATCGAGCCCTTGCGTGCACGCACGACCACGGTGATCCGGTTCGCGCCGAGGAGGTCAGAGCGGTACTTCTGGAAGGTCTGAATGTATTCGTGGCCGATCGGCATCTGCTTCTCGAAGCCCGCATCCATCCGCAACTGCACGGCGAAAAATGCCATGACCGCGGTGAACAGGCCAATGCTCACCAGCACGACCATGCGGTGACCGAAGAACACCCTTTCCAGCGTTTTTACCAGACGATTTAACACGGCATTTTCCCTTCAAGTGTTTCGGCAGCTCCGGCGACAAACGGCATCGGACCCCACACTGGCGCTCCGCCCATCAGAAGTTCCGGGTGACGAACATGCCGACGAAGTTGCGGTCTGCGTAGGGATTGCCTACGGTGTTGTGTCCGCCCCAGAACAGCGTGTAATTGATGCCCGCCTGCCAGACCGTCGGGTTCTGGTTGAACAGCACGTAGAGGTTCAGCGACTTCGAGCCCTGCAGGTAGTTCGCGGTAAGCGTCGGCGTATAGCCGTAGAGTCCGTCGGCGAACGTCACGCCTGGCGTCACTTGCCAGCCATGAATCAGCGTGCCGTCGTAGGTCCAGTTGAAATCGATGGTTGCGCCCACGGAGCTCGACGTGCCCTGCGCCATGCCGATCGGGTAGCCCAGGCTGGAGCCGTTGTTCAGCCAGGGCAGGTAGCCCGCCTGAGGCACCTGCGTGACCGTCTGGCCATCCACCGAGCGCGTGACGCCGCGCTGGCTCAGACCTGGGTAGTAGATCCATGTGAGTTCCCAGGTCAGCGTCGCTGCATCCGCGCCGATCAGCTTGAGGAACGGGTACTCACTGCGCGTGAGCGCCAACAGCCCGTTGATGTCGTACTGGAACTTCTTCATGTCGGCCCATTGCCGACAATTCACGCCGGCCACGCCGTTGGTGTTCAGGTCCAGTGGGCCACCCGCGCCATAGCAGCTCGACAGCGCCACGGCATCGTGCGGCCGGTACGAGAGCTCGGTACCGATCGCCCAGTTGCCGATCCCGAAGTTCGCGCTGGCGCCAAAGAGCTGGCGGTTCTGCAGATACGACCAGTCGAGCGTGCCATTGGCCAGCGACGAAAGCACCGGCGACTTGTCGGTATAGTTGACGTAGTAGAACGCGAAGTTCGCATCGAAGGAGCGCGGCGAATAGTTGAACTTCATGCCGAACTGCGGATGGTACTTCGAGGGTGCCCGCCAGTTGACAGGCAGGCCGATATCGTTCCATGGCGGCCCCGCGTAGGCGCCGTTGACGAGGCCGGAGTTGATCCCGTTGAGCACGTTCTTGTTGCCGCTGCTGGCCCCCGCGATGGTACCGGCGCTGGGGCCAGCCACGTTCAGATTCGTGGTGCTCACCGTATACGGGTCGGTTCCCCGGCCCAGGCTGTTCGATACTGACCAGAACGAGCCCACCGGCGGATAGCGGTTGCCGTTCCAAGAAAACTGATAGTAATCCTCAGTGCTGAATCCGTGAGAAAGATCGGCCGCAAAGCTGATCATCGGCGCGGGCAGCAGCGCCTGCTTCAGCTGCGAGCCTGGAATCAGCAACTTCTGCACATCGAGCGAGTTGGTGGCATTGATGCCGCCCTGCGCGAACACGCTCTCACCCCAGTTGATCACCTGGTTGCCGAGGCGCACGTGCGCGCTCTGCCCGTTGATGGTGAAATCCTTCTCGCCCCACAGGTCGAGCAGTTGTGCGTTGTAGACGACCTGCGCCGCAGCGGTGCTCGACAGCGGCGTGCGGTTCGTGTCGCCGGCGAGGAAGTCGTACATACCCGTGCCACGGATCATGAACTTTAGGCCCTCGCTTGGCATCTTGAAGAGCAGTTCGCTCGTCGCACTGATGTAGGTGCTGAAGGGCTGACCCTTGCGGTAGTTCAGATTACCGTCGTCACCCACGCCCCATTGATTGGTGTTGGCTGCCGCGCCGCAACCGAACGAGTTCGGGTCACCGGTAAGCGAGCAGCTCGGGTTTTTTGTGCGGATGCCCGCGCCTCCCGTGAGGTTGGTCACCCACGAGCCCGTGAGATCTCCCAGACCCGTCGTGAACTCGTAGCCGTACGCACTCGTCGCAGCCGCGCCGAACATGGCCAGCGACGCCGCAACATATCTTCCGATGATCTTCGTTTTCATGGTTCTCCCCTGCCGTCACCCTTAATTCCGACGCACGCCCCCGGCGCGCGCCAGTCCCCAGGTACCTCGCCGAACTTCAGCGCTCGCTTACTGACCGCAAAGATTCGGCCGTAAAGAAGTCCGCCTTGAAGCGCGGGTCGTTGATCTGCTGGTACCAGTGAATGTCCTTGCCCTGCCCAATCGACGAGGCGTCGAACACGTAGCGTCCGTTGTTGACGTCGTACTGCACGAACGGCTCGTTATCGCAGGCGCCACCCAGTTCCCACACCGGGATCGCGTAGCTCTCGCGCACCTTCCAGAGCTTGCCCTGCGCGTCATAGTCCTCGCCCACGAGCGCAAGCCAGCTGTCCTCGTCCAGATAGAACACCTTCTTCAACGCAACGTGGCGCGCCGTGGGTTTGAGCATCGCCTCGACCACCCAGACGCGGTGCACCTCGTAGCGACGATGGTCGGGTGCGATGCCATTGGGCGTGGCGACGTCATGCAGCTTGTCCTTGAAGGTGTACATGCCGAAGTCGTCGTAAGGAACAGTCATTTCCTTCTTGCCCACCAGCTTCCAGTTGAACCGGTCGATGGAACCGTTGAACATGTTGGATTCGTCGATCAGATACTGATTTTCGAAGCCAATCAGCGGCGCGTCGTGCGTATAGGCCGGCATGCGTCTCACGCGGCGCTGGCCGGGGAAGTAGTAGTAGGTTTCGGAGTCCTTGTCGAAGTACTGCCGCTGCACGAAGGCCTGTCCGGCCAGTGCCGCCGGCGAGTCGATCGTGAAGTAAGCGCCAAGACTGAACTGGT
Organism: Paraburkholderia sp. BL23I1N1; assembly: GCF_003610295.1. Lineage (NCBI taxonomy): Bacteria > Pseudomonadati > Pseudomonadota > Betaproteobacteria > Burkholderiales > Burkholderiaceae > Paraburkholderia > Paraburkholderia sp. BL23I1N1. The sequence continues at coordinate 2,803,613 of NZ_RAPV01000001.1, forward strand.
CGACGTCCGCCGGCGTGGTCTTGCCTTCCTTGCCCGCCGGCAAGTAAAAGGCCTGAGGACCGACTGCATCGATCCAGTCGCTGCTGCCGGGGCGCGGAGAAATGGTCGTGACGACCGGCGCCCATTCGATGCCCTCGCCGCGATATCGCGTCTCGTAGTTGAGGATCGCCTCGGCCCCGGTCTTGGGCTGGGGGAAGGCCACGCCGGGAAGCGTCGCGGCTTGCACCGTCTGGCCATCCGACGCGAGTTTCGCCGCCGTGAGGTTAGCCTGCGAATTCTGTTCAGCGAAATCCGGCAACTGGCATTCGCGATGTGACGGGTACACGTCCATGCGGTAGCCCTTCAACTGCTTGACGAGCTGGATCTGGCCCGGCGCCAGCTTGTCCGCATACTTGTCGACATTCGACGCGTCGATCGAGTAGAGGGGCTTTTCGCTCCTGTGCTGCCAGAAGTCGCCGCGAACCTTGCCCCATTGCCAGCCGGCCGGCGTCGCTCCCCTGCCGGAAAACGCCGGCACGAGCCCATCCTTGCTGGCCGCGCGCTCGGCGCCTACCGGCGTGAGGTCGTCGGCAACGGCCGACCCGGCTACGAGCGCTAAGGCGGCCGCGATGGCAGACACGGCGCCGACGGTTTGCTTCCTCATCATGACTCTCCTTCTGATCCCACTCTAATTAGTAAGACGTACTGTTAGATTCAAACCTGACGCATCGGGGCCGCACCGTTTAGCCCTCGCCGCACCCCGACACGGCCACAGCCCGAATCTCGATGCACAGCTCCGGCAGCGCCAGTTGCGTCACGCCAACCGCGGTCCACGACGGATAGCGCGCCGGGAAGTACGCGTCCTTGACCGCCGAAAAGGCCTCGATTTCGCCGCGTAGGTCCGTGTGAAAGGTGGTCAGCTCCACCACGTCGGAGAGGCTCGCGCCCGCCGTCTCGAGCACGGCTTTGAGGGACTCGAAGGCGATGCGGGCCTGCGCCGGCATGCCCTCGCCGGCTTTCATATCCGGGCCGATGCCGACCTGGCCGGAGACCCAGATCGTGTCCCCCACGCGGGTCGCGGGTGAAAAATGGTAAGCGTCGTAGAACGCCTGGAACGGCGGCGGGATGATCGATTGCCGCGTAGTGGACATTGTCATGATGGTGGCCCTTTTGGTCAGACGAGTTGACGGAAACACGGTGCGCGAAACGGATCCCCTTCTTTCAACGCGGCAAGTTCTTCGAGGAACAAGACACCGGACGACGTGAAGCCCGAGACGCTCGGTTGCGGCAGCGGACTGAAAACCGCGTCGTCGCCGAAGAAGCGCAGCACGAGCGTGTGGCGCTCCGGAAACGCGCTGTCCACCGCGCCGCCGCCGTGCAGCACGCCCGGATGCAGCAGCAGGACGTCACCGGGCTCCGTCGCCCACGAAACGATGTCGTAAGCAGCCGGGTTATCGCGGCGCTCAGCTTCGATATTCGGCAGGCGCGGCCAGACATCGCCGCCATGTAGAGGATCAGTCGGATCTTCAGCATTTTGAAAGGTCGTGCCATCGTGACGCGGACCTCGATGCGATCCCCGCACGATCTCGAGCGCATTTTGTTTGGGTACGGCCTCGAAACTGATCCAGGCATTGCCGAAGTGCATGCCCTCCCATGGCAGGTAGGAAGTGTCCTGATGCCACGGCGAGCGACCGCTCCTGCCTCCGCTTTTCAGGAACAGTTCCTCCGCGAAATACCAGACGTGATCCGAGGCCCACAGGTCCGCGAGCAGTCGGCCGAACGGCAGTTGGCCAACCAGCTCGTCTAGACGCCCCTTCGCATACGGATTGGCGTTGTCGTTGTGGGTCTTGTGTACCGTGCCTTCGAACAGGCTGCAAGCCATAGGCCCGGGGTTCTCTATGCCCCAGTCGAAGACCTGCCGGCACCGGATCAACTGCTGCTCGCTGAGAAGACCTTTGACCAGAATGGCGCCGTCCTCGACGAACGCCTTGCGCGTGGCTTCATCCATGGCTGAACTCCTGAATCGTCAATCGGCGATCTGGTTGCAAACGCTTCCCGCGGCGCCTTCATAGAAAATACTACCAAAGTTAGGTCACAATACAAAAATAAAAACAAAGAAAAAAGAGAGGGAATTCCCTGCCTTCACAAAGTTCGACACCAGGGTGCCGACCCATGGTTTGAAGTAGGCCCGGCCTCTGTGCCTGCAAGCAGGCGGGGGCGATCGAGACCCCGTCTTCGGGGACGGATGACAATGGACGTGGCGCCCGAATTCTCTTGATTTAATTTGTAAACATACCTATCTTAGTCTTTATGTACTATAAACATGGTCATCTCGTATATCTGCACCTCGCTAGTGGTGGCGCAAGTGCGGTGTCGCGTCAAAAGCGCTCACCTGCATACATCCACGAGGCGGATAACGGCCGCGAGGACCAGCTTCGAGTGGCCTTTGAGCAAATGGGGCATTGATGCAATGCGCGGTCTTGGATTTTGGTAACGACGTACTGCAGACGATCGAGCAGCATCCGGGCTCCATGGCATCGGAAGGCGTGAGGTGGCTGGGAGCGGCTTTCGCAGCGAAGCTGGGGCGGTGCCTGTCAATGGCAAATGGAATGGGAGACGGCGATGTTCAACATTCTCAGCAATTGGATTTTTGTCGGCAGCAACGCATACGACGAATACACGTTCGTGCCCTGGCTCAACAGGAACGTCTACCGTCGGACTGTAGACTTTAGTCAAGTCTGCATGCTGTAACTTTTATGCAGTGGATTTCCAACGGAGCCCCGTCGGATGAGGTGCGAACGATTGACAGACTATCCAAGATTCTGAAAATCCTATGATTAGGATACCCATTCGTTTTTTATTCAACCTTTGCCACTAGCCTGATCAGCCGGCATTACTGAGTTACTCTGACAACGTAACAGGTACTTCATTCTTGGAAATAATCTTCGCCCGCTTGGGCGAGGCTGCGGACGGCGCGGCAAAACCGATCGGGAGCCAGAATGACAACATTTTCTGAAGAACCCGCGAACGTCGACATCCGGGAGGCCGACACGCGGTACGACTGGGTGACAATCAGGTTCGCTTCGTACGGGCTAGAACTCGACGCATCACGCAAAGGCAGCACGCGACAGAACAAATATCGGACCAGTCACGACGAACTGTCCACGAGCCGCATCCACGATGGCCATCTCGTCACGCTCGAAGTGAGCATGGACCGCCGCACTGTCGAAGGGCTGCCTGGGTGACCGACACCTCGGTCGATAAAGCCAACGGCTACAGGTGCAACCTGATCTGTGTCGCAAAAGCGCGAATCACCTCTTCATTTCGCGCTACAAACATCCACTGACCAACGCGGGTCGAAACAAGCAGTCCCGCCTCGACCAATGCTGCGACGTGCGCTGATACGGTCGATTGAGATAGCCCACTGCGCGCGTGGATTGCATTTGACGGTACCCCGCAACCGGAATTGACGTGTCCCTGGACAAAGTATTGGTTCGGCGTTTTTAACCACCTCAAGATCTCGCGCCGGAACGGGTTCGCAAGTGCCTTATGAATTAAATTCTCGTCAACCATAGATTTCGACAAGCGCCTCGAGAGAAGCTGAACAAATAGGCGAGAGGCCGCCATGAAACGCATAGCCCCATCGTGCCGCGCCCATGATCGTGTCACTCTTTGCGACACCGGAACTCACCTTCGCTAGAACATATCCGTAGCACTTTTGCGTCCTACGCTCTGACTGTGTGTTTCTTGCTCGGTTCGAGACGGGATAAAGGGACCGGTGATCATGCTCGAGTAGCTTTGGCCCGGGCCTACCATCGGAAAAACATCGGCGTTCTCGTCGATCATCACTTCGAGGAAGGCGGGTCCGTCAAATTCCACGAACTCCCTCAGCATGCCCTCAAGTTCGCATACCACTTGAACGCGACGGGCAAACTCAAAACCATCGGCCTGTGCCGCCATCACAAAGTTCTTCCGATGCAGCGCCTTGTCGCTGACAAACATCCGCCCTTCATAAAAGAGACGCTGCCACTGCCGGATCATTCCGTCACCGCGATTGTTGAGCAGCAGTACTTTGACGGGGACGCCGTACGTGCTTGCCGTCTCCAGTTCGCCGACATTCATCCGAATGCTTCCGTCGCCGTCGATGTCGATCACAAGGGCATCCGGTCGCGCCAATTGCGCGCCAATCGCCGCAGGCAGGCCAAAACCCATCGTTCCCATACTTCCCGATGCCAGAAAGCTTCGAGGCTCGATAAATGCGAAAAACTGCGCGGCCCACATCTGATGCTGGCCGACGCCCGTGCTAATGATCGCTCGTCCGCCTGTGATTTCGCTGAGCTTCTCGATAACCAACTGCGGGTGAATCGAGGGGTTTTTTCGGTCGTAGTTCATTCCGAACGTCCGCTTTAGCTCCATCACTTGCTCGAGCCAGTCCGAAGGCAACTGAGTCGCCGGACTGTGCTCTATCAAAGACAGTAACGCGTCTTTCGCATCTCCCACGTGACTCCAGTGCGCGCGCTTGACCTTGTTGATCTCCGCCTCGTCAATGTCGATATGAGCGACATAGCGGGCATTGGGAGCGAATGATTCAGGCCGGCCACCGGCGACCCGATCGTCGAATCGGGCGCCCACCGCGATGAGAAAGTCGCAGTCTTCAACTGCGTAGTTTGCGCAGGCGGCACCATGCATGCCGAGCATGCCGAGACACAGTTGGTGATTTGCAGGTATGGCGCCAAGACCCATGAGCGTCGTCACGATCGGAATTCCGTTGCGCTCGGAAAACTCGCGCAGCTCAGCAGTCGCGCGGGCCGTGATAACACCGCCACCGATATAGAGCAGCGGCCGCTTACTCTGCCGCAGAAGATCGAAGAAGGCGTCGGCCTTTTCCCCTTCAAGACGCGCGCCTTTCGCCACCATTCGGAGACGGTCGGAGTAGCCGCGAAAATGTCGCGTGCCGCGCCCATGATAGGGTCCCGTCCAGTTCTGGATGTCTTTTGGCACGTCCACGACGACCGGGCCCGGCCGGCCGGTGCGGGCAACTTCGAAAGCAGTTCGCACCGTTTGCTCGAGCTTCGTCGGGTCGGTTATCAGAAACACCTGCTTAGCGCACGCCGACATGATGTTGAAGACGGGCGCTTCCTGAAACGCATCGCTGCCGATCGCAGCACGTGGCACCTGCCCGCAGATGAGGACGACGGGTATTGAATCGCCATTACAATCGGCAATCGGCGTCACGGCATTTGTCGCACCCGGGCCGGACGTCACCATGAAGACGCCGACTTTTCCGCTGGCCCGCGCATAACCGGCGGCCATAAAACCCGCGGCCTGCTCATTGGCCGGTACGATAAACTTGATTTGACGCTCAGCATGTGCCGCGTTCATTTCGTTATAACGAAACACGGCGTCGTACGTTGGCAAAATCGCACCGCCGCTATATCCAAACAGCGTGTCGACGCCCTGCTCGGCGAGTACGCGCAGGATAATGTCAGCCCCCGACAGCGTTTCTCTCGCATTCGTTGACGTCAGATCGGCTTGTGAAGCAATGATTGGGTTTTGGGTCATGGTTGGCTCGCGTGGGAGAGCGACGCTGACAAGAGCAGCGGTTAAATTCAAAGGACGATTTCCCTTCCAACTCGAGAACAGCGTATGGACGATTGCTTAGACGGGTTCTCCGTACCAAGCCTCGTCCATCTAGCACGCTCATGAGGTGCTTTTTCTTCTGGAAGAATTGTGAGGAAGGAGGGAATGATTCTGCCAACGATTGGAACGGCGCGCTCCCTTCTTGACGGTGGTGCATGGGCCAAAATTAGCTGCATCCGGGCCATGACCGGCGCTCGTGAGACGAATCAGGTGGATGCCACCGCATCATGGTGAGCGGCATCCCGGCTCGTCGAACGGCCTTAACTTTGTGCTCACTTGCGCTGCCCCGACAATGACGTTGCAATGCTTCTGGCGAACTCGTCGCCAAGGTCCTCCCTGACCAGGGCCAAGGCCACGTGGATACCGTCACTCACGCCGCGCGACGAGTACAGGTTGCCATCCTTCAAGCAGCTTTGATTGCTCATGACGTGTACCAAGGGATATTCGGCGGAAAGACGTTGCGCGTCGCGCCAATGCGTGGTCAACGAGCGATGGTCGGCAAGGCCGGCGCGCGCGATTAAAAAAACTCCGTTTGACACCGACGCGAGCCTTCGCACCCTGCGCCCGGCATCACTGAGCCAGTCCACCAGTTCCCGATGCTCACGCCTCGGGCCAATGACCGGGGAGCCTGGCACCACGACGATGTCGAATAAAGCATGCACATCCAACAGACACTCTGTCGTGCCCACCGCTACGCCATTCGAGCACACGACGGGCCCCGGGGACGGCCCCACGAGATGCTGCTCGTACAACCTTGCGCCGCACAGACGGTTCGCTTCGTGGAAGACATCCATCGGGCCCGTCACTTCGAGCAGCCGAAATCCTGCGTAGAGCATCATCGCGACATGCATGCACCGTCACTCCGAGAATGCACTGCACGCGAGCGTCGCGCGTTCGCAGCGACCGCACCCGGTTACCACTCGGTGCGAGGTATTGCGTTCTTTCAACATGATGAATCTGTCCTTGGTTATCGTCCCGCATCCACGAGACCAAGTCTAATCAGCCGGCATGGAAGAGGAAACACGTTGATGTCGCCATGCTGGGCCAATCAACGTGAGATTTGGGCCAACGGCGCCCCTGCGGTAATGTCGTAGGCTGCCTTGCGTGCGCAAGGTCAATGTCCGTTGGGCACCGCTCGGGTCCCGTCTTGTTACACAGACGCAAAAGTCAATTACCGGTTAGTACGTCCCTGTTTTCGGACTATTGCGGTAAGCTGGAACACCGCTCGTCAATACAGGTTAGTAGCCTTGATCCAGTTGTTCGGACGAAGCCAATCGAATCGCCGGTATCGGAAACGGGCCTACTCACTCCACGAAGGTCACGGCATGAAAGTCGCCATTGTTATATTCGATGGTGTGCAGTCGCTCGATGTTGCGGGCCCCCTCGACGTGTTCGCGGAAGCAAACACGTCCCTTTGCGAACACCAGAAATATGAAGTCTCCCTTGTGGGACCGCGGGCCGGCACCGTGACCTGCTCGAACGGGATGCAACTTTCGGTACCGTTTGGCTATGCGGATCTCGATACGCAATGGGACCTGCTACTGGTCGCAGGAGGGCCGCAATTGCCCGACGCTCAACCGTCCAGTGACTTTCTGACGTGGCTGCAAAATCAGGCACGAGAGGCGACGCGGTTCGGCTCCGTTTGCAACGGGGCATTCGTGCTCGCACATGCGGGACTGCTTGACGGCAAGGAAGTGACGACTCACTGGGCGGATGCGGGGCGCCTCGCTCAGGAATTTCCGCAGGCGTGCGTGCAGCCCGACAAGATCTTCGTTCGTGACGGACGCCTCTTTACCTCGGCAGGCGTGACGGCTGGCATCGATCTGTGCCTGTCGCTTGTCGCCGAAGACTGGGGGCACGAGCTGGCGGTGCGTGTTGCAAAACGTCTTGTCGTCTATATCCAGCGGGAAGGCGGCCAGTCTCAGTACAGCCCGTATGTTGGAACAGGAAGGGACGAAGATCCGATTATCGGCAAAGTGCACCAATATGTGACTGAGCATATAACCGAAGCGCTATCGATCGAACAGCTCGCGGGTGCAGTTGCAGTGAGCCGACGAACCTTCTCAAGAGTATTTGCGAAGTATGCAAAGGTAACACCATCCGCGTTTGTTGAGCAGGTTCGCGTCGACACCGCGAGGAAGTTGCTCGAAGACTCGGATGCGCCGCTGAAGACCGTAGCGTTTAAATGCGGCTTCCGCAGTGCCACGCATATGCGCACGACTTTCTCCCGACGGTTAGAGGTAACACCAAAACAATATCGGCAACGATTCCGCGGCGAGTTAGGCAAGCAGCCATGGATGGATAACGGTGTCGACAAGCAGGTCTCTTTTCAAGGACTGTCTCATCTGTGACCGACGTCAATTCCCATCAATCTCTTCCTGATGTCCTTGAACCGGGCTTGTCGCTAGTCTTTTGCGGAATCAATCCAGGCATGCGTGCGGCGTCGACAGGTCATCACTTTGCGGGCAGAGGCAATCGGTTCTGGCGGGTCGTGCATCTTGCAGGCTTCACTCCCGAACAGATTCGTCCCGAAGACAGCCACACGATTCTTCGATATGGTTGCGGTCTCACAACGGTGGTCCCGCGATCGACAGCGCAGGCCGCCGAGCTCTCGCGATCGGAGATTGAACTGGCCGGGGATGCTTTTCGCCGGAAAATCGAGCAGTACGCACCACGGCACATCGTGTTCCTTGGAAAGATGGCGCTCTCGGCGATCTCCGGCACGCGCAACATCGATTGGGGAGCACAAACCAAGCCATTCGGCGGCACACGCGCCTGGGTCGTACCCAATCCAAGTGGACTGAATAGGGCGTTCGACCTCGATGCGCTGGTAGCCGCCTACCGGGAAGTTCGCGTTGCAGTCGCGTCCATGCCCTGAAGATGCGCGTTTTTACGTAGTGTCTCGGTAACGAATTCCACGAAAGCGCGAATCTTGCCGCTGGTGCTTCGCCGCTCTACATGAAGCAGGCTTACCGGGATCGACTCGGGCTCGAATGACGTCAGGACGGGCTGGAGCCTGCCATCGAGTACCTCAGGAGCCGCCTGATACGACAGCAACTGGATGATCCCCACACCGTCGACGGCGGCGAGAACGGCAGCGGGACCCAGGTCGACAATCATCCGTGGCTGAAGTCTCACAGGCAACCTCGAACCGTTCTCGTTGAACACCCACTCAAGCGGAGGCGAGACGCCAGTGAAAGACACACAGCGGTGATTGGTCAGATCTTTGGGGTGAAGGGGTTCCCCATGCGCGGCGAGATAAGAGGGAGCCGCATACGTTCGGCGCCGCACAAAGCCCAACGGAATGGCGAATGTCGAGGAGTCGCCAAGGTGGCCGACACGGATAGCAATATCCACACCCTCCTCTAGAAGCCGCGTGGTTCGATCGACGTACACCGCATTGACGCTGACATCCGGATAGCGCAGCGTGAAGGCATTGAGCAGAGGCGCAACGTAGCGCTGGCCAAACAGGACCGGTGCAGAAACGGTCAACGTACCTACCGGATTGAGTTGATCGGCCGCAATGTTTGCTTCCGCATCCGTGATGGTATCCAACACCTTCCTGCAGGCTTCGAGGTATGCCATGCCTGCATCCGTCGGACGAACCGATCGCGTTGTCCGGGCAAGCAGATGTGTGCCGAGACGGGATTCCAGCGAATTGACCGCCCGCGAGACTGCGGCGGCCGACATTCCGACTTTTTCGGCAGCGCCAGTAAAGCTGCCTCGGTCCACGATGGCGACGAAAAATCTCCATCTCACGCAATTTGTCCATTCGCTTCCCATCCTGATCGCCGTGTCCACACGTCGTCATTCTATGCGTTGTGATCCACATGGTGACGATCCGCGTCATCGAATGGCTCAAAGAAGACACTCAAGCTCCCACGCTGAAATCGTTCGAGATGGCAGGAAGCGGCTGTATATGATTTTCGACGTCGAAAAAGCTCGCATTATCAGTTGGAAAAAGACTCTTTCGGGTAGCGATGGTTATCAGGACATTCGTAGCCGGTTGGCAGAATTCGCCAACTCATTGGCCCAATACCAACCAGCTTGGGTTCCAATGAATTGCGCCTATCCTGGACAATCACTACACGCCTTATGGCTAACTAAACGAAAGAGGCACTCATGTTCTCCGCAATGCTTGAAGTTCACCCCATACCAGAACAGTTCGATGCTTATCTCGGCATGGCCAAGATGCTGCGCCCTGAACTCGAGAAGATCGATGGGTTTATCGACAACAACCGCTATGCAAGTCTCACGCGCGAGGGATGGCTTCTTTCACTGTCGAGCTGGCGCGACGAGAAGTCGCTCATACGCTGGCGTACTCAGACGACGCATAACAAGACAATGCAAGCCGCGCGTGATCGGGTATTTTCCGACTATCGCTTGCGCATTGGCCAAGTCGTCAGCGATACCCGACCGCCCGAAGGACAGGTGTTGCGTGAGCAGCGCCTGGATGTTACCGAGGTGGGCCAAGGTACGGCGGTAACGCTGCATGACGGGAACTTCTCGTCGGAGTGGGTCAAGCAGGCTGGCGCAGAAGTGGCAGCGAAATCACTTGGAGTGGATACAAGCGCGCCTGGCCTCGTTTCTTGGGACGTATTCGACGCACTGATGGCACCGGGAGACGTTATCGCGGTGGTGACGTGGCGCGACCATGCGGCAGCTGAAGCGTTCGAACGCAATGCGGTGACGACGGATGTTTTGCGCCTGCGGAATATCCGCATCATCCGGGAGTACGGAATGTTCGATCGCCGGGAAGCACCGCAGTACTTTAAAGAGGTGCAACCGAAGGCGTAAAGCGGTCGCATTCCACTATCGATGGTTGGAGGGTCTTCTCTTTTCATGCGGCCTCCGACCACGATATTTAGATACCCTATCGAACATGAGTAGCAACGGGACTCCTATGACTACAGGCAACCCCCTAACGACTGGTATGGAAGTGCCGATCGTCGCACAGTCGCCGGCACCCGCTTCTGTGCCTGGGGCAGAGGCTCCTGGGCAGCGGACGCCCGCACAATCCGCGCTTTCGCTTCGTCTCATTATCGGCCTCGTTGGGATGTTGTTAGCGTCTCTATTGGCGATTCTCAACGAGCAGGTCACTGCACAGTCGATGGCGGATGTTCAGGGCGCACTCTTGATTGGTCATGATGAGGGAACCTGGCTGACTGCTCTGTTCGAGGCGGCTAATGTCGCTACGATGGTGTTTGCTCCGTGGTTTGGGATCACGTTCACGCTCAATCGTTTTACGATCGGCGCCGTGATCGCGACGATGCTCCTCGGGTTCCTTTGCCCCTTCGCACCGAACCTGCCTGCACTCTATGTGTTGCGCGTCCTGCAGGGGATTGCTGGCGGATGCCTTCCGCCGATGTTGATCATCGTGGCGCTGCGCTATCTCCCGCCCAAAGTGAAGCTATACGGGCTCGCCGGGTACGCGCTCACGGCGACCTTTGGACCGGCGCTCGGCACACCACTCGCCGCTTTGTGGACCGAATATGTCGGTTGGCAAATGGCCTTTTGGCAAATCGTGCCGCTTGGCATCGTAGTCTGCGTGGCGATCCAGCAGGGGCTTCCGCCAGATCCGCTCAAACTCGAACGACTCCGGGCATTCAACTGGACCGGGTTTCTGACGGGATTTCCGGCCGTCGCCATGCTCGTGATGGGCTTTCTGCAAGGTGATCGTCTTGACTGGCTCAATTCCGATTTCATTCGCGTGATGTTTGTTGGAGGAGCGCTGCTGTTTGTGACATTTCTCGTCAACGAGTGGTTTCACCCGCTTCCCTTTTTCAAGCTGCAGTTGCTTTCGCGCAGAAACTTTACGCACGGACTGACGACACTCGTGGGCGCGGTAATACTGCTGGTTGGCGTGGCCGCAATACCCGGCCAATATCTCGCCAAGGTTCACGCCTACAGGCCACTGCAAACCGCGCCCTTATCCTTGCTGGTTGCGATCCCGCTATTGATCGCGCTTCCTCTGACGGCTGCGGTCCTGAATCTACGGCGGGTTGACCACCGGTGGGTCATGGCGATGGGATTGTGCCTCATGGTCACCACGTGCCTGATGGGGACCTTCATCACGTCCGAGTGGATTCGCGACAATTTCTACTGGCTTCAATCCATACAGATCGTCGCGCAACCGATGGTGATCCTGGCGATCCTGATGGGCGTAACGACGGGCTTGCCCCCGACGGAGGGTCCATTTGCGTCGGCGATGTTCAACTCGCTTAAAACATTTTCCGCGGCCGTGGCGACCGGTCTCATCGAAGAGCTGGGTACCGATCGCGAACGCCTTCATTCGAACATGCTCGTGGACCACTTGGGCAATCACGCACTTGTGACGAGCCAAAGCATCCACGCCGCGCATGGTCTCGGCGAACTTGCACACCGGATCCACGAGCAGGCAGTGGTACTCGCCTCGGCGGATCTCTATCGGGTAATGGCGGGTGTTGCCATCGCCCTTCTTTTCCTAGTGCTCGTGTTACCCGTGCGTATTTACCCGCCGTGGTGCACTACGCCCCCCTCTTCTCGTTAAGGGACGGTAATCATGTCATCCGTTGCTCGATGTCCTCTCAAAATTATTCGTGTTGCCGCTCTGGCTGTCGCAGTCGGCGTTGGCGCATGGGCTTACTCAAGTCTAGCAGGCGGCTCGAATACCGAATCCACCAATGATGCTTATGTCGAGGCCGATTTCACGCTCGTGGCACCGCGTATCGCCGGTGAAATATCTGACGTATTCGTCAAGGATAACCAATCAGTTAAAGCCGGGCAATTACTGGTTCGGATTGACGACCGTGACTTCAAGGCCGCATTGATGAGTGCGGAAGCGGACGTGGCCGCGGCAAAAGCGTCTATCGCGAACTACGATGCCGAGATCGCGCGGCAGCCCTCGCTCGTCGAGCAGGCGCGCGCGACGCTTAAGTCCGACGACGCGTCGGTCGAGTTTGCGCGAGCCAACGCTGCGCGGTACCAGAACCTTTCGGTAGCCGGTGCAGGAACGGCTCAGGAGCAACAGCACGCTTCGAGCACGCTTGCCGAGCAGCTCGCGCAGCAGGCCCACGATGGGGCCGTACTGGCGTCGACCGAGCAGAACCTGAGCGTACTGCAGACCCAGCGCGACAAGGCGGCCGGCGCGCTCGCACGCACCGAGGCGGCACTCGAGCAGGCCAGGCTCAACCTGTCCTATACGGAGATTCGCGCGCCAGTCGACGGCAAGGTCGGGCGGCGCTCTGCGCGGGTGGGCGCCTTCGTGACGCCCGGTGCGCCGCTTCTCGCGATCGTGCCGCTTTCCGATGCCTATGTCGTCGCCAACTTCCAGGAAAGCCAGATCACCCACATGCGGCCTGGCGAAAGCGTGCGGATCAAGGTCGACAGCCTTCCTGGCGTGATGATTCACGGCCGTGTCGATAGTCTCGCTCCTGCAACCGGTGTGAGCTTTGCGCCTATCGCGCCCGACAACGCGACGGGCAACTTCACGAAGGTCGTCCAACGCGTACCGGTCAGGATCACCATTGACCAGGGTCAAGAGGCGGCTTCCGCGTTGAGCGTGGGGCTTTCTGTCGAAACAGATGTTGCCGTCGGTCAGCGTGGCAATGCGCCGGCCGAAGGCGGGGAGCGAAAATGAATGCCAGCGACTTTTCCTACCGCGCGTTAGCGTTGGAGATATTGGCGTGCCTTGTGATGGCGGGCTGCACCGTCGGACCGGATTTCCAACGTCCCACGGCGTCCACGCCAGCGCAAGTCTTTGATCGAACCCAATCTGCGCAAGCACCGAGCAAGGCCGTCGAATCCGGTTTCAATTCAGATTGGTGGACACTGTTTAGCGATCCGACGTTGAACGCGCTCGAGCGGCAACTTGCCGATGCGAACCTCGATGTCGCCGCGGCGTCGGCGCGCCTTCGGCAAAGCCGGGCCGAACAGCGCGTGGCAGGTGCCGCAGAATATCCCACGCTTGATGGCGCTGCGTCGTACAACCGCGAGCGCGGAAGCCCGAACGGCATTCTGGGACTGCTTGGGGTGAGCCCAACCGAAACCCAATCGCAATCCGCTTCGGGTAATACGCCTCTTGGCGTGGCGCCGCTGCCGGGTTCCAAGGGTTCGCCGGCTTACAACCTCTATCAAGCGGGCTTCGATGCATCCTGGGAACTTGATATCTGGGGCCGCAATCGACGCGGTGTCGAAGCCGCGACTGCCTTGACGGAAGCTTCTTACGAAGACCGAAACGCAGTTTTGTTGTCTGCTCGCGCCGAACTCGCGCGAGACTATCTCGAGTTACGCGACACACAGTCGTTGCTGCGGATCGCGAGACAAAACCTTGAGATTGCTCGCGATACCACGAAGCTCACGCAGGTACGGGCGCGCGACGGCGTAACGACGGATCTGGACGTGGCCAACGCTTCCGCGCAGGCAGCGTCAATCGAAAGTCAGATTCCGACGCTCGAATCGCGATGCGAGACTACGATCAACGCGATTGGCGTCTTGCTCGCCGAGGAACCGGGCGCGCTTCAGCAAACGCTCGGCGAGCCGCATGACGTGCCCGAGCTGCCTGGACAGGTGCCCATCGGCTTTCCGTCTGAGCTTGTGCAACGCAGACCCGATATAAGGCAGGCGGAAGCGCAACTGCATGCGGCCACGGCGTCGATCGGTATGGCAAAAGCCGACTTTTACCCGCGCATATCGCTAAATGGCAGCGCAGGTTTCCAGAGTCTTCAGCTTTCGAGCCTGGCCAACTGGGCGTCGGGACAGTTTGTTGTCGGACCCTCCATCACAATACCGGTCTTCGAGGGCGGTCGCCTCAAGGGGACACTGCACCTGCGCGAGGCACAACAACAGGAGGCCGCGATCGTCTACAAACGCACTGTACTTGAGGCCTGGCGCGAGGTGGACGACGCACTTGTCGTCTACGATGCCGAGCAGTTGCGCCGCGATCGGCTGACGGCGGTAGTTGCTCTGAACCAGCGCGCGCTCTCGGTAGCGCAGCAGCGCTACAAGGCTGGGGCACTTGACTATCTCGACGTGCTGAACGTGCAGAAGCAACTGCTCGACGCCCAGAGCAACCTCGAACAAAGCAAGGCGACCGCTGCCGCGAATCTCATCACCCTCTGTAAGGCACTCGGCGGCGGCTGGGAATCGACTTACGCGAATCCATACGTCTCGCGTTGACGGGTGACCTGAGGCGGGCAGATGTAGCGTCTCTCGAATGCGTTCTAGGTTGCGTAGTAAAGCAAGTGCGTTTCATACTGCCCAACCTCGCTATGTTGTTGATAAATCTAGAGAGCCCTGTTGTGTCGTTGGTATTGTGGGGTGTCCGCGCCGTGCGCGAGCCCGTCCGACGAGTTCGGTAACTGCGTCGCCGGTCAGCGAATTGCGATTGAAGATCCATGGCCCGTTGGGCAACGGATGTTCGGCTGGGATCTTGTCGCGCTCAACTGCGAGCCTGAGCGTTCCGAGGCTCACACCGATGAACGCCGATGCCTCGGTCAACGTCATCCATCCTGCAGCAGCACGTCGCTCGCTCGAATAGACCGGGATCTGATGGTGGCTGCGCAACGCGGTGACTCGCTCCTGGGTCCAGAAGTTACCCCGGCCGGTTCGCAGGTCATTGCGATTGAGTACGCCGGCGATCACCAGATCCGGACAGATACGGACGAGCTGGCGCACGGCATCAATTGCTTCACGTGACGTATGCGTAGTGTTCTCTCCGCGGCGCCGCCGCGGCACGCGAATCTCGGTATGTACTCCGCCCTTCCAGTGAATGACGAGCACGATCTCGCTCGTTGCGTCGTCAACGTCAACGACGACTTCGTGGATCAAGGTGCGCACTATGCGCTTCTTCAGGCGGGCGTCGGCCTGCGGCCAGATCGATTCCAACGCGGTGGCGAGATCGGCAAACTCCTCTGGCTGGGGAGGCGGTATCTGGCCGGATGTGCGCGACTGTTGCCCGATACGCGATTCCAGTTCCTCTACGCGTAGTAGCGCATGATTCCAGCGCCGCTCCAGTTCGTCGGCGACAAGCCGGTTCTCGGGGTCAGCGGCATCGTACTGTTTCTGCGCGCGTTGCGCGGCGTAGCTTGCAGCCTGAAGATCCCGCTGCAACGCGGCCAGCACTTCGTCCTGCTTCAGGGTCTCTTCTTCGCGCGCCACGATTGCTGCCTCAATTGCCGCCGGTTGAACGACCTGCAAGACCGCCCCGGCGATGGCCGCGTCCGCGCGTGTGCCACCGAACGCAATACAACGCGGTTGTCCCTTGTCCATCCAGCCGCGATGACAGCTATAGCGCAAGGCGTCGTGCCTGTTACCCGTGTAGTGTAGCGTCAGCTTGCTCGCGCAGCGCCTGCAGCGCAACAGTCCCGCCAGCAGGGCCTCACCGTTCTTCGGGGCGCCAGCGTGTCCGGCCAGACGCAGGTTGCCACTAATGGCGCACTGGATCCGTTCGAATTCGTCCCAGTCAACGTATCCTTCGTGGGCATTCGGAATGAGCGCAAGCCATTGATCCCGCGGTTTGCGGCGATCACGTTTGCGCGGTTCCCCAGCCTCGTAATGGATCGCGCATTCGGTCTTGCCATAGGCATACGTGCCACCGTAGATCGGGTTGGTCAGGATCCGGTACACCGTGCCGTAGCTCGGCCGTTTCCATTGGATTTCGCCGCGCGGCATGCATGCCGGCAACTGCAGGCCGTGCTCCAGGAACCATAACAACGTCTGACGCACCGAACCAATCGCGCCGAACTGGCGGAATACTGAGCGGATGGCGTCCTGCACGCGCAAATCCGGATCCTTCTCCAGGCGCTGGTCTTCGGTCTTGCAGTAACCCACCGGCGCCGCGACAATGAGTTCGCCGCGTTTGGCCTTCTCCCCACGAGCTTCGAGCGAACGCTGACGCAACAGATCCAGCTCGTATTCGTTCAGGCTGCCCTTCAGGCCAAGCAGCAAACGATCGTTGCTCTGCCTCGGCGAATACACGGTCTCCTGGTCGACGAGCACCGTGTCGACGACGCGGCACACCTCGACCAACTGCTGCCACTCGCGACTGTTGCGCGCGAATCGCGAAACCTCGCGAGCGGCAACTGCGCCGACGTGCCCAAGACAGACCTCTGCCACCATCCGTTCGAAGCCCGTGCGCGTTTGCGTTCCGGCCGCAGAGCGGCCCAGATCCTCGTCGATCACTTCGATCTCGTTCCAGCCCAACTGATGCAGACGATCCTGCATCGCATACTGCAGCTTCTGGCTCTCCAGATTGTGGCTGACCTGGTAGGCCGATGACTGACGAACGTACAGCATGGCCTTGCGCGCCAGATGCTGCGCCCGAATCTTGTCACTCATCTCGCACCTCCGGCTCGTGTACGGCGGCGAGCAGCCCGCGACGGTGTTGCCTCAGCAATTGCGCCAGCAGATGCACCGCTTCCTGCCGAACCTCTTGCGGCAGGTGCGCCCATTGTGGTGTCTTCGGAAAAGGATGGAACAGCTCGAGTTGACCGCCCGGTTGTGGATTTGTCTGGCGTCGCATCAGCACCTCCTGTACGGAGCAAAGGATGGTGCTCGCCTTGTACCACACCGCGCGGCGTGGCAGCAGGCGCCTGCGCCAGCAGGTACTTCAGTTCCCTCAATGCTTCACAGCTGACGGCGGGAGACGTTGCCGAGGTAATGCGACAGCAGGCAACGGGATCGAACATCCATTGCGGCACCTCCAGCAAGCCCGCCGTGTCGAACGGCTCTCGCCCACAGCGCAGCACTGACTCGGTGTTCTTCCTCTCTATCGTGGTGAAAATCCATACCGTGTGCCCGTACCACGGGTGCCAACGATAGAGAACTTCCCTTGACTCGGTGATATGGGCGTTGTGTTGACGGCTTGTACAACCAGAAAAGGCCGCATTCAAGTCTCTCAGACCAGACTCCAGATGAAGCCTACTTCGCGATGCTGCCCGCGATTCCAATGGCAGCGTGACACCCAGCGCTCCACTTAAAAATCGGAAAAACTGTCCGAACGAACGGGGCCACCTCTATCCTTCCCGGATCAACACTCCGCGACAGCGAAGTTTCTGCCCGCGAGCGATCAGTCAACTTGTATCCTCGAGCCACATCCAGGACGTCGCCGATGCGGGCGAATGTCGCTTAACAGGTGTGCAAGGGACGCTTGCGAATCTTGCGCGAACGACTCGAAGTGTTTAATTTAGTTTGCAGCTTGAGCGTGTCGAACGGAGCTTGTGTTGGACGGCGCGCTACGTGTCCAGCTGTCGAGATCGTCTGGTCAAATCCGCCCCCCATGCGAAAGTGATTGTCACGATCGCCGAATCGCGCCGTTATAGACGCGTGGGCAAATGGTCACGAAGGCGAAACCGGCAATGGATCGTGCAAAAAAGTTGCCAATCTGATGTCGGTCCACGGTCCGGGCACAGCGAAAGTGTTGAACCCCAGCATGGGCCGCGTTCGTCGCTTGATCCGAGTCAAGGGGGAATGGCGGTATCTCTACCAGCCAACAGAACCGTCATAAGCGCCCCATTGGGCGAGTGATCGAGGGGCCTTCGTCGTTGCGCGCAGAGGGCTCAGTGCGTCAGGACGGTCGTGTGCGCGGCGAGGCGCTCGACTTCGAGTAGCGCCTCGCCCAGCACATCGATAGCCCCATTCGTGGTGGAGGCCGTAGCAGCGCTGCGCAACGCGTGCTGAACGATTTCATGAATGACTTCTGTGTTCGATGAACCGCTCTGGAACGTCAGTTGGTGTGCCATAAGTATTCCTGCGTAAATAGCGAAGTGCGTGTCAGATGGATGCAGTATAAGCAAAGCGCGCGCCATTTGACGCGCGCAATTATGAGTTGCGAGATCTCCAACATACGGGTTTGTGCGAACCGCGATTCGCTGACATCAGAACAACAAGCGCAACGCATTCCGATATTCACGTAGCGTCTTGGCAACGGACTTCGATTGGAGCTTGCACATTTGACGGCTGATCCCGCTTGCGTAACGCCCATCTGGATAGCGTCGAAGCCAATTTGCCGCGTGTCATTCAGATGGTACGCACGGCCGCTGCCTCCGCACACCCTAAAGAACTGCGCACCGCTCCAGGGCAATCGGCTACAACCTTCCAGCGACGGCAACTATCCGTTGCCCCGGAGGTGCTTGTAAGCAGACGGTAAGTGACTAAACTGGCACCAACGAACTGGCAAACAGCACTCATGCCTCCCCAGACCGTTGTTCCCCAAACACCGCGTCTCCTGCATCCGACGCTCGATATGGAGTCTGATCATGCAAAAGTCGAAAACCTTCATCCCTGTCCCTGTTGTCGCGTCGATCTTGTCCCTTTCTACCGCCGCATTCGCTAGCAGCAGTGGTTCCCAAGCGTATGAGCAAGCGGCTGCTCAACCGGTTCAGCGTCAAACGGTCGGCTACCATGACCGCACGAGCGCCAATACACAACATGCAATGGACTTTCAGGCGGTGTTAGCCCGCGTGGAAGCCCGACGACAGGCGTTCAACAGCTGTGGTGGGGTGAATAGTTCGTCCGCCCCCCTCCCGTCAGACAACGTAACATCGGGCAGCCCCGTCGACTTCAGTACCGCAACAGCGTCCTGGCGTTACAAGGCAATCCTGGCCGCGCGTTGATATGGCCTGCGGCTACCAATCGCATCAAAATCAAGACAACCAACTGAACAAAATTGAAATGAAAAAGACCTTCCTCGTACTGTTCGCATTCCTTACCAGCGCATCCGTGCTTGCGCAAAGCAATCTGCCGCAGCAATTACCGTCGCAGCAGCCCGCGTCCGCCGGACGACCCTCCGCGAAGCAGCTTTCACAGGGTGGGCCGCAGCTTTCGCACCCTCCACAGCTTCCGCAGCTTCCGACACAAGCGTCGACGCAAGTCCCGACCCAGCTTCCGAAATAACCCTGTGGCTGCGCAATCCACGCAGCCATGCCCGAGAGACCGGCGATTATCGCGGCTACCCCAATTCTGTTCGTCGCGGTAGGCATGATGCGATGCATGACGGCGTTTGCCGGCGATTCATCTATGACGTCCGCAAATCGCTGGCCGTGAGACCGTGACTGGTCGAGCAATAGACTGCTCTCAACGCTTGCCCAGCAATTCGGAGGCGCTGCATCTTCGCCGGCTACCTGCGGGTTTCGGCGGTCGCATGGACCGCCATCGGCGTGGCCCGCCGTCCTGGCATGTTTCAGAGTAGCCATCCACTGGCCGTTTCAAGGGACGATTGGCTCCGGTACGGGCTAGCAGGCTGTTACCCATGTCAGGCGTTGCAAGCGGCGGATTTCGCCGACGCTGCGCAGGCTGAACCGCCCACCTGGCGACACGGTGGCGGTTCGCCCGCCGTCTCCCGAGTTCCGCGACCCGTCCAGGCGCCCTGCCTATGCGGCGTCACCTTTGTCCGTGGGCCCGTATGCGGCCAGGAAGACATCAACCGCTCTTTGAACGACTTTGGCGATGTTGCGGGAACTGGTGTCCGCCGGCACACCCAGCAGGCAAAGCTCCAGCAACTCCGCTTCATACAGCCCGCGCAGATGCGCGGTCGCGACGTCTGCGTTACAGCTGCGCAGCTGCCCGCCGTCAATCGCCTGCTGCAGGAAGTCAGTCACCATTTGCCAGCCGACCTTCGGCCCGCGCTCATAAAACAGGGCGCCGACGTGCGAGCGGCCGCCTTCGTGATTTGCCAGACGGCGCACCGCCAGTATCTGCGGCTTGAGCGTGGCGGCGAGATAGTGTTTGCCGAACCTCAGCAGTGTCTCGCGAATCGGCAGCGAGGTCTTGAGTAGCTCCGTCGCTACTTTGGCTTCCTCCGCGGCGGCCATCATGACGTCCGCGAACATCAGATCCTTGGACTCGAAATAGCTGTAGAGCGTGGCTTTTGATCCGCCTGCCCGCGCCGCGATCTCGGACATGGATGCCCGTTCGAACCCCACTTCGCAAAACACCTGGAACGCGGCGTCGACGATCGCCTGCCGCTTTTCTTCTGTCTTCACCCTCATTTTCAATGCCCTCCTTCTCTCTGCAAGACCGATCAACGACATGGCCGGCGGCGACGCCCGTGTCCGGCTTTCGACTTCCAATGGTGTGATCTTACCATACCTGAACTGTACAGTTTATTTCGGTTGACATTGGCGATCTGGATAACTAAACTGCCCAGTATTGTAAAAGAGCGCAAGGGAGCAGGAGATCATGCAAGAGAGCACGGACATTCGGAGTCAGGTGAAACCGGTGAGGCTGGCCGTCGCGTTCGCGTTCGCGATGGTGGTGAGCGCCTGCGCGCAACTGCCCGACATGCCGCAGAAGCCGGTCACGAAAGACATCAGCAGGTATGAGACGGCGCGGAGTCTTGGTGCGGACGGCGGCAAGCAGGCCGGCACGGCGTTCGCGTGGCCCACCGATCAGTGGTGGCTCGGCTACAACGATCCGCAACTGAACGCGTTGATCGGGGAAGCGCTCCAGGATGAGCCGACACTGGCGGCCGCCCAGGCGCGGCTGCATAACGCCGAGGCGTCGGCGCAGGTGGCGGGCGCAGCGCTGCTGCCCGAAATCGACGCGGACGGCTCGATCCAGAAGAAAAAGCAGAGCTACAACAACGGTATTCCCTCGGATTTCGTTCCCCACGGATGGCGCCCCTACGGCAGCGCCGAGCTGAATTTCAGCTACGAAATCGACTTCTGGGGCAAGAATCGCGCTTCGCTGGCCGCCGCCACGTCGGAACTTGAAGCTGCGCGCGCCGATGCGGCACAGGCCCGCATGGTTCTCTCCGCGTCGATCGCCGCAGCCTATGCCGACCTCGCGCGTCTGTTCGCCGAGCGCGACAGTGCGCAGGCGGCGCTGCAGGTGCGCACGCAATCCGCGCAGCTGTTCAGGGAGCGTTTCGCCAACGGGCTCGAAACGCAGGCCGGTGTCAAGCAGGCCGAGTCGAAGCAGCAAAGCGCGCAGGCCGACCTGCTCGCGCTGGATGAATCGGTTGCACTCGAGCGCAACCAGATCGCCGCGCTGATGGGCGCCGGTCCCGACCGCGGCTTGCGCATCGCACGGCCGGCCGTCGATCTGACGCAGCCTGCCGGCATGCCCGCCAACCTTGGACTCGGCCTGCTTGGCCGCCGCCCGGACGTGGTCATTGCCCGCTTGCGCGTAGAAGCGGCGGCGAAGCGGATCGACGTCGCGCGAGCCGGGTTTTATCCGGACATCACGCTCGGCGCGTCGATCGGCTTCCAGTCGCTTGGCCTGAACATGCTGACGAACGCAGCTTCGCTGGCCGGCAACTTCGGTCCGGCGATCACGCTGCCCATCTTCAATGGCGGACGTTTGCGCGGTGAACTGCGCGGCGCGCGGGCGACTTACGACGAGGCGGTTGCGAACTACGACGAAACGCTGACGAAGGCGCTGCACGACGTCGCC
The DNA here is from genome assembly GCF_003610295.1 of Paraburkholderia sp. BL23I1N1. Classification (NCBI taxonomy): domain Bacteria; kingdom Pseudomonadati; phylum Pseudomonadota; class Betaproteobacteria; order Burkholderiales; family Burkholderiaceae; genus Paraburkholderia; species Paraburkholderia sp. BL23I1N1. The sequence continues at coordinate 2,825,603 of NZ_RAPV01000001.1, forward strand.
GACGTTGCCGCAAGCGAACGCGCGCTGGCGGACCGGCTGCAAGCGACGCAAGCCGCCTACGACGACGCAGCCCAGGCGCACCAGGTCGCGCTCGATCGCTATCGCGCCGGCCTTGCCGGCTATCTCGAGGTGCTGAACGCCGCCGACACGATGACTTCGGCACAGCGCCAGCTCGCCGATATCCGCTCGCGCACCTTCTCGCTCGATGTCGCGCTCGTGCGCGCTCTCGGCGGCGGATATCAGGCCAGCACGCCGGCCGCGACCGACGCAACCCATCCCAACAAGCAAAGCTGATTTCAAGGACTCCGATCATGTCTGAAACCCAATTCGTCAAAACCAGCGAGTCGCTGATGCCGGACTCGCCCTCTTCGGCTGCTTCCGCTGCTTCCGCCGATACCGGCGCTGCGGCCCCCGCTCCCCCTTCGAACCGCAAGAAGCTGTTCGCGCTGCTCGGCGGCGCCATTCTCGTCGCCGGTCTCGCCTACGCAAGCTACTGGCACTTCATCGCGTCGCACCACGTGTCGACCGATAACGCCTATACCGCAGCCGAAGTCGCGTCGATCACGCCGGCGGTGAGCGGGATCGTCAGGAGCGTTCCGGTCGTGAATACGCAGCGGGTCCATAAAGGCGACGTACTGGTCGTCATCGATGACACCGACGCAAAGATTGCGCTCGCGCAGGCTGAGGCCGATGTGGGCCGCGCCGAACGCAAAGTTCGCGGCTATATCGCGACGGACACGCAACTGAGCGCGCAAGTCAGTGCGCGCGCAGCCGACCAGACCCGGATGGCCGCGCAGATCGCATCGGCCCAGGCCGACTTTGACCGCGCGGCGATCGACCTGCAGCGCCGCGAAGTGCTGACCCACACCGGGAGCGTATCCGGTGAAGAGCTGAGCAACGCGCGTGCTGCGTTTGCCACCGCCAGGGCGGCGCTCGACGCAGCCCGCGCTGCGGCCTTGCAGGCGAAGGCAAGCCGCGACGCCGCAGTCGGCTCGCTCGAAGCGAACAAGGTACTGATTGCGGACACGACGGTCGAAACCAATCCGGAGGTCCTGCTCGCACGTGCGAAGCGCGATCAGGCACGCGTCGATCTCGAGCGCACCGTGCTGCGCGCGCCGGTCGACGGTGTCGTCGCGAGCCGCCAGGTTCAGGTGGGGCAGCGCGTTCAGACCGGCGCGGCGTTGATGTCGGTCGTGCCGATCGAATCCGTTTACGTCGATGCCAATTTCAAGGAAACGCAGCTCGGCAAGGTGCGCATCGGTCAGCCGGTGGAACTGGAGTCGGACCTGTACGGCAGCAAGGTCGTCTATCACGGCAAGGTCACGGGCCTGGCCGGCGGCTCAGGCTCGGCGTTCGCAATGATTCCCGCGCAGAACGCGACCGGCAACTGGATCAAGGTGGTGCAGCGTCTGCCGGTGCGCGTCAGGATCGATCCGGCCGAGCTTCGCGCGCACCCGCTCGGCATCAACCTGTCGATGGAAGCGACGGTCGACACGCGCGGCGGCAACGACGCGCCCGCTCACTAAGGATGCGCCAACATGTCTTCCAGTCAGGTCAATGACATCGCATTGCCGCCGCTGTCCGGCCCCATGCTGATTCTCGCGGCGGTGATGATCGCCGCCGCCAACTTTGTCGCGGTGCTGGACAGCACCATTGCGAACGTGTCCGTGGCGACCATTTCCGGTGCACTCGGCTCCTCGACCAGCCAGGGCACGTACGTCATCACGTCGTATGCGGTGGCCGAAGCGATCACGGTTCCGCTGACCGGCTGGCTGGCGAGTCGCTTCGGGACGGTACGCGTGTTCATCGCGGCGCTGGTCATGTTCGGACTGGGTTCGGCACTGTGCGGAATGGCGACGTCGCTCACCACGCTGGTGCTGTTCCGTGTGCTCCAGGGCCTCGCGGGCGGCCCGCTCATGCCTCTCTCGCAAACCCTGCTGCTGCGCATCTTCCCGAAGGAGAAGACGGCCGCTGCGCTCGGCCTGTGGAGCATGACGACACTGCTGGCGCCGGTGATGGGGCCTGTGCTGGGCGGTGTCATCTGCGACGACTACCACTGGTCCTACATCTTCTTCATCAACGTGCCGGTGTCGCTGATCTGCGCATACGCCGGATGGATGCTGCTCAAGCGCTACGAATCCGAGAAGATACGGATGCGGATCGACACGGTCGGACTGGTGTTACTGGTCATCTGGGTCTCGGCGCTGCAGATTATGATCGATGAGGGCAAGGACCAGGACTGGTTCAGCTCGCTCGAAATTCGCGTACTGGCGGTGACTGCGGTGATTGGCTTCCTGGCTTTCCTCATCTGGGAGCTGACCGAGCGTAACCCCATCGTCGATCTACGGGTGTTCCGACATCGTGGCTTTGGTGCGAGCGTGGTGACCATGACGCTGGCGTTCGGCGCGTACTTCGGCGCCACCGTGCTCACGCCACTGTGGTTGCAAAGCAATATGGGGTACACGGCCACGTGGGCCGGCTACGCGACGGCGACCACCGGCATCTTCGCGGTCGTCTCCGCGCCGCTTGCGGCCAAACTGTCAACGAAGTTCGATGGACGCTGGCTCGTGTTTGCCGGGGTGATGTGGCTTGGCTCGGTGACGCTGTTCCGCACCCATGCGAATTCGGATATGGACTTCTGGCAGGTGGCGTTGCCGCTGTTGCTGCAAGGCGTGGGACTACCGTTCTTCTTCGTCCCGACGACGAGCCTCGGGTTGAGCAGTGTCGACGAGCCCGAAACGGCTTCGGCGGCGGGGCTGATGAGCTTCTGCCGGACCTTCGGCGGAGCGATTGCCACGTCGGTCGTCAACACGTTGTGGGAGAACAAGACCAAGTACAACCGCGCGGAATTGTCGGGCCTGGTCGATCAGGCTGGCCACTATGCGGCCTCGCTAACGGGCTCAGGCTGGAGCGCACATCAGGCGCAGGCTCAGATCAGCAGCATGGTCGAGTCACAAGCGGTGATGCTCGCCACCAACCAGCTTTTCTTCAGCATCGCATGCTGCTTTGTCATTGGCGCACTTGCGATCTGGATTGCGCCCAAACCGACGCGTGTGGCCGATACGTCGCAGGCGCACTGAACGCGGGGGGGGCGCGCGTGCGCCCCCGCTTATTTGAATGGCGACACTGATGACCCTGCTCGATACGCCGCAGTCTTTTTTGCGCTGTCAGTTGCGGGCCGCCCGAATACGACTCTCAACCATGCCCCTGACCTCCTATCAACGCCAGGCTCTCGTCTGGAGCGCCATCGCCGCTGGCCTCGGTATTCTTCTATGGATCCTGCGACCGGTTCTCACGCCATTCCTGCTCGGCGCGCTCGTCGCGTACATGTTGCAGCCAGGCGTCGAGTGGCTGGTGCGCCAGCGTGTGCCGCGTACGGTGGCCGTGCTCCTGATGATGCTCCTGTTCGCATCGCTCCTGACCCTGCTGCCGCTGCTTGCGTTCGCCGTGATCCACAAGGAAGGACCCGAGCTCGCGAAGAACATTCCCGTCTTCATCGCCGGCCTGAACGCGTGGCTGCAACCGAAGCTGGCACTGCTGGGCGTCAGCTACCCACTCGACCTGCCCGCAGTCCGCCACCTGCTGACGGGCGACACGATCGGCGACGGCCAGACCGTCATACTCGCCGCCGGGCGGTACGTGCGTACAGGCAGCAACGTCGTGCTTCCTGTTGTCAGCAACCTCATACTGGTGCCGCTTGTCCTTTTCTATCAGCTTTACGACAGGCACCAGATATTCGCGCGGATGGAAAGTCTTGTGCCGCGGCGCTGGGTCTGCAAGGTCCGGGGACTCGTGACCGAGATGGACCACATGCTGTCGCAATACTTGCGCGGCCAGTTGCTCGTGATGGGCGTGCTCGCCGTGTTCTACCCGGTAGCGTTGACTCTGGCCGGCCTCGACATTGCGTTGCCCATCGGACTCTTCACCGGCTTCGCGGTGTTCATCCCCTACGTGGGTTTCGCCCTGGGACTCGCCTTTGCCCTTCTTGCCGCGCTTCTGCAATTTGGCGGCTGGTACGGCATCGGCGCAGTCGCAGCCGTGTACGGAGTTGGGCAGGTTCTCGAAAGTTCTTTTCTTGTTCCCAGACTCGTGGGTAACCGCATCGGTCTACACCCGCTCGCGGTGATCTTCGCCCTGCTTGCATTTGGCGAACTTTTTGGCTTTTTTGGCGTGCTGCTCGCGCTGCCGGTCAGTGCGATCCTTGCGGCGCTGCTGGGCGATCTGCGGCGCCGCTATGTGGCCAGTGCGCTCTATAAGGATTGACCGCCGGTTTGCCCCGGATGTCGATCTGCTGCCCGCGCAACGCGGGCGGCAGCCGAACAATCAGTGCGTGGTTTGTGCGGCGTCCGTCGACCCGTACGCGGCCATGAACACGTCGACCGCTCTCTGGACGACCTTCGCGATGTTGCGGGGGCTGGTATCGGCCGGCACGCCAAAAAGGCAGAGCTCCATCAACTCCGCTTCATACAGCGTGCGCAGATGCGCTGTCGCGATGGCTGCGTTACAGCTGCGCAACTGCCCGGCGTCAATCAATTGCTGCAGGAAGACAGCCACCGTTTGCCAGCCGAGCTTCGGCCCGCGCTCATAAAACAGGGCGCCGACATTCGACCGGCCGCCTTCGCGATGCGCGAGACGGCGTATCGCGAGCAGTTGCGGTTTCAGCACCGCAACCAGATAGTGCGTGCCGAAGCTCACCAGTGCATCGCGAACCGGCGTGGAGGTCTTGAGCAGTTCGAACCCCTCCCGGACTTCCTCCTGCGCGGCCGCGGTCATGAACTCAGTGAACATCTCTTCCTTCGACTCGAAATAGCTGTAGAGCGTGGCTTTCGACCCTCCTGCCCGTGCCGCGATCTCGGACATCGACGCGTGCTCGAACCCCACCTCACTGAACACCTCAAACGCGGCGTCAACAATCGCCTGCCGCTTTGCTTCCGTTTTCCCCCTCATCCCGGGCTCTCCTTTTGTTTATGAGATCGATCGACGACGCCGCCGGCGGCAACGCACCTGACTGATCTTCCATTTACGGTTTGAACTCTATCATAACTGAACTGTTTGGTTTATTTACGTTGACGGCAACAGTATGTTTCACTATACTGAACCGTATGGTTTTGAATTTTGATTTGACTCTGGATTGCGAACACTTATGGACCATCTCGAAACGCTGCGAACCTTTTGTACCGTCGTCGAAATGCAGAGCTTCACGCACGCCGCGAATGCATTGGGCATCTCAAAGACAGTCGTCTCGCGCGCGATAACGGGGCTCGAAACCAGGCTCGGCGTGCGTCTTTTTCAGCGCACGACCCGACACCTCGCACTCACTGAATCCGGGGAAGAGTTTTACGGCGGCTGCTCGCGCGTGGTTGCTGAACTGGACGTGCTCGAGGCCGGTACCGGGGAGCGCGCACGGGAGCCTGCGGGCGTACTGCGGCTCGTCGCCCACACCACCGCGGCGCTGATAGAGCTGCCACCGCTGATCGCCGGGTTCCGTGCCCGGTACCCAGCCGTGCAGCTCGAATTGACGCTGGCGGAACGGCCAGTCGATCTGATCAAGGAAGCCTTCGATCTCGGCATCGTTCTGCCGTTCATGCTCACGAGTGAACTCACGATCACCCGTTCGTTGTGCCGCCTGCCCCTCGCCGTGGTGGGCTCGCCCAGCTATCTGCGGGGGCGTCCGCTGCCGCAAAGGCCCAACGATCTCGCCGCATTCCGCTTCATCACAATCCTCGCCTCGATCAGCGAACCACAACTGCGGTTCCGGCGCGGTGGCGAACAGATTGCCGTGCCACTCGAACACGACGTGTCGACCAACAACGCCGCGTTGAACAAGGAACTGGTGATGAGCGGTGCTGGTCTCGGCGTGTTGCCGCTGACGATGGTCGGCAAGGAGCTGGACGACGGCCGGCTGGTACAGCTGCTGCCCGACTTCGAACCCATAAGCGGGGACGCCGAACTCAGGCTCGCATATCGGGACCGGAGCCTGATGACGGCGAAGGTCCGGGCGTTCATCGACTATGCGACGTCGTACTTCGACGCGCGCGCTGCTCAGGTAGGCGACGCGCAACAGCGGCCGAAGACGGTGGCCGCCGGCAGTGGCAGGCCGTCCTGATTGCTGGATGCTCATGCAAACCTTCCCTACTCTCGTCGTCTGCGAGCATTGTGACAGCGTGTACCGCCGCCGCGCGCTGGCCCCGCGCGAGGTGGCGCGCTGCGCACAATGTTCGGCCGTCCTGTATCGCGCGAGCCAGCTCGATGTCGATCGGTGGCTCGCGCTAACCGTCGCCGCAGCCATCGTCTTCGTGATCGCCAACGTCTGCCCGGTGATTCGAATCTCCCTGCAGGGCCTGCACAGCGAGACGACGCTCTGGCAGTCCGCGGCAGCGCTGGCGCACGGCGCGGTTGCACCGATTGCGGTCGCCACTGCGGCGATGATCGTCGTGGTGCCGCTTCTCCAGATCGCGCTGCTCGGCTGGGTGCTGGCATTTGCCCGCGCCGCACGACGAGCGCCGGGTTTCGCATGGAGCATGAGGCTGCTTGCGATGCTGCGCCCGTGGAGCATCGTCGAGGTCGGCGTACTTGGCATGCTCGTAGCCGTCATCAAACTTTCCAGCTTCGTGCAGGTGGCTGCCGGCCCCGGCATCTGGGCCACGGCAACGCTCATGGTGCTGATCACAATGATCGCCAGCCGCGATGTCTACTTGCTGTGGGAATGGACCGACGCGGAGACAGCATGAACGACGGCCCCAACGATCACATTCGATCGCAGCCCTCCCAAGGGGCGGCTGCCTCCCTTGGGGGCGGCCCGGCAGAAGGCGGCATGAGGCCACCTCCTGGCGCGGGACAACTCGGCCTGGTTGCCTGCCATGGATGCGGACTGGTTTGCGCGCATGCGCCGCGCCTGAGCGGAGACTGCCAATGCCCGCGCTGCGGACAAGCCCTGCATCGGCGGCGCCCGGACAGCATCGCACGCGCGTGGGCGTTCCTGATCGCTGCCGTGATTTGCTATATCCCTGCCAACGTGCTCCCGGTGATGCACGCGAGCCTTCTTGGACGCGTGAGCGACAGCACAATCCTGCACGGCATTGTCGAGTTCTGGAAAGCAGGATCCTGGGGCATTGCGTCCGTGATCTTCGTCGCGAGCGTGGCGGTGCCGTGCACCAAGTTCCTGGTTCTCGGCCTGCTGCTCGCGACCACCCAGCGGCGCAGTCGCTGGGCGATGCGCGAGCGTGCCCGCCTCTATCGGCTCGTCGAGGTGGTCGGCTACTGGTCGATGCTCGATGTGATGGTCGTGGCGTTCGTCTGCGCGCTGGTCCGCTTCCACGCGCTGTCCGACAGCGAGCCGCGCATCGGCATCCTTTTCTTCGGCCTCGCGGTGATCCTCACCATGCTCTGCGCCATCAATTTCGACCCCCGACTCATATGGGACGCTGAGGAAACATGAATCCCCTAACAAACGAACCGCTAGCCGAACCCCGCGATCCTGTCGTCACCCGTAGCCGATGGCGGCTATCCCTGGTCTGGCTTGTTCCACTCATCGCCGCGCTGATCGGGCTGTCGATGGTGATCCACGCGTGGCTCTCGGCTGGCCCGGAAATCGCCATCTCGTTCAGGACCGCTGCGGGGCTGGAGGCCGGCAAGACCCCTGTTAAATACAAGGACGTGACGGTCGGAACCGTATCTACGGTCGCGCTCAGCGACGATGGCTCACACGTGGTCGCCTCTGTTTCGCTTGCCAGGAGCGCGCGGAGCCTGGCGCGCGCAAACAGCCGCTTCTGGGTCGTCCGGCCTCGTTTGGGCATGACGGGTGTCTCGGGTATGGACACGCTGCTGTCCGGCGCCTATATCGGTGTAGACACCGGCACTTCGGAGGTCGCGCACACAGCGTTCACGGGGCTGGAAACGCCTCCCGCCGTCATCAGTGGAACGCCGGGAACAAGTTTCACGATTCATGCGGACGACCTCGGTTCGCTCGACGTCGGCTCGCCCGTTTACTACCGGCGCATTCAGGTCGGCCGCGTCGCGTCGTATAGGCTCGACGCCGATGGCCACGGCGTCAGCGTGCAGATCTTCGTCGATGCACCGTATGACCGGTTTGTCACTGCAGATACCCGCTTCTGGAATGCGAGCGGGGTCGACCTCTCGCTGGGCGCCGACGGTTTCAAGCTCAAGACGCAATCCGTGGCCGCGATCGTTGGCGGCGGAATTGCGTTCGCCACGCCCGTCGGTAGCACGACCGCCAGCCCAGGCGGCAGTCGGTTCAATCTGGCGAAAGATGAAGAGACGGCGATGGCGCCGCCAGACGGTCCGGCCCAGTACATCGAGTTGCGCTTCGCACAGTCGCTGCGCGGCCTGTCTATGGGTGCTCCCGTGGTGTTTTCGGGAATCAACTTCGGGCGCGTGGTTTCCATGAAACTCGACTACGACCCGGCCACGCAGCGTTTCCCGATGATCGTCGGCATCGAGGTGTATCCGCAGCGGCTCGGACCGGTGCTCGACAAGCTGCCCAGAATAAATGGCGATATCGAAAAGGTAGCGCAATTCCTGTCCACCATGGTCGCGCACGGCCTGCGCGGACAGGCGCGCTCCGGCAATTTGCTGACCGGACAGCTCTATATTTCGCTCGACTTCGTACCGAACGCCCCGAAGGTCTCATACGACGCCGATGCGCGACCGCTTACGCTGCCGACCGCGAGCGGCGGGTTCGACCAGTTGCAGGAACAGGTGGCGAGCATCGTCGGCAAGATTGATAAAATGCCGCTCGACTCGATCGCACGCCATCTCGACACGGGTCTGGCGGACCTGGACAGCACCCTGAAGCAGATCAACGGCCAGGTGCTGCCGGCGACCACGCAGACCCTGCAGCAGGCTCGCCAGACCTTCGGCGCCGCGCAGGGCATGCTGGCCGAAGACGGGCCGCTCCAGGCAAACCTGGGCCAGACGCTGCAGGAAGTGCAGCGCACTGCCCGCTCGCTGCGCACGCTCACTGATCTGCTCGGCCGCCATCCGGAAGCGCTGCTGCGCGGCCATGCAGCCGATCAGTCCGCCGTGGCCCCGGTAACCGCGGCCAGCCCCTCTGCTTCACAGGAGTCGAAACAATGAGTTTTTCAGCCCGCGCCAGCCTGCGCTCAGTCACGCTCACCGTCGCGCTGGCCCTGAGCGCCTGCGCGTCCGCGCCGGTGCACTACTACACGCTGGTTTCCCCGGCAGCACAGCCCGCTTCGGCCCAGCCAGCCGCGCCGTTCGCGATCGACGTGCTGCCAGTGGGCGTTCCCGCCGAGCTCGACCAGCAGGCGATGGTCATACGGCAGGGCGACAGCGGCGTTGCCGTGCTCGACGACGAGCGCTGGGTCGCACCGCTGGGCGATCAACTGCGCGCCGCGCTATCCACCCAGCTGGTGCGCCGCCTGGGCACCCAGGACGTGGCCGGTCTCACCCGGCCGATCAATCAACCGGTGCTGGGCATCAGGCTGCAGATCCGGCGCCTCGACGCCTGGCCGGGGCACGCAGTGCAGCTCGAGGCTGACTGGAGCCTCATTTTCGCGCAAGACCCCAACGGTGTCCGCCTGACCTGCCATACGCAGTTGCAGGAGGCGGCGCCGGGTGGCTACGCGGACCTGGTGCGCGCGCAGCAACTCGCCATTGCCAGCCTGGCCGGCCGCATTGCGGAGGATGCGCGAGGCTGGGCGCAGTCGCGACAGCGTGGCTGCACGCCACAGGCCTGAGCCATCACACCCCATACGCAATTACATGCCCTTGCCGGGTGCACCATCATGCGCAAAGTACCGGACTTCGTCTTTCGTCTCGCCCTGCTGGCGTTATTCAGTCTGATTCCCCCGGCAGTCTGGGCAGCCACTCCGTCGGAATCCATCGCAATTGCGCCTCTGGCATCGCCTGGCGACGACACTGAGACCCTGACAACTCTGGGGGAACTGCAGGGTCAACAGGACCAGATCAAGCAGCGGGCATCGACGGCGACAAGCGACGCGCAATTCGTCGAGCTGCAGACAGCAATCCAGCAGCTTTCAGCTCGGGTGGACAACCTCCTGGCCACGTCATTGGTGCCCGGGCGCGCGAAATTACAGGCCCAGCTTGACGTGCTCGGTCCTACGCCGGCTGCGGGCACCACCGTCGAAACACCGGCGGTCGCCGAGCAGCGCCTCGCTATTGCGGCACAGCGGGCGCAGCTTGACGCCGAATTCAGGCAGGCGGAAAACATCAGGGAGAACCTGCCGAACCTGACTACCCAGATTGGCCGGCTGCAGCATGACCATCTGAAGAACCAGCTCGCCTTTCGCTCCGGAAGCATTCTGGGCGCTCCGTTCTGGGCACCGCTGTTACATACCGAACCGACAGACCTTGAACGGCTGAAGGTATTCAATTCGCTGATTACCGGTCAACTGCAGTCGGCGTGGCAACCGGGCGAGCGACTCACGATCGTACTCATGCTGCTGCTCGCGCTCGGAACATGGACAGCAGGCGCCCATCTGCTCGAACGGGCACTGGTATGGTTCTGCCTGCACCGTCTTCCCGGGGGCCGTTTGCGACGCAGCGCTATCGCGCTGTCGACCACGCTCACCAGTGTGGCGTCCGCTGCATGCGCAGTCCGGCTCATCTATCTTGCCCTGACTCATCAGCAGCCACTAAACGCCAGCCTGCAGGATTTCGCCAGCGAACTGATTACGCTTGCCCTGACCTGCGCAATGATCGCGGGACTGGGCCGGGCGCTGCTGTGCAGTGACCGACCCTCGTGGCGCCTGATGGTCATAGCCGATCCGGTGGCGCGCGCCATCCAGCCATTCCCCCGGATACTTGCCGCCCTGCTCATGCTCTCCGGCACGGTGGAGCAGTTCAACAGAACAGTCGATACCAGTCTGCAGATGACTCTGCTCGGACGCGGAGTGGTCTCGCTGGTGGTCGCACTGACCATCGGCGCCGCTCTGCTGCGCGCAGACCGCGTGCATAATGCGCTGGCCGCCGCAGGAGAACCGCCGGAGGCCCGTTCGACCGTCGCCGGGTTGATCCACGCCGGTGTCATCATTGCCGTCGTGGGCTCGCTGTTTTCGCTGCTGACCGGCTACATTTCGGTTGCACGATTCCTGACCTATGAACTCGTCTGGTTTGACCTCGTCCTGTGCAGCTTCTACCTGCTGAGCAGGCTTACCCAGGACGTCTGCGAAAACCTCTTCTCGGCGCACCATGCCAGCGGCAAAACCATCAAGCAGCTATTAGGGCTGGACGACATCCACCTCGAACAGGCTTCGACGGTGATGTCCGCGGTGGGCCGCAGCCTGCTGCTGGCGATCACGGTCATCGCGCTGCTGACCGGCGGCTTCGGCACGACTCCAGCAGACCTGGCCAGCAGCATCCTCGAAATTTTCGGCGGCAACCGGCTGCGCGGGCTGAACATCGTTCCGGATCACATCCTCAACGCGCTCCTCGCACTGGGTGTTGGCCTGTACCTGCTTCGGTCCGTGCGCAAATGGCTGGATCACGAGTTCCTGCCCAAAACCGGTATGAGCGTCGGCATGCGAGCCACGCTCCTCGCGCTATTCGTCAACACGGGCCGCGTGCTTATCACGCTGCTGACGCTGTCGATACTGGGTGTGCGGTGGGATAGCCTCGCATGGATCGTCAGCGCGCTGTCGGTTGGCATCGGCTTCGGGCTTCAGGAAATCGTCAAGAATTTTATCTCCGGTCTGATCCTGCTGACCGAGCGCCCGGTCAAGGTCGGCGATATGGTGAGTATTTCCGGCGTCGAGGGCGACATCCGTCGCATCAACGCTCGCGCAACCGAAATCCAGCTCGCCGATCGGTCCACGGTCATCGTTCCCAACTCCCACCTCATCTCGCAGAACCTGCGCAACGTGACGATGGGAAACCGGACCCAAGGCGTCACGACCCTCACGCTCACCTTCCCGTTGAACATCGATCCCGAACGGGTGCGCGATCTGCTGCTCGCGGCGTACGAAGCGCACCCGTCGATACTTGATCATCCGGTACCGTCGGTCATGTTCAGTCAGCTCGCCGCCGACGGCATCACATTGAGTGTCACCGGCTATGTTCGCAGCCCCAGGATAACAGCCGATACGAAGAGCGACCTGCTGTTCGACATTCTCAAGCGGTTGCGTGCGGCGGCCATTACGTTGGCGACCCCGCAGACTGTGATCGTTCGAGATCTGTGAGGTTGACCTCCTTCAATTGACGGATTTGTAGTCAGCGATTTGACGGGCGCTGTCACTTACCGGTCGTGAGGCAAACTGTTGGCAGAGGCGGGCATGGCTCAGAAGGCGGTTGACGGATTTTGGGCCACTTCGGTGAAGTCGCGCCAGGCCGTGAAGCGAGCGGCGGCAAGGTGTTTGCGATAAAGCGAAGCGCGCAGGAGGTGCCGTTTCAGGGCGAAATGTTGTCGGATCGGACCAAAGTTCGAGAGGAAAGCCTGCGTGCGGTCAGGAGCACGGAAGCCCCGCATGTGCTGCTCGCGTTCTCGGGTAGGCTGGTGGCTATTCTCGGCTCGGTTGTTGACCCGAGCGCTGGCTTTGACGAACACGTGCCTGACGTTTGCCAATTCGGGGATCTCCGCTTTGGCTGCCAGATAACTGCGCAACTGATCGGTGACGATCTTGCGTGGCACTTCGCCACATGAGGTGAGTACGCGTTTGAAGAAGCGCTTCGCTGCAGTCTTGTCGCGCCGCTTCTGGTCCGACTTCGGTGTACTGGACGGTACGGGTCACTTCAACATGATGATCCTGGAGAAGGAGCGCAGAGTGATCACTCCGCCGAACGGTGCGCCATGGACCGATTTCTGGACGGCATCGATGATGCATGCGTGGAATCCGGCGTTCGTCGAGGAGCACTATCCACGGCAAATCGCAAAGTGGTCGATGGAAGGACCGGACGACACGCTGACCATCCGGCCATCGCCGCCGAGGTCGCCCGGCAGTGCCGCGGCACCGTCGGCGCGCGACTTCGGATGGGCAGCAGTGTGCGCCGCCGAGGTCGACGATCTTTGAATTTGCGGGTCTTTTTATTCAAACCTGTGCGCCCCGGAACCAAGCAAGCCGAGTGCAGCTGAGTACATTTTTGAGTATATCGAGAGTTCGAAGTCGGCATACGCAGGTCGATTTTCAGCAGGGCTGCTCCACTCTCCAGCAAATGGGGGAAGGTCTGTTTGCGCTCGACGAGAGAGACGTCTCGTCGGCCAACCCGTCGACGGGGACGCGTTCTGCCCTTCCCGCTCCGCCATCACACCGGGGCTGGAGGAAAACAGAACGCCAATTGAGGCTATGCGTCGCTGTTCCTCCGCTGGAAGGCACGATAACTATCCTGACGCCGGCGGGCCGAACGTGAAATCAGGTGGAAGTCCGACTGGCTACTTCCCACACGCGACGCAGACGCAGGATGTCGGGGAGTCCGAAGTCCCACACGTTCGGCGCCGCAAGTCCTCTTTTTTTCGCGACTTCAGTAGCAATTTGCAGCGCAGAAGACCGTTCTCTCAAAAGCGACGACAACGCATCCACCAGCAACGTGTAGTCAGCCTCTGTCACGATCAGGCTGTCGGGAGATCGGGTCATGGGCATGTGACACCTCTGTCTAAAAACGGTATCGATCCACGAACCGTAAATTTCACATCTCCGGGAAACTCGCCTGCTTTCACATCACCGAGCCGAGTTGCCACGGAACAAACTCGCTGTCTCCCATGCCATGCTGCTCGCTACAGGTTTTTCTTCCTGATGCCGTGTCCAGCATCAACTCGAATATCTGAGCTCCAGCCTGAGCAATGCCAAGCGTTCCGTCAACGATCGCTCCACAGTTGAAATCCATATCCGCACTCATCTGCTCGAACATCCGGGTGTTCGTGGCGAGCTTCAGCGAGGGCGTCGGTTTGCACCCGTACACTGACCCACGGCCCGTGGTGAAACAGATCAGGTTCGCCCCGCCAGCGACCTGCCCCGTCGCCGATACCGGGTCATAGCCAGGGGTATCCATGAAAACCAGTCCGTGCTGCCCGACAGCTTCGGCGTATCCATAAACTTCCATCAAACCGGTACTGCCGCCCTTCGCGACCGCACCCAGCGATTTTTCCAGGATGGTCGTAATCCCTCCGGCCTGATTTCCCGGCGAGGGGTTGTTGTTCATATCACCGTGATGGGTGCGCGTATACGCTTCCCACCAGCGCAGCTTTTCCAACAGCTTGTCCGCCACCCGTGGCGAGGCCGCACGCGACGTAAGCAGGTGCTCCGCACCATAGATCTCCGGCGTTTCGGAAAGTATGGCCGTTCCTCCATTGCGCACCAGAAGATCAACGGCGCAACCCAGTGCGGGATTGGCGCTGATCCCCGAGTACCCGTCCGAACCGCCGCACTGCAGCCCGACTTTCAGGTGCGCGGCCGACACAGTACTGCGGTTTGCGCGATCGGCGAGCGTCAGCATGTCGCCGACGATCTCGATGCCCCTTTGAATGGTTTCACGCGTCCCGCCCTCTTCCTGAATCGTCAGCGTTGCAATCAAACCCTCCTCTCTGGCGGCCAGCATATCGACCAGTGGTGCGATCTGATTCACCTCGCAACCGAGGCCAACCAGCACCACGCCTGCGAAGTTGGGATTGTTCGCGTACCCGCGCAAGGTACGGCGCAGCAATTCGATACCCTCGCCAGATCCGGCCATGCCGCAGCCGCTGCCATGTGTGATAGCCACGACCCCGTCGACCGATGGAAACGCCTTGAGCGCATTGTCCTTAAAGGCCTCGGCGATATGCCGGCATACGGTTGCCGAGCAATTTACGCTCGCGATCACGCCGATAAAGTTTCGTGTACCGACGTCTCCATTGGCACGCACATATCCCTGAAACGTTGCCGGCGACCCGTTCACTTCTGTCGCTTCATAAGCGGTACCGCTGGTGGGTTCGTTCCCGACCGCGCTCATCTCGACGTTCTGGGTATGAACATGCTCCCCCGCTTCAATATCGTGCATAGCGATACCGATGACCCGCCCGTACTTCAGAATGGCAGCGCCCTTTTCAATGGGGCGCACAGCCACTTTGTGGCCAGACGGGATCGACGCACGCGTGCGCAATGTCGCCGCCCCGAGATTCACCTCGACCCCGGCCGGCACTGCATGACGTGCGACCGCGACATTGTCCTGTTCGCGCAGGAGAATAAAAGAATCCGATTCCGTGTTCATAAGTTTCCCGAGGCAGTTCTTAAACCGATGCGACACGCTCCAGCGTCGCGCGTATTCGCAGCGGTCCAGGACTCACGCCGAGTTTGTCGGCAAGTTGCACGAGCGGCAGAAAACGCCGCTGCAATTTTTCCGTGTGATTCTGCGCGATGTCCGCGATCCGGTGCTCGAGAAACGGATTGAGTAGGCGATCGCGTAACTCGACGAGATAGGCGAGAGCCTGATCGCGCTGACCTAAGGCCGTAAATGTCGGAAGTACATCTTCCGCCCAGACGGTTTCCAGGCTAGCGCGCAGGATGGGGTCGTTCATTGCCTGACATACCGTCTCGTCAACCGGCCTGCGGTCCTCCAGCCAGCGTTCCGCCAGATAGCTATGACCGAGATTGAGCAGGAACAGCTTCAGACGCTCGAAGTGCTGCAGATCGTCAGTCAAAACGATGTTCTCGTGTGTGCAGGGTAGAACCAGCCCCGCCTGCTGCTCAATTGCCCAGAGCGCATACGGTTCGGCCACCGCGCCTACCGGTTCAATCGCCTGCGAAACAATGCGGTCGACGAGCGAATTGGCCCATATGCAACGCGTTCGAAGGTAGGTAGTAAACGGCTCCGGCAGCCGCCACTTTGTCGCGAGAGTCACAACAAGTCCGCGCAGCGTATCGCCGTTATTGACAACGAGTTCGCATGGAAAGAGGGAGAGCGGCGCATCAGGATTTCGTTCCCAACGGGCATGAAGCAACACCAGCAGCTTGGCCGGAAAGCTATGTGGCACGCACTCCGGATGGTTCACGAGCGTCGCGGTATCCCGGTCATCAAGCCGGAATCCCCTGTCTCCCGTATTGGAAACAATCACCTCGACGTGTTCTGCTATGGCATCTCGCACTTGTGCCCAATGCGTCTCGGCGTGCCATGCTGCGCGCACCGCGTTGCCGCTCAGCATCTCGTCCACCGGCACTCCGTGGCGCATACCTCGAACCCGTACCGGATATCGCCCGCCCGCTGCCAACGCCGCAATACGCTTCTGACTGGACTCGCTGCTGGTGGTCTGCACGACCGTGATGCCGCCGAGCGCGGCACCCCGCGTAATCGCTTCAGAAACAAACAGATCGACATGTGCCTGAAGAAAGCGGCTCGTGCCGAACTGGAGAATTGGCTGGCTCATGGCAAATATCCGGTATGCGTCAGGGTCAGCATTCGATGATGGCTTTCACTACGCCTGCGGACGGTTCGAGCAGTTTCGAAAATTCCGTAGGTACATCGGCAAGTTTCATCCGGTGTGTGTTGAGTGCCGCGTCGGGCACCTGACCGGCACTCATGGCCCTGAGCACGGTTTCGAAATCTTCCGCTGTCGCATTGCGGCTTCCGATCAAGGTGGCTTCGCGTTTGTGGAACTCCGGATCGGAGAAAGTGATCTGGTCTCTCACCACGGAAATCAGCACGTATTTCCCGCCGTGCGCAATAAACTCGAAGCCGCGCTCCATGGCAGCCGGATTGCCCGTCGCATCGAAGACCACGTCGAAGAATTCGCCGTCGGTGAGTTTCGTCAGCGCGTCGACGTCGGCATCACCGATTTGCACGGTAGCCGTCACTTCAATTTTCTCGGCGCAGAAGTTCAGACGATCGAGTCGTGTATCGAGTGCCGTCACCGTGGCCCCGCGCAGACGTGAAAAGATCATTGCGGCCATACCGATCGGACCTGCACCGACTACCAGCACGCGCTGTCCAGTCTGAACGTCTGCGCGACGAACCGCGTGCGCGCCAATGGCGAGAAACTCGATCATTGCCGCCTGATCGAGTGTGATTCCTTCAGCCTTGTGAACGAACTGACGCGGCAAACTTAGATACTCCGTCAATGCGCCGTCCCGATGCACGCCCAATACCTGAATATTCACGCAGCAGTTCGTTTTTCCGTTCCTGCAGGCAATGCACTGACCGCATGACAGATAGGGCATCACGTAGACCGGGTCGCCGACGGCGAGGCCGGAATCCGCATCGGCTTCTTCGACCGTCCCCGACAGTTCGTGTCCCATCACGCGAGGGTAGGCGAGAAATGGCTGATTGCCGGTAAAGATGTGCAGGTCAGTGCCGCATACGCCGACGCGTCGCACTCGTAGCAACACTTCGCCGCGGTCGCGCAATGGCCTTGAGCGCGTCTCAGTGCGTAGTACGCCGGGAGTTTCACAAATAACGGTGAGCATGAAGTTTCCTTTTTCAGGTACAGAACCCGCGAAACCATGGTGCGGTTTCGATGCGAGTTCGATTAATTCGTCTCTTAATGGCGAGGTCAACGAGTGCGATAGCGGGACAACACTATTCGAGGTAAAAGACCTCTTCCATCCGTGCCCAGTGTTCCGACGACGCACGACTCGGCAACGGTTTCTGGCACGGACTGCACAGGCTCCACCAGCGTTGTGTTGCCGGGTCGTTGGCAATCTCGGCCATATCGCTTTCATAGTCAGTTCCGACGTATTCCCAGTAACCGAACAACAGGTTCTCTGGCTCCCGCAGGAAAATCGAGTAGCGGGTGACATTCGAACGTTTCAGGCGATCGAGCACTGCCGGCCACACCTGCGCATGCAGGCGTTTGTATTCGTCGATGTGCTGCGGATCGATACCGATGACCATTCCCATGCGTTGCATGACATTCTCCCTATTCTTCGAGCCGGTAGAAGCGATAAGCGTTGCCACCGAATACAGCGTCTTTGTTCTCATCGCCCGCATACCGGTCACAGTAATCTTCACAGGTGGCAAGCCAACCGGCGTAGTCGCCGAAATGTGTTGCGAGACGCTGGACCGGCCAGTCACTTCCCCACAGAAGACGATATGTGCCGAACAGTCGGAATAGCATTTCTACGTAGGGCTCGAAAGCGGCAATATCGGTATCCGGCGGCGCTTCCGTCCATAAGCCGGACAGCTTGCAATGTACGTTTGCGAGTTTGGCCAGATCCGCCATGTCGGTTCGCCACGGCTCCAGTTGGCCGATAGCGATCAGTGGCTTGGCCATATGATCTATAACAATCCGAAGTCCGGGGTAACGCCTCGCGAACGCGACCAAACCGGGGAGCTGACGCGGAACAACCAGAGCATCAAATGCAAGGTCATTTGCGAGCATCGCGGTAATCGCCGGTCGCAATGCCGGGTCGTCGATCCAGTTGTCGTCTGCAAGATCCTGCAGCATCGGCCGCAGCGCTTTCAGCTTCGGGTGGCGGGCTAAAGCATCGATCTGTTGCGGCGCGTCCGGTGCTTTCAGGTTGATCCATCCCACCACCCCGCGAATAAAAGAATGACGCTCCGCCAGTTCGAGCAGGAACCCGGTGTCCTGGCTGTCCGGTAAGGACTGAACCAGGACGGTTCCGTCGATGCCGCATCGTTCAAGCAGCGGTTCAAAATCGGCCGGCCCAAAGTCTCGATAGATCGCTCCGAGACTGGCAGGTGGCCAATGCCCTACACGCGCCGCGAGGTGCCAGAAATGGTGATGTGCGTCGATGCGCAGGCTCACTGGACACCCTCGGGCACAGGTGCGGTGTCCGCAATCAGACCATTCGACTTCAGCTCCTGCCACAATCCGGCTGGCAGCACCTGCTCAAACCACGTGACGTTCTGCCGGAGTTGTTCGACACTGCGCGCGCCCACCACGCGCGACACAACCGCGGGATGCGCAAGCGGAAACTGCAGTGCCGCAGCGGGTAACGGGACCTCGAATTCGCGGCAAACCTCAGCCAGCCGGTGGACGCGCGACACGACAGCGGCGGGGGCGTCCCCGTAATTGAACTTGCCATTACCTGCCAGCACGCCGGAATTGAACACACCGCCGGCCACGATCGAATTCCCATGCCGTACGCAATCGTCGAGAAACGGCGACAGACAATCCTGCTCGAGGAGCGTATAACGGCCCGCGAGTAACGCCACATCGAGCTGTATCTCCTGCATGGCTTCATGCACAATCTGCCATTCATTCACGCCAAGACCGATGACTTTGACCTGCCCTGCACTTCGCAGCGTGTCGAGTGCGCGAAAGCCCCCTCCCTCGGTCAGCTGTCTCCAGAATTCGACGTTTGCGTCCCCATGTGTCATTCGACCGACGTCATGCACATACAGTAGATCGATCTGCGGAAAGCCGAGACGCTGCTGGCTGTCTTCGAAAGACCTCGTGACGCCATCGAAGGTGTAGTCGTAATGCGGCCGGAAAGGAAGCGGCTCGGCCCAGCCGTCATCGCCGCATTGAACAGTCGGGTCCGGCCGAAGAAGCCTGCCGACTTTCGTACTCAGCACGAATTCGTTGCGCGGCCGCGCTGACAGCGCGTCGCCCACGCGGCGCTCCGACAGCGTGTACCCGTAGTACGGCGCAGTGTCGAAATAGCGCAGACCGAGCGACCATGCTTCGTCCATCAGCGCGCGCGCCTGTTCCGGCGGCATCGTGCGATACAGGCCGCCAAGTTGCGAACAGCCCATACCGAGTGCGCTCAGTTGCACTGCCCCACGCGACAGATCACGCAGATCAGCTGCTTTCATCAGAAATTCCGCCTCCAAGGATTCGTTTCTGGATGTTCAACGCCTTACCGCGCGTCCTGAACGGCGCAGTCCTCAAGGGCGGACAACGCCGTCGGGCGTCGTCCGCGCCGCGCTTCAATACAACACGTTCTTCGCGGCCGGCTGATCGATGTTGCTCTTGTCGACCATCACGACACCGGTATCCAGTTGCTTCGTAACCGGCTTGTGTTCGATGACCTCCACCGCCGTTTTGACGCCTTTGTAGCCCATCTGATAGGAGCCCTGAACAGCGATTGCCTGGATGGTTCCGTCCTTGACGAAGCCCTGGAGGTCCTGGTTGCCGTCAAAGCCGATCGCGACGACCTTGCCGGCTTTCCCGGACTGCGCCAACGCGCGCCCCACCCCCACAGCAGTCGGTTCATTCGCACCGAAGATGCCCTTCAGATCCGGATTGGCCGACAGTACGTCGGTCGTCTGATTGAGCGCGGTCGCCATCTGCGACTGCGAGTAGAACGGTCCGACAATCTGCAGCTTCGAGTGCTGCGCGAGATACTTCCGGAACCCGCCCACGCGGCCAATCTCGGAACCCGCGCCGGCGACGTACGACATCACAGCGACTTTCCCTGTCTGTCCGACACGGTCAATCATCGCTTTGGCGCACAACTCGCCGGCCTTGGCATTATCGGTCGAGAGAAACGACTGGTAATACTGCTTGCCGGAATCGGACACGAGCGAGTCGATCAGGACAACCGGAATCTTTGCCTCCCAGGCCTTCTTCATTGCCGGGACCAGTGCATCGGGATCGGACGGCGCGAGCACGATCGCCGCGACATGCCGGTTCACCGCGTTCTCGACCATATTGACCTCGTCCGCCACGGCTGACTCGGTCGCCGGTCCCTGAAACGTCATCGTGTAGCCGTTCAGCCCTTTCATGCCCTCCGTTGCACCCTTTTGCACGTTCTGCCAGTAATTCGAGTTGGCCGTCTTGACGATTACGGCGATCTCTCCGCCCGCCGCATTCGCATGCGCCATCACAGCGGTCAAAACTGCGGCGGCCAATGCCAGATATGTCTTTCTCATGTCTCACTCCTTGGGTTGGTGATTGCACTGCTTTGTTGGACTTCTCGAATAGCATCATTCGATGTGCTTTATCGACGGTTTCTGATCTGGTCGATCCAGACCGTTCCGAGAATGACCAGTCCGATAATGATTTGCTGGACGAAACTCGATACGCCGTTCATGTTCAGGCCATTGCGCAGCACGCCGATGACGAACGCACCAATGGCCGTACCCGAAATCGTGCCGACACCGCCCATCAGGGACGTCCCGCCAATCACGGCGCTGGCGATCGCATCGAGCTCGTACATGACGCCTTCGTTTGGTTGCGCTGTGACGAGGCGCGACATCAGCACGCAACCCGTCAGACCGGCGAGCACGCCGGACAGCACATAGGTAAATAAGGTGACGCGTCGGACATTGACGCCGGAGAGCCGCGCAGCTTCGGCATTCGATCCGACTGCGTAGATGTGGCGGCCAAGCGAGGTACGCGTCAGCATGATCGACACGGCCACCGCCAGCACGACCATGATGATCACGGGATATGGTATCCCCGGAAATACCGTATCGGGGAACCCGTCTGCCCCGATATGCGAGATGCGGAACAACGCGCCATTTCCGAGTTCGCCGAAAGCGTCACCAAGTCCCGAAACCGGGCGCGCGCCAGTGATCTGAAGCGCGAGACCACGCGCGACCAGCATCATGCCGAGCGTGGCGATAAAAGGCGGCAGACCCATACGCGTGACGCACAGGCCATTAACGAGTCCGCACAGGCCGCCCACCACGACGCCGCCGAGCATGCCGAGAGGAATCGGCACGCCAGCCTTGACCAGCAACGCGGCGACCACACCGGACAGCGCGAGTACGGAACCCACGGACAGGTCGATTCCGCCCGTAATGATCACGCAGGTTGCCGCCACGCCGAGATAGGCAATCGACGTCACCTGCAAGGCGACCGTCATGCCATTGTCGACCGAGAAGAAAGCGGAGCTGGTCAATGAAAAGACAACCACCAGCATGATCAGACTGCCGAGCGCGGCAAATTTCTGGATCAGGTCACGACGGCGGAGTTTCGCGCTGGTGTCGACACTAGCGGTCTGTTCGGATGTTATTTCAAGCATGGTTTCGTCCCGATGCGAAGTGCATGATTTCTTCCTGATTGGTGTGGCGCGTCTCCAGGATCGTGGCGATCCGGCCTTCGTGGAATACCGCGACGCGATCGGACATGCCGAGAATTTCAGGCAATTCCGAACTGATCAGCACGACGCCAATGCCCTGCGCGGCGAGCTGATCCATCAGCGTGTAGATCGCGTATTTCGCGCCGACATCGATCCCACGCGTGGGCTCGTCGAAGAACAGAATCTTCGATTTGCGAAACAGCCATTTGCCGATGACAACCTTCTGCTGATTGCCGCCAGACAGGTTGCGCGTGAGTTGATGGACCGTCGGCGTGCGGATGCCGAGCGTTTCGACGTAACGCCGTGCGATGCCCGCTTCTTCGGCGAAGCGGATGAAGCCGGCGCGACCCGACACCGCCGCGATATTTGCCAGCGTGATGTTGGTCGCGACCGGCATCTTCAGCGCGAGGCCGTCGCTCTTGCGGTCTTCCGACAGATACGCGATACCGTGGCGGATCGCATCGATAGGCGAGCGGATCGAGACGCGCTCGCTCCCGATATGAATCTCGCCGCCGTCCGGCTGGTCAGCGCCGAAAATCGCCCGTGCCACTTCGGACCGGCCTGCGCCCATCAAACCGGCGAAGCCGAGAATCTCGCCTCGCCTCAGTTCAAACGAAACCGGCCCAAATGCCGGTGCGCGCGACAGATTGTCGACACGCAACAGCACCTCCTGCGTCGGGACCGAGCGGCGCGGCGGGTACGCATCATTCAGCGCCCGGCCGACCATCCGCGCGACGATCTCATCCATGCTGGTCGCCGCGAAATCGTTCGTTGAAATGTGGTGTCCGTCGCGCAGCACCGTCACGCGGTCGACGATCTGCTTCATTTCATCGAGACGATGAGAGATGTAGACAATGCCGACCCCACTCTCGCGCAACTCCTTGATGATCCGGAACAGGTGCATGGTTTCGGATTCCGTGAGCGACGAAGTGGGCTCGTCCATGATCAGCGCCTGGGCGTCGAGCGAGAGAGCCTTGGCGATTTCGACCATCTGTTGCTGGGCGATCGACAGCGTCCCCACCAGCCTGGTGGGTGGCAACGACAATCCAATGCGGGCGAGCGCGCGCTGGGCGTTCCCATTCAGTCGTGCGCGATCGATGAACGGTCCGCGTTTGGGCTCGCGTGCCAGGTAAATGTTTTCCGCAATCGACAGGTGCGGCACCAGATTCAGTTCCTGGTGAATGATCGCAATGCCTGCTTCCTGTGCCTCGAGTGAGGACGCGAACCGCCTTTCCATGCCGCGAAAAACGATCGTGCCGGCATCCGGCTGGTATTGGCCGCTGACGATTTTCATCAAGGTCGACTTGCCCGCGCCGTTTTCGCCACAAATCGCGTGCACTTCGCCGCGGCGCAATTCGAAGTGCACGTCCTCCAGTGCAACGACACCGGGGAACCGCTTGCCCAGCCCGCTGAGTTTCAATAGCTCCGGAGGTTCCTTCGAAGCGAAGCCGTCCACCGCGCGCGGGGCCAGTTCAGCGCTCAAATCTGTCACGCGTGTCTCCTTCTTTGATATACGGCGCCAGTGTTGGTCAGGCCAATCTGAGACAGATTAGAAAATAAAAATCACGTTTGGTCAAGCCAATTTGCGTTGCACCTAGATTGGCCTTACCGGGTATAAACCCGCATCTTTCCTACTGAATGCGCGGAAAACCTTGCCGGGCCTGCGTGGTAGACTTGATTGCCGGTCGACGGACGACCGGGCCACTTTTTACTTCTGGCAGCAAGATGAAACAGACCGAGCCAAAGCGGCTTTACCAGTTGGTCGCCGACCAGATTCGCGGCCTCATCCACGGAGGGGATTTCCCTCCGGGCTCGAGACTGCCAGCTGAGCGCGACTTGTCGCAGCAACTGGGTGTTTCGCGCCCGTCGCTGCGCGAGGCGTTGATCGCCCTCGAAATCGGCGGCAGCGTCGAGACCCGCATGGGTTCGGGCGTCTATGTGCGCGACACTGCAAACGAAAGCGAAGGATCGCTGGCGGTACTAGGCGAAAGCCCGACGGAAATCATGCAGGCGCGG
This sequence comes from Paraburkholderia sp. BL23I1N1, assembly GCF_003610295.1. Lineage (NCBI taxonomy): Bacteria > Pseudomonadati > Pseudomonadota > Betaproteobacteria > Burkholderiales > Burkholderiaceae > Paraburkholderia > Paraburkholderia sp. BL23I1N1. The sequence continues at coordinate 2,849,512 of NZ_RAPV01000001.1, forward strand.
GCCGTGATCGAAGGCAGCCTCGTCGTGCTCGCGAGCACGCGGCTCACAGCCGCATCTCTGGACCGGTTGCGGCGCAGCGTGGATGCGATGCATCGCCTCGCCTCCGCCGGCAAATCTCCTCTGGAACCAGACCGGCAATTCCACCTCATCATCGCGGAAACGGCTGGCAACACGGTGTTGAGCCGGTACGTGGCCGATCTGTTTGACGCGAGGCGGGATCCGATCGGGGCAAGGATTAGCGAACTCGCCGAAAATACGGCCACATGGATGGCTGCCGTTGAAGAGCACGATAAAGTCCTGCATGCACTGCAAGCGGGAGACCCGCTTGCCGCGGAAGCAGCGATGCGATCGCATCTGAAAGCTTCTGAAGAGCGTTGGGTCGGAAGTGACATCAAGAAAATCGCGCCCAACGATACGGACGGTAAAGCTGGCCGCGTACGACTGGGTTGAGCTTCCCCCGAAATTTCACCTCCCTGGAGGTCGCGTAAAAAGTCGCCCCGAAGGGCGGGAGTCGTCCATCACATCGGAGCCCGGCGACATATCAGTCATTGTCGTGAGATGGATGGCCAAGTGTCGAACCCGCTACGCTGTGCCTGACCATCGCTTATCGTATCGGGTCGGCCCCTCGATCCCGCGTTCGGCAGCCCCTCGCGGGCTATCACCGAGTGTTGTCCTCGATGGGCGCTTTCACCCGCATCATGCAAAATAGCCGCATCGAAAATGCGGAGAATGGCCGGTGAGTGTCAATTTCGACCTGAACGATTTGCAGGCGTTTCGAGCCGTCGTGGAGTTGGGTAGCTTCCGCAAAGCAGCGGAGGCGGTCAATATTTCGCAACCAGCGCTGAGCCGGCGCATCGAGAAGCTCGAAGCGGCGCTCGGCGTGCGGCTCTTCGAGCGGACCACCCGCAGCGTGACGCTCACCACCATAGGTCGCGTGTTCGCCCCAAGCGCGGAACAACTTCTCGACGATCTCGATGTCGCATTGCTCGGCATCCGCGACGTCTCCAGCAGCCGCCTCGGTCATGTGACCATCGCATGCGTGCCGTCGGTCGCCTACTATTTCCTGCCGAGCGTCGTTGCCGCCTATCACAGCCGCTATCCGCGGATCCGGGTCAAGCTGCTGGACTCGAGCGCCAACGACGTGCTCGGCTCGGTCATCAGCGGTGAAGCCGATTTCGGCGTCAGCTTCATGGGCAGCCAGGAAACCGAGGTCGAGTTCAAAGTCCTGCTGCAGGAACGGTTCGTCGCCGCGTGCCGTCGCGATCATCTCCTTGCTCGAAAAAAGCAGGTGACCTGGAACGAGCTTTATGAACACGAATATGTATCCGTGGACAAGACTTCCGGCAACCGCCTGCTGCTCGATCAGGCGTTGACCAACGTGGCGCCGGCAGTGCCGAGCGTCTGCGAGACTCGCCATGTCACCACCTTGCTCGGCCTGATCGAAGCGGGACTCGGCGTGGCAGCGGTGCCTTCAATGGCAATGCCCATGCGCGACCATCCGATTTTGACCAGCGTGCCGCTCGTCGATCCGGTCGTGACGAGGCGAGTCGGTATTGTCAGACGCCGGGGGCGTCCGCTCACGCCGGCCGCGCAGCAGTTCTATCAAACGATTCTCGACACGAAGCGCAGCGGCATGGCCCGCGCGGCGAAGAAGACCTCGAAATGACACGGCCAAGGCCATTGCGGCTGCTTTACGTCCAGGTCCTGCTTGGAATGGGACTCGGCATGACCGTCGGCCACTTCTGGCCACAGGTCGGTGCGTCGCTAAAGCCGCTCAGCGATGCGTTCGTCGCGCTGGTTCGCATGATGATCGCGCCAATCGTCTTCTGCACGATCGTCACCGGCATCACGTCGCTTGCGAGCGGCTCGAAGATCGGCCTGACCATCCTGAAGGCGCTCGCGTTGTTCTACGTTTTCACCATCGTTGCGCTCGTTCTGGGCCTCGCGACCGCGTTCGCGCTGCATCCGGGCGCGGGACTGCACATCGACGCGCACCATCTGGACACGGCCATCCTGGCGCAGTATTCGACGCGCACGCGGTCGCACGGGCTCGTCGAGTTCGCACTGCATCTGATTCCGGAGACGCTCGTCGGCGCCTTCGAGAACGGCGAGGTTCTGCCGGTCCTGCTGCTTGCCCTTCTGTTCGGCTTCGCATTGAACGCCAGCAGAAGCGCCGGACGGCGAGTGCAGGAATTCATCGATAGCGTCGCACACGTGCTGTTCCGCATCCTCGCGCTGATCATGCGGCTTGCCCCCGTCGGGGCATTCGGCGCGATGGCGTTCACGGTGGGCCGTTTCGGCATCCATTCGATTGGCTCGCTTGGCATGCTGATGTTGTCGTTCTATGCGGCGTGCCTGCTGTTCGTCGTCTGCGTGCTCGGTTCTCTCGCGCGCCTGCATCGCTTCTCCCTCTGGCGTTTGCTGCGCTACATTCGCGAGGAACTCGTCATCGTGCTCGCGACGTCGTCGACCGAACCGGTGCTGCCGCGCCTCATCGTCAAGCTCGAAGCGCTTGGCTGCGACAAGGGCATCGTGGGTCTCGTGCTGCCCGCCGGCTACTCCTTCAATCTCGACGGCACGGCGATCTATCTGACGCTCGCCTCGATGTTCATCGCACAAGCGTGCGACGTACACCTCTCGGGTAGCCAGATCGCGACGATGCTCGTGGTCATGCTGATCACGTCGAAGGGCGCGGCGGGCGTGTCGGGCAGCGGACTGGTTGCGCTCGTCGCGACGCTCGCCGTCATTCCCGATCTGCCGGTTGCAGGCGTCGCGCTACTGGTCGGCATCGACCGCTTCATGTCCGAGGCGCGTGCACTGACGAGCGTGATCAGCAACGCCTGCGCGGTGATCTTCGTATCGATGTGGGAGCGCGCCTGCGACCGAACGCGTCTGAAGGATGCATTGAGCCTGGCGCATGAGCCCGAAAAAGCCTTCGAACGGCCCGCCGACCTGCAGGGTTGAATCGTTGCCGTCGTCTCAATGCGTGGCGACGGAATCGAGCCCGGTCGATATCACCTCCGGCTGCACGGCGGGCGACGCGAGATAGTCGAGCAGCGCCTTCGCCTCCTTCGGATGCTGCGCGCCGACCGGGATGCCGGCCGCAAAGCGCGTGACGGACTGCATCGACTCCGGAATCTTGCCGACGTAAGCCGCGCCCTTCACCGGGAGCAACTCGCTCACCTGCTGAAATCCCACTTCGAAGTCGCCGGTTGCAACCACCGACGCCACCGGGATCTTCGGGATCATCTTCGCCTTGGTCTTCACCTGTTCCTCGATGCCGAGCCGCTTGAACAACTCGCGCTCGATATAGACGCCGCTCGCGCTATCCGAGTAAGCGATCGACCGGGCATGCAGCAAGGTTTCCTTGAGCGCCGCCTCAGACCCGATGTCGGGCTTCGGCGCGCCATCGCGCACGACCATCCCGATGCGCGAATCCGCGAGCTCGACGCGCGAATCGGCAATCACCTTGCCCTGCTTGATGAGGTCGTCGAGTGCATAGCCGACCATGATTACCACGTCGGCAGGCTCGCCGCGCTGAAGCCGGTTCGGAATGGCCTCCGGCGACTTGCCCATCGACGGTCCGAGCGCGGTATCGAGCGTGTTGCCCGTGGACGCCGCGAACTTCGGGCCGAGCAGCTTGTAGGCGGCGGTGAAGCCACCAGAGCTCATCACGTGCAAATCGGCGGCCTGCACGTTCGCCGCAGCGGCGGCGCTGCCGAGGAGCGCCGCGGTGCAGAGTTTCAGAAGGATGGATTTCATGGTTGAAAGAACGTCAGGCTAAAGTTCGAGGAGCGAAGCGATGCTTCAGGAAGCCGCATGCAGCGGAACGGAACGGCGCCGATACAGTGCGAGTGTGGCACCGAGCCCGCACACCGCGGCGAAGCTCATCCAGTAGCCCGGGGCGGCTTTATCGCCCGTCACGTGAATGAGCGCGGTCGAGATAACGGGCGTGAAACCGCCAAAGACCGCCGTCGCGAGGCTGTAGGCCAGCGAGAATCCAGCGACACGCACTTCGACAGGCATCACTTCGGTGAGCGCGACGACCATAGCGCCGTTATACATGCCGTACATGAACGAGAGCCAGAGCAGCACAAGCAGCATGTTGACGAAGCTCGGCGCGTGAGCCAGCAGCGATAGCGCGGGGTAGGCGGTCGCAATTGCCAGGATTGTCATTCCGAGAAGGAGCGGACGGCGTCCGATCCGGTCCGAGAGGGCGCCACCAATCGGCAGCCAGATGAAGTTTGAGATCCCCACGCACAGCGTGACGAGCAGGCTATCGGCGGTGCTCAGATGCAGTACCGTCTTGCCAAAGGTCGGCGCATACACTGTGATCAGATAGAAGCTCGTGGTGGTCATTGCGACCAGTAGCATGCCCCCGATCACGACAGTCCAGTTCTGGACGAGCGTCGAAAAGACTTCTTTCATGCTCGGGCGATGCTGGCGCTGTTTGAATTCCTGCGTTTCCTCGAGATTGCGCCGCAAGATGAAGATGAACGGCACGATCATGCAGCCGACGAAGAACGGCACGCGCCATCCCCACGCAGCGATCGCCGCCGTGTCGAGCCACTGATTGAGCGCGAAGCCGAGCGCGGCAGCGATGACGATCGCCACTTGCTGGCTCGCCGACTGCCAACTCGTGAAGAAACCCTTGCGCCCCGGCGTCGCCATCTCGGCGAGATAAACCGATACGCCGCCTAGTTCCGCACCCGCGGAGAAGCCCTGCAGCAGACGGCCAATGAGAACCAGGGCCGGTGCGAATAGTCCGATCGCCGCATAGCCGGGCACGAACGCGATCAGGATGGTGCCGCTCGCCATGATCGACAGCGTGACAATCAAGCCCTTCCGGCGACCGACATCGTCGATATACGCGCCGAGGATGATCGCGCCGAGCGGCCGCATCAGGAAGCCCGCGCCGAACACTGCGAACGTCATCATCAGTGAAGCGAACTCGCTCCCCGCCGGGAAAAAGACCGCGGCAATCTGCGTGGCATAGAAGCCGAACAGGAAGAAGTCGAACTGCTCCAGGAAGTTGCCTGCCGTCACGCGTAGCACGGCGGATGCCTTCGATTGCCCGGGGGCCAGCGGGGGTGAGGAGGAATGCATCGAGGTGTCTCCAGAAATTTTGAACTTGCGGTGTTCGGGCGATTTGTTATTTGTCGAATACTCGCCCGAACCACACGAAACGATAAGTGCTATTTTTGAAACGATTGATGTCCGTAGGTTATCAGTGTCGGCGAAACGCTCAAGCTACGAAGCGGCACTGGGACGCTGGCGTTCGGGTGTCCATGTTGCGCCCCCGGTTCAGGTGATCGTCGATTTCCGCCGCGCATCCGAGCATGCGGGGATAAAGGAAGATCGTGAATGCGGCGGTTTCCGGATCGGTCTCAGTCAATTCACCACGTTGCAGCGGCTGCCACAGCATCTTCAGCAGCAGCGCCGCAATCACGGCATCGACGTTTACGCAGTACACGTTGCGGGAGACGCCGGCATCAAATAACGCCTGCACCAGTTCGCGATAGAAAGCATGGAACACGTTATATTCCCCACGCTTCCCGCACAGTTCCGCGATGAACACTTCGCGCGGGTCGTAGTTGACCGGCCTGTCCTTGAAGACGGGATGGTTCACGCCCGGCAGCTTCGCGATATCGAGGCTGCCGGCATGCTTCTGTCGGGCCTTGTACTGCGCATAGCGCTCGACCGAGCGCTCGGCCAGCGAGCGCAGGTCCACGCCGTGCGCGGGGTCGGACGGATCGGCAAGCCCGCTGTCCCTGAACGCTTCGATCAGGAACGCGATGCCTTCATAGCCATTGCCGCCGTGCGTATAGCCTGTATGGGTGAGAAAGCCGACCAGCGCCTTGTTGAGTTGCACGCGCTCGGGGCTTTCCGGACCGTCAGCGGATACCGCACCCTTTGCTCCCTGCGCCGAGATGGCTCCTGGGCCGTTGGTGAGCAGCAGACCGACGAGCGTCTTGAAGGCGAACAGATCGTCGGGCCCCGGCGCGAGGTTGAGCAACGCGGCAAAACAGATTTCTGTCAGGCTGCGTTCGTTCAGCAGCGCTTGCGTGGTAAAGCCGCAAAAGCCGTCGGGACGGTGTCGCGAGGCGTCCGCCGATGCACCGATCAGCGTCCCGAACAACATGGTCCACCAGGGCAGGCTCTCGGCAGTGACGCGGGAGATGCGCTTGCGCATCAGAGGCCCCCACGCGAGCGTCACGGTGATCGCAGCGAGCATGGCATCCGCCGTCGGGTGAGCGGGCTGAGACGTGAGCCAACGCACGAGGACCGACCTGACCCCACGCTCGTCGAGTCCCGCGAGCATCACTTCGGCGCGCGAGTCGCGGGTGTCGGCGAAGAGCTTTTCACAGCCGCCGGCGTCGATCCGGGTGATGTCGAAGTTCTCGTCGAGCGCGCTCGTAAGGCCGGCTGCCGAGAAGCGATCGATCATCCATTTCGCGGCATCCCGCGCCGCGCGCTGACGATTCGGCCCGATGATCGAGGCCGCGGCGGCCAGGATGGCGTTGGGTGCGTTGCCGGCCTCTCGTGCGGCTTGCGCTGCCGCGAGTTCCGGCGTTCCGTGCAGATTGACGGACGCAGCGATCGCGACATTGATGAGCTTCTCGTCGTTTTCTCCGCCGAACTCGTGAAGCAGGGCAAGGCAGACGTTGGCTTCGAGCGAATGCGTCGCCGCTTCGAGCATCGAGGCGCCATACAGGCTGCTCACTTGCGTTTTCGCATCCATCTGCGATGCTCCCGACGCATCCTTCAACGCCTGACGTGGCGCAATCGCACCGACTTGTCGATTGACCTGCAGGACTTGCTCGTCGTAGGGCGCCACTGCTTTCACTACGGGGATCGCAAGGTCGGACGGAAGCTGAATTCCCTGGTCGGAGCCGAACCACGGCTTGAGCGCAAGGCTGCCTTCGGGCTCGAAGTCAGGCATCGTCGCGTTGGCGCGCATGACGGCGCTCAGCGCCGCCGGGATATGCGCGATGTTCGTGACGACCGCGCCCTTGGCGGAGCAGCACGGATCGTCAGGCGTGAAGAGGTGGTCGACGCCAAACTTTTCCATGAACCAGCGCTCCTTGGCTTGCGCGTCGTCGGAGCCGCCGGCCATCGCGCCCGCATGGCCGACCGCACGCGTGAGGCGGCTCTTCCACCGGCCCACCACACAGGCGACCACCGGTTTCGTGAAGGCCGCGTCGGCCTCGTAGTAGCCACCCGGTTCGCAATAGAGCACAGCGGCCTTGCTTCGAGCATCGTTGGCGAGTGCGAACGCAAATTCCGGCGCGGCATAGTGGATGTAGACGTCCTTGCCGCTCGAGATGACGGTCGACGTGCCCCAGCCGCTCATGCGCAGGTATTGCGCGATCGTCGTACTGAAGCCGCCGGAGTTCGAGAAGATGGCGATCGATCCCTTGCGCATTGAATCGTCCGGACTATCGCCGCCGAGTGCCCCGCCGATTCTCACGCGATTCCACGAGTCAGCGACGCCGAGCCCGTTCGCACCGAAGATGTCGATGCCCGCTTGCTGACCCATCACGCGAATTTCGCGGGCATCGTGTACGGCGATCTTTTCGGTGATGATGAAAATCTTCTTCAGATCAGGATTGACGCGGATCAGTTCGGCGACGCCGTCGCGGGCCGCCGATGGCGGTAGATAGACCACGCCGCAGTTGAACCGATGCCCCGCTTCCAGACCCTCGCGGACGTTGTTGTAGACCGGGATATCTCCGATCGATGTGGTGAGCACTTGCCCGCCTTTGCCCGGCGCCGTGCCGAAGACAATATTCCCGCCTGAGAACGCATGACTAACGGGCGTCACGTCCGAGGACTCACCGCCCAGGATATTGAGCACGCACACGCGATCGTCGCGCGTGGCGATCTGCGCCAGCGAGCTGACGCCTACGAAATACTTGAACTGGCTGCTGTGTTGTTTGTACACGTCGTTCTCCTCAGGCCTGAGCCGTGTCGGTTTTAATCGAGGTCGCGCCGATCCGTGCTGCGATTTCGTCCCGGCCACCCTCGCGCATCCACGTATCCGCCTTGCGAGCGTACTGGATGACCTCGCTGATGTCGGAATCGAATCCGAAGAGCCGATAGGGCAGACCGAGCGACTCGCATGTGTCTCTCAGCGCGGCCATCCCACGCACGAGGTTCGGGCCTCCCCGGCCCAGCACCACGTAAAGCGGTGTCGGCCCATACTCGCTGAAGTGTTCGCGAAGAGCGTCGGCCATCGCTCGCAGCGTTTCGAAGATGTCGGTGTTGTTCGACTTGCCGCCGATGATGAAGAGCACATTCGACTGCTTGAGCCAGTGTTTGAAGCAGATACGGGCCACTTCCTTCATCTTCGCGTACGGGGGATTGCCGCCGAAATCCGACGAGATGATCGCGGCGTCGCCGAGCATTTCAGTCACGAGCGAGTTGGCGCCGCCGCCGAACGTCGGTGCGAGAATCGTGCCTTCCTCGTTGATCACATACACGTCGCTCTGGCCCTGGTGCGTGCGCAACTGATTGATCTCGTGCTCGAAGTCGGAGTAGTCCGCTGCGAACAGGTGTTGCGGCAGCCCGAGGCGCGTCCATCGCGGATCGTCGCGATCGAAACCGCACTTGAAGTCGCAGGCGACGGGTGTGAGTCGTCCGTTCTTGTCTTCGCGCATGCGGATCGGATTCAACTCCAGTGTCGTCATGCCGAAATCGTGAAAGAGCTCCCAGAGTTTCGGCAACTGCTGCACGAGCGGCGAGATGATCTCCTTCGGCGCACCGATTTCGCTCAGCGCGTTGGCCACGACGAACGCCTTCAGGCCCGTCAACGCGTCGAAGGGCACCATCGCCACATGCCTCGGGTCGACCTCTTCGATATCCATGCCGCCCTTATGCGAGAGCGTCATGGTCGGCGCACGAAAACGCGTGGAGTCGGTGATCGAAAAATAGACCTCATGCTGGGCCGGAACGCCGGCTTCGAACGTCACGCCATTCGACTTTGCTTTCAGGTAGCCGACGGAATGCTCGGCGAAGTACAACCGCTCTTTTTCGATCAACGCAGTCTTGAGATCGGTCGCGCGGCCGAGTAAACCAGCCTTCCCCTTTTTTCCGACTCCGCCTTTGAAGACGGGCTTGATGAATATCTGGCGATGACGATCGATCAAAGTCTTGATCTCCTCCTCGCTGGCGCTCGGGCCGAGGATCTCACTCGCCGGGAATCCGACGAATTGCAACAGGCACGCGCCGTGCAACATACCGGTGATTTGCATGAAGTTGTCTCCTGAAGGGCATAGCGATATAAAAAGAACGGGTGTTCAGATTGGCCGTTACGCGAAAAGCGCCAGGCGTGACAAGCGGCCGTGACGCCGATGGCGTTCGGAATGTGTGGCTGACGTGTGTTGAGTTGTCCGGTGCTCGAACCGGCTGGGGCTCGAGACTACCCGGCCCAAGGGGCGATCGTTAGCCCCAGGTGCGCCTTGCGTTGTACATAGCCTTGTCTCCGATGCGTCTTACTTTCGTCCCAATCTCGCTGGAATCTTGAGTACAGATACTCACGCAAATGGAGTTACGCGATAAGTGCATTTTTTCGAAGCATTGATGTCTAGATGTTATCAATGCAGCTGGCTGAAACGTGGCATCACCGCCACGTTCCTCTGCGCTGCCTGTCGGAGCAGACGGGTCATCGCTCCAATCTGTGATGTGACTTCAGTTGATTGTCCGTCATGGGCGAATGAAGCGACATTCGACATATGCAAGAGACCGTTCGTTCAGGGTCGGTCGAACGAAACCGCTCGTGCGGTAGGGGCTCCGGTCCGACGCATTTCCCACGATCTCGACAGATATCGTATCGAAAAAGGACAACGGCCACCAACCCGAAACTCAGTGGTGCATCTCACGCAAGCGGGCAACTGTGGTCGTCCGAAGTTCTGTTAAGTGGAGTCACGCTCGGCACCAGAATTACGAAGCGCAGACTGCCATATGCCCGTCCCATCGCGACATAGATCTTCCGCGCCGTTGCAACGGTTCTCCCTCGGGTACTGTCAGGAAACTACGGCCCAGGCCAATCCACGAGCCCGATCCTGAATTCAGCAAGCCGGTTCTCAATCTCCCCTACCGCGTCGCCGTAGTGAGACTCGCCCAGCAACATATGCATCACCAGCCGATCATGCAGGTCGGGGGCATCCAGAATGCCGACGATTTGTTGCCTGCTTTCCGCGGAAACATTAGACGCTATATCCAATCCCAGCAATCTGGGACCGGCGCGCTCGAACACGTAATCGCATGCAGCCAGCAGTGGCAACTCCTCTCCATACAGCCTGTCGGCGTTGCCTGCAGCAGCATAATTTTCCAGCAGATACCGGAAGTCCACCGCGTCTTTCGGATTGGACTGCCCACGGTCCAGCCACGCGATCAATTTCGTTATCACGAGACCCGGTATCGATGCAACGGGGATCTCGCAGTGATCTGCGATGCACACGGTCACCGCACTATCCAGCGCTTCGGCGTAGCCCGCTACGTTCATCACGATTGCCATGTCCGGAGGCCACGCCACTTGCGCGGGAGAGATCTCGACGACGCCGAACGGGACCAGATCGACCGGAAAGCCATCTCCAACGGCTGGCGAATAGTGAAGCCGATGCAGGACCTTCGCGTCCGGCCGGAAGCCCGGCTCCTGAAGAAGCGTCGCCCTGAGCGCCTCAAACACTGTCCAGTTCTCGATGGCCATGGCGAAGTCGATGTCGGGACTGGCGCGGTTGAGAGGGAATCCGTGGAGGTGATACATCAGGATGTCGCGCGCCGTCGCACCGACAACGAAGTACCGCAGGTTCGTCAGCCGGGCCACGCGATCCATGACTGTCAGCAAAACCTGCTTTCCTTCCGGCAGCGGCGTCTTAAGTTGGACTCAAGTCATCCGCCTGCTCCATCTGGTTGCGAATCAACACCGCAGCCTCCGCATTACGGGGTTCCCTTGTACGCTGCAAATCCGCATACACAAGCAGAGGTGGCGCCGTCACTTTTTCCGTCCGTGATTCGTCGAGATGCCAGAAGGCATCAATGATTTCCAGCGTGCCGGCGGGATCGGCACGTAAGCGGTGACGCTTCGCGAGTGCCATCGTCACATCCGGTCTTGCCGACGGTTCGACATAAAGCGTTTGCGCGGCCGGCCGAAGCTGCCCGGTCAGTTTTGCGGCAGCAACCTCCCCGCCCCACCACGCCTGCCCTGCAGGAAGCTCGGCATGCTGCCACCACGATGGATCGCCTACGGCGAACCGTTGCACGTTGAGCTTCGGCAGCAGACGAAGCGGATAGTTGATCGCCCACTCTTCCCTGAGCGCTGCGGAATCGAGCAATCGCCGGTCGTCCGCGCCCGCCAGCAAGCCGCGCTCACGCAGGTCATCCAGCACACTGCCAACAGTGCCAAGCGCCGCACCCGCCGCCGCGGCAATTTCCCGGTATGGACGGTTAAGCAACTCTGGAGCAGATAACAACACAAAAATCATTCTGAGCGCAGAGGCGCTCGCGGAGATGGCGGGCTTCCCCGATTTCGATGTCAAACGCCTGATCTCGGCATTCGCGGGCCTGCCTGTTACAAGTATGTACTGGCCAGGCGCGTGCACGTACAGATTGCCGGCAAGGTCGATGAACTGCAGATCTTGCTCGACGCATTCGTCCGCTAACGCGAGCGTCAAATAGGCAGTGGCCAGCAGGACTGGAAAAGCCGCGGCGCGGTTCTTCGCGACGAGTGCGCTCACTTCCGCCCGCGATCTCATCCGGCGTCGGGTGGCGAGTGTGTATTGCTGGACGGCGCCGTTCACATCGAGCGTCAGTTTCCCCTCCTCGGTCAAACCATCACTTCGCTCAGCCGGACGAAAGCCTATAACACTCAAGGGAACACGGCTGCGCCGGGTTGCGTCGCTGATAAGGTGAGTGAGCAATGCCTGTGTCGGGCGATCGAAGTCCGCAAGGCCATATGGATCGTGGTCGTTCATAATTTTCGCTTGTTCATAAATCGTGAACACGTAGCCATTATGAACGACGGGCCCGGGCCGTTCAACTTTTTTACTTGTTCATACTTTATGAACAACAGCTCCGTCTGAACACCCCGGACATTCCCGCGCCGCGTCCGGGCGCGGGAACCGCAACGTGAAACAACCATCACTGTGACGTCGACCCAGCGCTGCGTTTGCGCAAAAAGCGTCACAATATGAAACGAACCGCAAATGAGTACATAAACAAGTACATTATCACGGCGTAAAAACAACAATACCTTTAAGAATCAATATATTACAAGACAAATACAAGTCCTCTCCTGGCACCAACAGTTGTTCCGGCCTAGTTTCAAAATAAGCCGAAGAAGTCCGAGAAACCCCGTAAGATCAAAGTCTTACGGGGTTTTTGTTGCCTGCAGTTCCTGTGCGTTCCACTATCGACGACCGGGCACGGGCAAGGAGAAGTTCCTCAGCCTCGGCCCCTACCCCGATATCACACTCGCCGATGCGCGACGGTCGGCCACTGCCGCACGCAATCTTGTACGTGAACCGCCCCGGGAAACCGGTGGCGGTTCACAGATGGTCGCTCTGGTAACGAACATGCGTCTGTGCCAAGGGATGAATGGCATCATCGCATCCAGCCATAACTCTTAACCCTAACTGGCTATAGCTGCCACATTGGCCCGCGCCGCATGCAATTTTTTGTAGCTGTCGATCAGGCGGTGGTGCCTATCGAGACCTTCCAGCTTCATACTCGTTGGCGTGAGCCCAAAGAAGCGCACGCTGCCGTCCACTGCCCCCATTACCGCGTCCATCCGAGCGTTGCCGAACATCCGACGGAAGTTGACCGCGTAGTCGTCCAGTTCCAGGTCGTCATCGAGCAGCACCTCCAGCACGACATTCAAGGCCTGGTAAAACAATCCGCGCTCGACCGTGTTGTCGTTGTACTGCAGGAAAGCTCCCACCAGTTCTTGCGCCGCCTCAAATTGCTGCAAGGCGAGATGAATCAGCAGCTTCAACTCGAGAACTGTTAGCTGCCCCCAGTCCGTATTCTCGTCAAATTCGATGCCGATCAAAGTGGCAATATCGGCGTGCTCGTCCAGCTCACTGTTCTCCAACCGCTCAAGCAGTGCTGCCAGACTGGCATCGTCCAGTCGATGCAAGTTCAAAATATCGGCGCGGAACAACAGGGCCTTGTTTGTGTTATCCCAGATCAAATCCTCTACCGGGTAAACTTCCGAATAATCGGGCACCAGAATCCGGCAGGCTACGGCACCCAGCTGGTCATACACCGCCATGTAAGATTCTTTGCCCATGTCTTCGAGAATGCCGAACAAGGTTGCTGCTTCCTCTGCGTTGGAGTTTTCACCCTGGCCAGAAAAATCCCACTCAACAAACTCGAAATTCGCTTTCGCGCTGAAAAAGCGCCACGACACTACACCGCTCGAATCAATGAAGTGCTCGACAAAGTTATTGGGTTCAGTCACGGCGTTACTGACAAAGGTGGGCTGAGGTAAATCGTTCAGGCCTTCAAAACTACGCCCCTGCAGCAATTCCGTCAGACTCCGTTCCAGCGCCACCTCGAAGCTTGGGTGCGCGCCGAACGACGCAAAGACACCGCCTGTCCGCGGGTTCATCAAGGTGACGCACATCACCGGGTAGATCCCACCAAGCGACGCATCCTTTACCAGCACCGGAAAGCCCTGCTCTTCCAATCCCTGAATCCCGGCCAGAATGCCAGGGTATTTCGCCAGCACTTCGTGCGGCACATCAGGCAATGCAATTTCACCTTCCAGAATTTCGCGCTTTACCGCCCGTTCGAAAATTTCTGACAGACATTGCACCTGCGCTTCGGCCAGCGTATTACCAGCACTCATGCCATTGCTGACGTACAGGTTTTCGATCAGGTTGGATGGGAAATACACCACCTCGCCATCCGAATGGCGCACATACGGCAGCGAACAGATACCACGCTGCACATTGCCGGAGTTGGTGTCGATCAGATGCGAGCCACGCAACTCGCCATCGGGGTTGTAAATTTGCAGGCAGTACTCATCCAGAATCTCAGCCGGCAGTGCATCTTTACGGCCGGGTTTGAACCAGCGCTCGTTCGGGTAATGGACAAACGCCGCGTTGGCGATGTCTTCGCCCCAAAAACTACCGCCATAGAAATGGTTGCAATTCAATCGCTCGATAAACTCACCCAACGCTGACGCCAACGCGCTTTCTTTGGTCGATCCTTTGCCATTGGTAAAACACATCGGCGAGTGCGCATCGCGGATGTGCAGTGACCAGACATTGGGAACAATATTGCGCCACGAAGCGATTTCAATCTTCATGCCCAAGCCGGCCAGAAAGCCGGACATATTGGCTATGGTTTGCTCTAGCGGCAGGTCCTTGCCTGGAATATAGGTGTGGGAATCGGAATCCGGATTTAGAATCAGCAACGCCTGAGCATCGGCGTCCAGATTCTCCACCTCTTCAATCACAAACTCGGGCCCGGTTTGCACCACTTTTTTGACCGTACAACGGTCGATGGAACGCAAAATACCCTGGCGGTCTTTGTCGGAGATGTCCGCCGGCAACTCAACCTGAATCTTGAAAATCTGTTGGTACCGGTTTTCCGGATCAACAATATTATTCTGCGACAGGCGGATATTTTCGGTAGGAATATTGCGGGTTACGCAGTACAACTTCACAAAGTAAGCTGCACACAAGGCCGATGAGGCCAGAAAATAATCGAAGGGACCAGGCGCCGAGCCATCGCCCTTGTAACGGATAGGCTGGTCGCTCACTACCGTGAAGTCATCGAACTTCGCTTCAAGACGTAGCTTATCGAGAAAATTGACTTTAATTTCCATGGGGAAATTCCAAAAAATGGTGCTCAAAACAAATCGGGATAGGGGCAGGCCTCGCGGCCCGACCCCTCCCACACCACCGTGCGTACGGGTCCGTACACGGCGGTTCGGATCGGTTAATCGACTATGGCCTTAGTGATGGAAGCCCCAGCGAGCGAAGGTAACGGTTTGACAAGGCGATGCCCAGCGCGGGACTGCAACTCAGCCGCCACGCATCGTGTGGCGAACCGACCGTCTGGGCAGCAAGGTTTCGGCTGACGCCGCGTACTGTCAGCTCCCGGAATCTTGTGCGGCCCCGTTTCCACTGCTTCCAGAAGAAGCAGCGGATGCGGCGGCGTATCCATTCATCCAGGCGTTGCAGAACGCTGGGCGTTTCGCAGAAACCGAAGTAGCCCCGCCACCCTGCCAGATAACGTTTCAGCGCGCCGATCATCTGGTCGACGCTGACCCCGCGCGTGCGTTGAGTCAGTTCCCGGACCCGATCCTTGAAGCGAGCCAGTGCCTTGGGCGCAATGCGCCGTTTGATCTGCTCCCGCCCCGAGAAGGTGAAGCCCAGAAACTTCCGCGTGTGTGGCCGTGCGACGGCGCTCTTCGCTTCATTGACCTTCAGCTTCAGCTTGCCGGTGAGGAAGGCTTTCAGCCCCGCCATCACCCGCTGGCCCGCGCGTTCGCTGCGTACATAGACGTTACAATCGTCGGCGTACCTCACGAAACGCAGCCCGCGTCGCTCAAGCTCCCGGTCAAGATCGTCGAGCATCAGATTGGATAACAACGGCGACAGGGGACCACCCTGGGGGGTGCCCTCGTCCGTCGCACCAACCAGCCCGTGCTCCATCACGCCCGCCGTCAGGAAGGAGCGAATCAGCTTCAGAACGCGTCTGTCACTAACCCGTTTTGCCACCCGACTCATCAAGATGTCGTGGCTCACGCGATCGAAGAATTTCTCCAGATCCAAATCTACAACCCATCGATACCCCGACTGGATGTAGCTTTGCGCCTGCGCCACTGCCTGATGCGCCGAGCGTCCCGGACGGAAACCGTAGCTGGAGTCCGAGAACGTCGGGTCCCACTGCCTTTGCAACACCTGCAAGACCGCCTGCTGGACGAATCGGTCAAGCGCAGAAGGGATGCCGAGCTTGCGCACGCCACCGCCATCCGGCTTGGGTATCTCGACCCGTCTCACAGGTTGAGGCTGGTATGTGCCGTTCAGCAGCGTGGCCCGTATCGACGGCCAATGCTCCCGCAGGTACGCCGGTAATGCCTGAACGGTCATCCCGTCCACGCCCGGTGCGCCCTTGTTAGCTTTCACACGCTTCAACGCCTGCTTCAGGTTCCCCCTTTCGCAGACTTCTTCCATCAGTCGGTCATATGCCGACGGGCTTTCAGACTCGGGGTTCGCCGCCATAGGTTCAGCCCCTCGATCAGCAGCCATCGGAGCTTCACCCCTACCTCCGCTGTCGAGGACGCGATGCGTTTTCTGCTGCGCTCCCATGTCGAGTTCTCCGGCTTACTCGCCGCTCCTTTCCGTTCGGGCCTTCAGGCGTCGCCGCCCTAATATGCCCTCTGCTGACTCCTGCACGGTGGTCAACGGCCCTTGCGAGCCGCTCAGTCCTCATTTCAGGACGCCGTGCAGGCCTCCCGAGGTAAGCGCAACCGCCTTCCCCACACACCTGCCAGATCTACCACCCCAGCCCTTGATGGCTATGGACTTCGCAATCAATTGCTTGCTCGTCCGGCCAGGTAGGCCTCGCATCTGGTTTCTGTTCGTCAGGTCATGGCTTTGCTACACGCTTCCTTCAGACCCCGCCTCACGACGACGCCCTTGCGTTTCGCTAGTCCTTCACCACCATCAGGTTGGACAGGGACTCACACCCCCAAGCTGTTGCGCATGCTCGGCGCACAATATAAAGCCCTGTAAAAAACAGGGCTTCAACAGCCAATCAACTAGCGAATGATGTTTCCCGGCGGGAATTCTACTCCCACCCGATTGACAACCACCTGCCGCAAACCAACGCCGAGCCTCGCTCGGATCCCCTTGCGTCCGCCGATACCCATGGATCCTGGATTCAGTGCGCCGTTACCCCGATATCACGCCGGTTGTTGAGGCGCGACGGCCAGCCGCTACCGCGCGCAATCTTGTACGGCGCTCGAGATTCTCCCTGGTGGCAGTGGATCAGCAGCTTACGTTCAACTAAGCACGCTCTGCCGGCGAAGAACAAAAACACATTGAACGAAGCCGGCATGAATAACGGCTTGGTCAACTGGCCGCGAGCACTCTCAGTCGCGCAAGCGATTCCTTCACGATCCCGCCGTAGTCGCGTCGCTCGGACTCGCCGACCCATTGCGCGAACGCGACCCGAAAGACGGCGATGCCCGCTTCCGCCGCGAGGCTCGCGTCCGGCTCGCCGACACCGCGCTCGCGCAACGCCTGTGCGAGCGCCGCGGACAACTTCGCCATCTTGATCAGCTCGCGCTCGCGCAGGTCCGTGTTGGCCGCGATCACCGTGCTGCGCAGGCGAGCGAACGGGCGCAGGTCGTCATCGAAAAAATCGCCGGCCTTCGTCAAAGCGGCGGCGGTCGCATCTATCGCTGAAGCCTCGGCCGGCGCCTGGGCGAGCGCATCGACCATCGTCTGCTGAAGACGTTCGGATCCGTTGAAAAGCACTTCGCGCTTGTCGGCGAAGTAGCGAAAGAACGTGCGCGCAGTCAGCCCCGCGCGCTCCGCGATGGCTGCCACGGTCGTCTGCTCGTAGCCGATCTCTCCGAACAGTTCGAGGGCCGCAGCACGGAAACGGCTCTCGGCATCAGGCTCCCAGCGCCCCATATTTTCTCTCTTGTGTTGACACAGAGTGACATCATAGGCCTATACTGATGTCACTCAATGACATCAGTGGAGTGTCTCATGCGAATTCTCGTCACCGGTGCCTCGGGCTGGATCGGCTCGGCCAGCGTCAAGGAACTCATCTCTGCAGGACACCACGTCCTCGGCCTCGCCCGCAACGACGAGTCCGCAGCCAGGATCGCCAGGCTCGGTGCCGAAGTGGTGCGCGGCAGCCTGGACGACCTTGCCAGCCTGCGCGGCGCGGCGACGCTGGCCGAGGGCGTCGTGCATCTCGGCTACAACCACGATTTCTCGCAGATGGCAGCCGCGGCGCAGACCGATCGCACGGCCATCGACACATTCGCCGACGTGCTGCAAGGCACTGGCGGCCCGCTGCTGATCGCCTCGGGCACAGTGGGGCTGGCCCCGGGCCGCGTAGGCACCGAGGGGGACGTGCCGAGTGCCGGGGTCCACCCGCGCATCGCCAACGCGGCCTACACGTTGGGTCTGGCCGATCGCGGCATCCGGTCGATGGTCGTGCGCTTCGCTCCGACGGTGCACGGCGCGGGCGGTGACCACGGATTCGTCGCGGTGCTGGCGCGCATCGCTCGCGAAAAGCGCATGTCGGGCTACATCGGCGAGGGCCAGAACCGCTGGCCGGCGGTGAACCGGCTCGATGCGGGCAAGCTCGTGCAACTCGCGATCGACAAAGCGACGCCGGGCAGCGTGCTGCACGCCGTCGCCGAAGAAGGCGTCGCCACGCGTGACATCGCGACGGCGCTGGGCCAGTTTCTGGACGTGCCCGTGGAATCGATTCCCGTTGACCGCGCGCAAGCTCACTTTGACTGGCTGGGCATGTTCTTCGGTGCCGACGCCCCGGCCTCCAGCGCACACACGCGTTCGCAGCTTGGCTGGGAGCCGACGCTCGGGACGCTGCTGGAAGACATTGCGGCCGGTCACTACCCTGGGAACTGAGTGCGGTGCCCTGCGGCTAGACCTCGAACCGGAACGCCGCCCCGTCGCGCTTCACATGTCCAGCTGTCGGCGCAGCGTAGTGGGTGCCGATGACCAGGATCGGCTGGTCGGCCCATTCGGCGAACAACGTCGCGCGGATGGTCGTCGCGGTCTGGGTGTCGCTGTCGAGGCTCGTGGCCCAATCGGGGTGCGCCATCTGGCAGGGATGGTGGGCAAGGTCGCCGGTGATCACCGCGCTATGCCCTTCCGATTCGATCACCACGCTGACATGGCCCGGCGTGTGGCCAGGGGTTGGCCTCAGACGCACCTCAGGCGAGATGCGGTGATCCATCTCCACCAGTTCGGCGAGGCCCGCGTCGAAGATCGGCCGCACGCTGTCTCCCATGATCGCCTGCTGTTCCTCGTCGCCCTCGTTGCTCCAATGCTCGAATTCGCGCTTGCCAATCAGGTAGCGTGCCTTGGGAAAGGTCGGGACCCACTTGCCGTCCACCAACAGGGTGTTCCAGCCCACGTGGTCTACATGCAGGTGAGTGCAGACCACGGCGTCCGCTGTCACGGCTCCAGCCCGCATCCGCCAGGTGTTGCAGGAACGACGTCGCCAGCGGGTTTCCGTCCACCAGACCGCGTGGCTTGTCGTTGCCGATGCAGGTGTCGACCATCAGCCTCAGCCCAGGCGCCTCCACCAGCAAGGCCTGGACGGACACGTTGAGCGAACCGTCCTCGTTGGCGAAGTGCGGATAGAGCCAGGGGCTGGCCCTCAGCGCGTCCGGCGTCGCGTCCCGCAGGAAGAAGCTCTCCGGATCGTAGGGAACCGACATCAAAATCTCGACCACACAGGTTATCTTCACCGAGCCCACCTGCCAATTCAGCATTACGCTCTCCTAAAGGTTACATCGCGTCGAGAAAATTTCGTCCGCGCAACATCTGACTGCCTGGCGCCAGGATAAGGAAATCGCCTCAATGAAACGGGCCCGGCTGGGAGCCGCGACTATCCGTTTGTCATGTCGGTTACATCGTTAAAACGACTTTGCCAAACGGCCTATCCTCGATCAGGTGACGCAGGGCTTCGCCTGCTTCGGCGAGGGGGTAGACCCGCTCGACGATCGGCTTGACTGATCCGCTTACGACTAGCGGGATGATGTCCTGCCACGCAGTGGCGATTGTGGCCGGTGACTGGGCGAACAGGGAGAAGCCAGCCATCCGCGCGCGCTTCCAGATCAGGTCAGTGACATCGATCGTGGTTTTGCGTCCTGCGGAATAGCCCAAGGTGATCAGGACACCGCCGAGACCCAGGCTGTTCAACGCCTCACTCGTCACCGTGCCGCCGATGCTCTCGATGACGATATCGACGCCCTTGCCGGCCGTTATCCGACGAACGCCGTCGGCGAGACCTTCCGCGCTGAGGTCAATCACGTCCTCGAAGCCCAGTTCGCGCGCTCTCGCGGCTTTCTGCGCGCTACCCGCCGTGGAGATCACTTTGCCGGCGCCCTGCGCCCGCGCGAGCTGATAGGTCGCGTTGCCGACCGACCCGCCAATTCCTGGCGCCAGCACCGTCATACCCGGCTTGAACCCGGCGTGCGTCAGCGTGATCTGCGCCGTCAGCCAGGCTACCGGAAGGCTGGCCGCGACGACGTCCCCAATCGCATCAGCCGATGCCAGATGTTCCGGCCTCACCAGCAACCATTCCTGCCATGTGCCATTCTCACCAACGCCATAGGGTCCCGTGAACATCACACGGCTTCCCACTGCAAGCCCGGAGTCGCCTGCGTCCTCGATGACCCCGGCGCCCTCATTGCCGAGCACCAGCGGCGCCCTGGCTCGAGGGTGTCCACCCGAGAGGACCGTGTGTTCGAGCGGCGTGACGCCGGCGGCGGTCACGCGAACCAGCACCCGGTCCTTCACCGGTTGCGGTTTAGGTAGTTCGATCTGCCGCAATCCGTCATAGCCCGAAAAGGTTTCCGCTTCGATTACACGCATGGGTATCATCCTTTAAAGTAACAGACCTGTACGTACCTTTCATAGTAGGTACAGATCTGTTACTTTGTCAACCAGACAATCCGAATGGAAGGAGTTGACGGCTATGAAGGCAGGAGCCCGACCCCGGCGGGGAGCCCCACCCAAGGGCGAAGTAAGCGCACGCGAGCGTATCCTCGCGACAGCAAGCGACCTGTTCTACCGCGAAGGCATCCGTGCCATCGGCGTCGACACGGTCGTCGAGCAATCCGGGGTATCGAAGACGAGCCTCTATCGCGTATTTGAGTCCAAGGACGCGTTGATCTCCGCCTTCGCCACCGAGAAAGACCGGTTGTTCTGGGCGTGGTGGGACGACGTTGAAGAGAAGCATGCTGAGGACCCGCGCGCCTTGTTAAACGCGCTGCTATCTGGAATCGCGAAACGGATCGCGCACCCCGCCTATCGCGGCTGCCCCTTTCTTAACCTGGTGACGGAGTTTCCCGACGACGACTATCCAGGCCGGGTTATCGCCCGAGACAACAAGGCGGAAATGCTGGCAAGGCTCACCGCGATCGTTGCCAGGCTGGGCGTGAGTCATCCCAAGCGCACCGCGTCTCAGATCGCGCTGATCATCAACGGCGCCTACGTCACTGGTTTGATCGCGGAGTCGGGTGATCTAAGGGGCGATCTCATCGACGCTGCCACGAAATTGCTGGTCTAGTCGAACGCGATCATTTGCCGGAACTGGTTCTTGCCTCGAGTGCGTGGAGGACGGCCACAATGTCGGCCTGTCCATGCCCCAATGCCTGCGTCTCGCCGAATAGCGTGTAGCAGACATCCAGTAGCGGCGACGTGACCCCGGCTTCTCTCGCCGCTTCCGCAATCAGTCGATTGACCTCCCGCACATTGGTGATCGACCCCTGAACATCGAAGTCACGCGTCACCAGCTTGAGAATTTTCACGCGTGAGATGTCGCTCGCCATCTGACCGGCGTCGACGATGGCACGGAACTGCTGCATGTCCAGACCATGCCGCTCGGCAAAATGAGCCGCTTCTGCAAGGCCCGCGACCGTGGTCATGAGAAACAGGTTCACCGCGAGCTTCATGAGGAGCCCGCTCGGAACCGGGCCGCACACCATCGTCTGATGGCACATGGGCTCGAGCAGCTGGCGAACGCTTTCGACGGCCGCTTCTTCGCCCGCCAGCATCGCCACGAGCTTGCCCGCCTCGGCGGGCTTGCGCGAGCCCGAGACAGGCGCTTCCACATATCGGCCACCGGCGTTGCGAATGTCGGCTTCGAGTCCGCGCGAGTAGTCGGGCGAGGTCGTCCCCACGTGGACGATCGTGTGGTGCGCAACGTTCGCGCTGAACTGCGATGTGCCGCGGCCGAGGACGGCGTCGACTGCGTCGCCATCGACTAACATCAGGAATACTACGCGAGTCCGTTTAAATATCTCAGCAGGGTTCGTCGCGACGGTTGCGCCGGACGCTCGCAACGACTCGCATCTGTCAGGGGAGCGATTCCAGACAACGAGTTGTGTGCCCGCACGGACCAGATTGAGCGCCATGGGCTGTCCCATGACGCCTAAGCCGATGAAACCGATGTCCATGAATACCCCGCCTTCCGGTATCAAGACAAATGTTGCGTACGGCGCGGCACGACCATGTTCACGACATGCACCAGCACGGCCTCGTCGTGCTGGTTCAGCGTGGTCGTTCGGAGCTTGATAAGGCCCTGCTCCGGACGGGACTTTGACGGCCGCACCTCGATCACCTCGCACCCGACGCGCAACTCGTCACCGGGTCGCACTGGCCGGGGCCAGCGGCACTCGTCGAGCCCAGCGCCGACAAAGCCGCCAGCCGGCTTGAGTTCGGTCTCAATCATCAACCGCATCGTCACGGCAGCGGTGTGCCAGCCGCTGGCGGCCAGACCACCGAAAATCGAGTGGCGCGCCGCCGCCTCATCGAGATGGAAGGGCTGCGGATCGAACTCGGCAGCGAACGCGAGGACCCGCTCCTTGTCGATGCGCAGCCGCCCTGAGCCGAACGTCTGCCCCACTGCAAAATCTTCCAGATAGCGCTCGTTCAACTGATCCATGATCCCGTCCCAGCCTTATGCAAGGCTATTCATCACAAAGTGACTGATCTGTAAATATTTTTTATATTACGGACAGGTCTGTAACTTTGTCAGGCGGGATATCTGAACGGAACGAGCATGCAGCCGAGTCCGGAAGTTTTCAGCGCCACCACGATGGCATGCCCTCTCCTGCCATGCTCAAAACGCATGCCGCCCTGCTTACAAGGTCTTTGTCGCACCCTTCTCGCAAACTTATAATCGTTTCAGCACCATGCATCGAAAATTTGTACTACGAATCTATTTAGAGAAGTGGCTCGTTCTAAAAATGCTCAGCGCAGGATGAACAGTCAATGAATCATCAACTGAATCAGTGATGCGATGAATCGCTCACGGATACACCAGGAAATCAAATGTCTGATTTAGCCAAAAAAGTGGCACTCGTTACCGGTGGCTCACGCGGCATCGGTGCGGCAATTGCGAAACGTCTGGCCGCGGATGGAGCAAGTGTGGCCATTACATACGCGAAGGACGCGAGCGCGGCAACGGCGGTGGTCAAAGAGATCGAACTCAATGGCGGAAAGGCTGTTGCAATCCAGGCGGACGCCACTAACGTCAACGCTGTCGAAGCCGCTGTCGAAAAAAACTTTTGCGACCTTCGGCCGGCTGGATGTGCTGGTGAACAATGCCGGCACGGCCATTCCGAAACGTTTCGAAGACACGACGCTGGAAGAGATGGATAGAGTGATCGACATCAACATCCGCGGCGTTTTCGCTACGACCAAGGCGGCGCTGAAGCACCTGAGTGATGGTGGGCGCATCATCATGATCGGTTCGGCGGTGGGCGAGCGTGCCATTGCGCCCGGGCTGGTGCCCTACGCAGCCACGAAAGCGGCCGTCAGGATGTTCACCCAGGCGCTGTCCAGAGAGTTGGGAGGCCGGGGTATCACGGTCAACAACGTCCAGCCGGGGCCGATCGATACAGACTTGAACCCCGCCTCAGGCGATTGGGCGGTGCCGCAGAAGGCCGCCACAGCACTCGACCGCTACGGGCGCGTTGAGGAGATCGCCGCAATGGTAGCGTTCGTCGCCGGCCCGGCGGCCTCCTACATTACCGGGGCGAATCTTACGGTGGATGGCGGGATGAATGCCTGAGTCCGGTCAATTACTCGACCTTCGGGTTTGAAGAAGGTCAACGTCCGTGCGGACGCAACGGAGAGTTGACGAGCTAAGGCAGTCGGCTCTCCCACGTCGCTATGTCGTGGCGACTATCCTACGGACGCCTGATTTTCGGCCGCTATCGATCTGCAGCGGGCGAGTAGATGGTCGATTCTGGAAAGAAACAAACTCAATATCGGCGAAGTGTTGGCCCTGCTATAGCCGATGACCAGGTCGATAGTCGGCGGTTCACCTGCAAGCGGACGGCTTGTCACCGACCCGGGAAGGAAATTCCTGGCGTAACACGGAAGCAACGCGAGACCGCGCGTCGATGCCACCAATGACACCGCCATCGCGAGGTTATCCACTTCGTGGCTTGCCTGTATGTCCAGACCTGACTGCAGGATAAACTCGTCGATGACGGTCCGGACAGTAGGAGCCGTGTGCGAAACGGTGATGAACGTCTCGCCGATGAACTGCCGAAGACCGATCTTTTCGCAAGCTGCGAGAGGATGATCACTTGGCAAAACCACAAACAATGGCTCCTTGACAACAAGCCGGTACTCCAGGTCCGGCACGTTTGGCTCCGGCCGCATGAATGCCAGATCGAGATCGCCTTTCACCAGGGCATCGCGAAGCGACGGCGAGTATTGGCTGGAGACCGTAACCTCAATTTGAGGGAGTTCGTCGCGAAGAACCCGCATCGCCTCCGGCAACCACTCTATCTCCTCCCCTGTCAGGAATCCAAGCGCAAATACGGGCTTTAACCGACGCGCCGCCCGTCGAGCCGCTTCAATGGCGGATTCCGCTTGCGCTAACGCGCCACGAGCGTGCTCGAGGAAAGCGCGACCTGCCGCTGTCAATTCAACTCCGCGGGCGCCGCGTATCAGCAAATCAACACCCACTTCCTCTTCAAGATCACGGATCTGACGGCTGAGGGAAGGTTGAGCCGTATGCAGTCGCTGTTCGGCCGCCGTCGTGAAGCTACCCGTCTCCGCGACGGCGATAAAGTAGCGAAGATGTCGAAGCTCCATTGCTCTCTCCATGCCTGCCGACTATGGCTCTAGATATACAAAGTCTTATTCCGGGGCGCCAAAACATTCTACGCTTAAGCCGAATTTGAATTTCAACCCGGAATTGACCGCGAATCTGGCTGGGTGACGCTCTATGCGAACCCGAGCAGCAATGGCTACCCATACCTCTAAGGACTTAACGTGACGAATCCTGTTGTTTTAATTACTGGCGCCCTGACGGGAATTGGCCGAGCCGCGGCGATCGCTTTTGCGCAGGACGGGGCACGGGTGGTGGTTTCTGGTCGCAGGCAGGCCGAGGGCAAAGCGTTGGAAGAGGAATTGCGCCGCCTCGGTACCGAGGCCGAGTTCGTCATTGCTGACGTACGTCGCGAGGACGAAGTGAGCGCTCTGGTTGACAAGGTGGTGGCGCGCTTCGGCCGGCTCGACGTCGTCGTCAATAATGCGGGCGTCGAGGGCAAGCCGGGCCCCGTTACCGATGTCTCTGCCGACGCCTACACGGCCTTGTTCGACACCAACGTGCTAGGGACATTGTGGGGACTTAAGCACGCTTTGCGCGTCATGCAGCCTCAGGGCAGCGGGAACGTCATCAACATTTCCTCGACGCTCGGAGAGCGTGGCGCCGCCAACTTCTCCCTCTACGCGGGCAGTAAGCATGCTGTAGAAGGGATCACGAAGAGCGCCGCGATCGAGGCCGCGGCTTACGGTGTCCGCGTCAATGCGGTGGCGCCTGGACCGACCGAGACAGCAATGCTGGACCGCCTCACGGGTTCAACCGAAAAGAGCGCAGCGTTCTACTCCGCCATACCGCTCAAGCGCGGCGCGACGCCTGAGGAAATCGCTAATGCCATCGTCTTTGTCGCATCAGACAAGGCAGCCTTTATCACCGGACAAATCATCAGAGTAAACGGCGGCAAGACAGCAAGTTGACGATAGTCGATTCGATTTTGACGCCACTGGAAAGCGCCGCTGTCCACGTTATTTACAGGAACCTGTATGTCAAAGCTTTTCTCACCGATCCGCATCGGCGCGATCGAATTGTCGCACCGTGTGGTGCTCGCGCCGCTCACGAGAATGCGGGCAGATCGCGAGCAACGCCGCGACGCCATGGAAGCAGATCCGGATTGGCAAGCATACCGGCGCGTCGCGCTGGAAGAAGATACGCTTGTCGATATGGAAAATCAGATTCTTAAGCCTGTTTCCTTCTCTCAACCGCGTTCAGTCACAAGTCAATAGTTGGCCTTCTCCGAGTATGCGGCGACTCCAGCTTCGAGCGCATGATCGCGACATCGCCATCGTGATCCTCTTCAGTCTCGAATGACTCGCCACCCGTTGAATGCGCCAGAGCGGCGCGGGCCAGCATGCTCCACGCACAAGCAGCGTGATTATCTGTCGAAAGCTTACGGGCACGGGGTTTGCTGCTCTCTACACACCATGTGCGAGATTGCGTGCTGTCCCGGTTTGCGCGCGTTCCACGACATGTCCCTATGCGCGCCGTAGCGGGATATGAGAGAAAGTCCAATTGAATCTTTCCGGAGCCGATCCAGGAGTACGGCAATGAAGACCCAGTATTTTTTTGTGGTGGCCGCCGTCGCCATGATGACCTGGCCGGCATTTGCCCAGCCACAGACGTCTGTGGAGATCAAAGAGGGAACAGACAAGACCACTGTGACGGGAACGGCAACGGTAATTGCCACGGTCATCGCCATTGATTCCGCTACCCGGACCGTCACGCTCAAGGACAGGAACGGCCGGGTCGAAAAACTTGACGCGGACGAGGAAGTGCGCAACTTTGATCAGCTCAAGGTTGGCGATGTGGTCACCACCGAGTACCGGGAGGCGAGGTCTCTGAGTCTCACAAAAACAAGCGGCCCGCGGTCTGCCAGGGAGCGGCAGATCTTGCAGCCGGCGGCGTCCGGGACCAAACCGGGCGGCACGATCAGTCGTGAGGTGACGGTAGTGGGCGACGTCGTTGCCGTTGATGCACAGGGAACACACCTCACCATAAAGGGGCCGCAGGGCACGGTGGATGTGTTGGTGGACCCCGAGCAACTGAAGAACATTCGCGAGGGTGATCAGGTTGAGATTGTGCACACCGAAGCGGTTGCGATATCCGTCACGCCCGGAGCGAGCAAGTAGTCACCAGGAGAGCGATCGCCTGGAAGCGCTGGATTTCGCGGGCATCGAAGTGCTTGCTCTTGGCCCCCGCGAAACAAAGCGTGTCTCGCGTGCCGGCTAACGTAACATGATGCTGCCCTCAGGGCCGCACCCAATACTATCCGGCGTCATGCTGCAGATATTTGTGGGCGAACGCGATCGCCATGCTGCCCTCGCCAACTGCGGAAGCAACGCGCTTGACCGGGCTCAATCTCACATCCCCACAGGCAAACACGCCCGGAACACTCGATTCGAGGAGGTAGGGATCCCGGCTATGAGACCAGCGCCCCGCCTTAACCACGTCGTCCCCAGTGAGAACATATCCGCGCACATCGCGCGCGATTTCCGTTGGCAACCATTCGGTCTCCGCATCGGCGCCAATGAACACGAACAATCCACCACAGTCGTGCCGGGTCACCTCTGCGGTCAATCCGTCGCGCAGATCGATCGCCGTCAGATGGGTATCGCCGTGTGCGCCGACAACTTCCGCTCGCAGATGCACCGCGACGTTCGACTTCCCGCGAAGCTGTTCGATCAGATAGCGAGACATGCTTTTCTCAAGCGAATCGCCTCGCAAAACGAGCGTCACCATGCGCGCATGATTGGCGAAATACAAAGCCGCCTGGCCGGCCGAGTTTCCACTGCCGATCAGATAGACGTCGAGTCCGTGCGCAGCGCTCGCTTCGCTGCGTGACGCACCGTAGTAAATTCCCTTGCCGATAAACCGGTCGAAGCCGTCGATCGCGAGGCGACGCCACGTGACCCCGGTCGCAAGAATGATGGTTCGCGCACGGATGACGTCGCCTCCGTCGAGGTGAACGTTACGCCCACCGACATCGATTCGGGCGACCGCCCGTGTCACCAGAATCTCCGCGCCCAGCCGCCTTGCCTGCTGCAGGGCCCGACTCGCGAGTTCATCGCCCGACACCCCGTTGGGGAAGCCGAGGTAATTCTCGATGCGCGAGGAAGTCCCGGCTTGCCCGCCCGGCGCTTCGCGCTCCACCACCACAGTGCGTAAGCCTTCTGACGCACCATACACAGCCGCGGCGAGACCGGCCGGGCCGCCGCCGATAATCATCGTGTCGTAAACGGCCAGGCGCGCCTGCGTCTGCAATCCCAGCAATCCGGCGAGTTCGCGTGGCGCGGGCCGGTTAAGCACCGTGCCGTCGACCAGTCGCAACGCCGGGCAGTCCTCCTCCGACGGACAGGTTCCAGGCCAGCGCGCCGACAGTTCCGACGCATCGGGTGTCATCCAGTCGCAGCTGATCTGGTTGCGGGCCAAGAAATGGCGCAACGCTGTGCAAGCGGTGTCCCAGCGATTGCCGACCATGATCACGCGTGGCGTGGGCGGCTCGGCGGAGAGGCCCTGCAGCCCACCGATGCGCTCGCGCGCGAGGGCGCCCATCTTCAACGCAATATCCGGCGATGCGGCAGCGAGCGTGTAGTAATGCTGAGCATCCACACGCATGACACGCGACGGCTCAGCAGCCCGATAGCCGCCTGGAAACGGGGAACTCAGCGCGAGCGGCACTTCGCCAAAGAGGGTTCCGGGCAGACGCCAGCCAAGCGTGCGCTCGATACCGTCGAAGGTCTTGACGACTTCCATCTTGCCGGCCAGAACGGCGTAGAGGGCGCGTTCCCCGCCTTCATGAACCGCGAACTCACCTGCGCACAGATGCAGGTCTGCGGACGTGCGCGCGAGATGCTCCAGTTCGTTGTTGGGGAGTGTCGAGAACAGTGGAATCGCCCGGATGTCGTCGATTGTCAGCATGGTTTCCTCCCAACAGGCAAGTGAAGTATCCGCGCGTGACAATTGACAAGCCTGTCAATGAGCCGCGCGCAACGCCTCGTCCGCAACAGCTAACCGCGACGCCATGACCTTGACGACAAAACGATGAATTTGCTGCGCGGTGACAGGATCGTCGTGCTCGAGCGCATGCAACGACGCGAGCGTCAAACGCCAGACTCGCGCCGGGCCCTCCGCAAGCACATCGGCACTACGCGTCTGCTGCGTGTACACCGCCATTTCGCCGACGATCGTACCCGGCCCGAACGAGCGCAACCTCAATGATCTGCCGTCCGCGAGCGGCAGCAAAACGTTGACACGGCCGCGCTCGACAAAGTACATGGCATCCCCCGGCTCGCCGTGACGGAACACCGGCTGCCCCGCGTCAAGCTCGCGCACTTCCAGAAGGGCCAACAGCCTGGCGAGCGCGCGCGACGTGAAATGCGGCGCGAGCATCGCCTGAAAATCCTCTTCGCCACGCGGCAGCGCGCGTGAATCCGACGCGAGAAGCGTATCTTCGACCCATTCGAGCCCGGCATCCAGCGTAGCGAACTCGTGGATCCGGAGGTTCAGCGTGCCGGTCTTCATGAGCAGTTCACGCGAGCGTGCCGGCAGCCCCGTCAACACCAGGTCCGCATCAAATGTGGCACACAGTTGCCTGAGCTTGACGAAGCTAACGGATACCGACGCGTCCATGCCGCTGGTCGAAGCGAAGTCGAGCACGACAAAGCGAACAGGTAATGGCCCGCGCGAACTTAGGCGTTCGCGAACGCGCTGCAAGATTGAATTGGCAGTGCCAAAGAAGAGAAACCCCTGCAAACACGTTCCGCACATCTGTGCGCCTATTTCGTGAAGCCGTCCGGTTGCCTCGATACTGCGCTCGACATTCGATGTGCGCGTGCTGCCATCGAACTCCATCCGAACGCAACTGACACGGCCGTACAACAGCGCGAACATCACGCATGCGGCAATGACGCCGGCCACCACGCCCGCGACGACTCCGTAGAACGCGATAGCGCCCAGAATGAGCGGCACAAGTAAATACTCGTGCCAGTTGAGCCGGGGATAGGCGCCGACCAGCCACTGGATCAACAGGCGCAGTCCCATGAAGAGCTGCAGCCCGACCAGCACCGGCACCGGAAACAGCGCGACCAGGTCCGGCCACACGGCCAGCACGAACAGACACGCGAGGGAGGCGAATACACCCGCCATACGGCTTGTGGCGCCCGTGCGTGCGTTGAGCATCGATCGGTTGTACGACTGATAGCCGACCATCCCGCCTAACATGCCGCTCGCGATGTTGGCGATGCCGGCCGCCCTCATTTCGCGGTTCAGATCGATGTCTTCGCCCGTGGCGGCGCCGATCGCCGTCGAATTCATCAGGATCGTGATCGCCGAAATCGACGTGACCATGAGCGTCTCCGGCAAGTGCGCAGCGATCGCCGACCAGTCAACGCCCCCGTGCGCCAGCGCCGCCGGCAGATGCAATTCTGGAATTCTGATCGGGTGCAGCGCCACGCGCGGAAGCAATAATCCCGAGTCGCGGGCATCGCCGATCGACAAACCTGCAGCAAGCAGGAGCAGGTAAAACAGCACGACGCCGAATGCAAGCGTGACCGGCAGCGCCGCAGCGTGTTTCCACGTGCGCGACAGGAGCGTGGCTAACGCGCACACCAGCACAGCAGGTGCCCACACCAGCCAGTTCAGGTGCGTGGCCAGCGCCAGGGTGTGCCAGCTCAAGGGCTCGCCGGTCACAACCCGAAACGCGCCGGCTAGCAGCAGGTAGCCCGTACCGGCAAGGAAGCCGCCTACAACCGGGTAAGGCAGGAATTGCAGGGAACGGCTGCGCTTCGACGAACCCACCGCATACAGAATGACGCCCGTCACCACAGAACACAGCGCGATGGCGATCAGCACGGTCAACAGAATGGTCTGAGGCGTACCGCCGTCAGCCCGCACGCTGCTCGCGACGCCGGCCGCCACACCGGCAAGAAACGCCGTCGCGTTGCCGTCGGGTCCGGCGATATTCATCCGCATTGAACTCGTCAAGGCGATCACCAGGGCCGTCACTACGCAACTGATGAAGGCCGTAGGTACGCCAAGCTCGGCGTAACGGGCGAGATCCGCGCTGAAGATCAGGGTGCCCAGGCTCATTGCATAGCAAAGCATGACCAGGGTCGACACCAAGCCGGCCGACAGGTCCCCAACCAGCCCCGTGATCCGTGGTCCGGCTCGGGCATGGAGCGAGGAACCTGTCGTAGCTGGCTTCACGGTGCCTCCCGCTGAGGGCGGATGGAGTCTCGCCTGGGCCGTGCGGTTCACGCGGCGCGCTGCTGTCGTGTCCTGCTCGAACCTCACCCATCGTTCTGGATGACGAACGACTGCACGTTGCCCTTGCCCGCTCACCCGACACCGTGGCTGATACGTTATGCAGTATCCGCCGTGGCCATAAGCAGTGTCAAACGCAGTGTCAAACGCACGCGGCACGCCGCCGCGCTCCTGGCCGAATCGGCCTCCACCTCGTCGCTCAGGTCCGGTATCCGTTTCCTTCACGCTCGACGTACACTGTATTTTCAGCAGGAAGGACTTGAACACGCAGCACGTTGCGCCCGTCACAGCGCGGCAACAGGCGGTGCGTCGATTCGTATGATCTGTCGATGCAACGCGCCCGGTTCGGGCATGCGGTTCGACAACCCGCGCGGCAATGCGCTGCGACGCGGCATGCGTGTTCGCACGCACCGGATTGGGCGGCGGCGATGGATATCGATCAGTGGCTGCATGCATTGGGGCTTGAGCAATACGCACCCGCATTTGCCGGGAACGACATCGATCTCGCAATGCTGGCGCAACTCGACGACGCGGACCTGAAAGAGCTCGGCGTCCTCTCACTCGGCCACCGCAAGCGGCTGCTGGCGGCGATCGCCGATCAGCACGACGCCGCACTGTGCGCGGCGGCGCCTGCTGTGAATACGCCAGTGAATGCGCCCGCAAACGCACCCGCAAGCGAGCGCCGCCAGGTCAGCATTCTCTTCGCCGATCTGTGCGGTTTCACCGCGCTGTCGCAAACGCTCGATCCTGAAGAATTGCGCGAGTTGACCGGTCGTTACACCGCGCTCGTCGATGGGATCGTTCTCGGTTACGGCGGCACGATCGACAAGCACATCGGCGACGCCGTGATGGCAATCTTCGGCGCACCGCGCGCGCACGATACCGATCCGCTACGCGCGGCGCGTGCCGCGCTGGAGATTCATGAGGCGCTTAACGGACTGGGCCAGCACGCGTCGTCCCCGTTGAAGGCACATATCGGCATCGCCAGCGGAGAGGTGGTCGCAGGGCCGCTCGAACGCGCGGACGTTCAGGACTACACGGTGCTCGGCGACTCCGTGAACCTCGCCGCCCGGCTGGTTGCCGCCGCGGGTCCCGGGGAAACACTGCTCTCCGATAGTGTGCATCGCGCGCTGGGCAACGGCGTGACGAGCGACGCCATCGGCACAATGCGCTTCAAGGGGATCGACTCGCCCGTGCCGGTGTGGCGTCTGCGCGGTCTTGCCTTTGAACCCGTCATGGCGAACCGCAGCGTGTTTGTCGGCCGCAAGGCTGAACTCGAGCAGTTCAAGGGCGTCGCCCGCACGTGCCTCGAGCAGCGAGCCGGTCACGTCGTCTATGTCCGCGGCGAGGCGGGTATCGGCAAGACGCGGCTCGTCGACGAGATGCGCCGTTTCGTCGAAACCCTGGGCTTTTCCAGCCACCGCGGCCTCGTGCTGGATTTCGGCGTGGGCAAAGGCCAGGACCCCATTTGCACCATTGTCGGCAGTCTGCTGGGCCTGCCGGCCACGGCCGGCGCCGACGAGCGGCGCGCGGCCGCCGAACGGTTTGCCACGTCCGGTGCCGTCGGCCCCGATCAGTCGATGTTTCTCCACGACATCCTCGACCTTGCGCAAACCGGCGAACGGCGCACGCTTTACAACGCCATGGACAACACCGCACGTACGCGCGGCAAGCGCATGGTCGCAGCGGCACTCGCGCAAGATGTCTGCCGGCACGGGCCCGCCATGATTATCGTCGAAGACCTTCATTGGGCGGACCCGGAGGTACTCGGTTACCTGGCCGCCTTCGCCGTGGCGATCGCGAACGGCCCGGGCCTGCTTGTGATGACGTCGCGCGTGGACGGCGATCCGCTCGACGCGGCATGGCGGGCCGGTTGCCGCGGCACGCCCTTCGCCACAATCGACCTTGGCCCATTGCGCCGCGACGAGGCGCTGAATCTTGCCGGCGGCTTTATCGATGCGAGCGAACGGGTCGCGCGTGCCTGCATCGAGCGAGCCGGTGGCAATCCGCTGTTTCTCGAACAGCTTCTGCATAACGCCGAAGAAGGGAGTGAGGAGGCAGTCCCCGCAACGATCCAGAGTCTCGTGCTGGCGCGCATGGACAGGCTGACTGCGCGCGATCGCGAGGCCTTCCAGGCGGCCGCGGTCATTGGACAGCGCTTTGGCCTCCCCTTGCTGCGGCGGTTAATCGATGCGCCGGACTACGTCTGTCTCGGGCTTGTCGCCAACGCACTCGTTTTGTCGGAGGGCGAAGATTTCCTGTTCGCCCATGCGCTTATCCAGGAAAGCGCCTACTCGACACTGCTGCGGGCGCGCCGGCGCGAGTTGCATCGCCGCGCCGCCGACTGGTTTGCCGCGACGGACCCCGTACTGCGCGCCCAGCATCTCGACCGCGCCGAAGACGAGCGGGCACCGCAGGCCTACCTGGACGCCGCGATCGCACAACGCGCGGCCTACTTTGTCGATGCGGCATTGCGGCTCGTCGAGCGTGGTCTGCAAATCGCGCAAACAGACGGGGATCGCCACGCGCTGATCTGTTTCAGGGGAGAACTCCAACGAGATCTCGGCGATATCGCCGCATCGATCGCGACGTACCGTGCGGCGGTGGCGGCCGCTCCAGACGAAGCCAGTCTCTGCCGGTCCCAGCTTGGCCTCGCCGAAGGTCTGCGGGTGAGCGAAGGACTCCCTGAAGCGCTCTCGGTGCTCGACGCGGCCCAGCACGTGGCGCAACGTCTGGATCAGGTACCTGAACTCGCGCGCCTGCATCACCTGCGCGGCAACATCTTTTTTCCGCTTGGCAGGATCGACGCTTGCCGCACCGAACATGAGTGCGGGCTCGCCTATGCGCGGCGCCTCGGCTCGCCGGAAGCGGAGGCGCGCGCGCTTGGCGGCCTGGCAGATGCGGCCTACGCGCAAGGGCGCATGCACACGGCTTACGAGCACTTTAGCCGCTGCGTTGCGCTCAGCCGCGAACACGGCTTCGGCCGCATCGAGGTCGCGAATCGTTCGATGGCGGGTTTCAGCAGGATCTACCTCAACGAGGCACGGGCGGCGCACGACGACGTCAACGCCGCTGCATGCGCCGCCGCGCTGGTCGGCCAGCCGCGCGCGCAGATGCTATGCGAAACGCTGGGTGTTTTTTCCAGCTACGAATTGGGCGACATGCAGGCTACGCTCGCTCATCTCGAACGCGAGATGCAGATCATCCTTCAACTGGGTGCTCGCCGCTTCGAGGCACAAAATAGGGAAATGCGGGCGCGCGTGCTGCTCGCGAACGATCATCGGCGCGAGGCCACGAAATTGTTGCGTGAAGCGCTGGCGATTTGCCGCGAGGTAGGCACGCAGTTCAGCGCGCCCAAGGCGGTGGGCGCACTGAGCCGCGCCATCGAGGACGACGGCGAACGCGTGCGTCTGCTCGCTGAGGGTGTCGACATGCTGGAGCGCGGCGCGGTGGGTCACAATCATCTGTGGTTCTATCGCGACGCCATCGAAGCGATGCTATCCGCCGGCGACGCGGCCGGCGCACTGCGCTATGTCACCGCCCTCGAAGGCTATACGCGCGCCGAGCCGCTGCCGTGGGCGGACCTCTTTGTGGCGCGCGGCCGCGCCCTTGCTCGCGCGTTGCAAGACCATTCGGGCGAAGAAACGCAGCTCGAACTCGAGCGCGTGCGTGCGGCTCTCGTGGAAGCCGGCTTCAACAGCTATCTGCCTGCGGTCGACGCCGCGCTCGCCGCATAGCGGAGCCGATACCTGGAGCGTTTCATCGATTCGGCTCCTCCCGCAGACGGAACTGCGCGACCGCTTCGTTGAGCCGTGCGCTCTGATCCTCCAGCGAAAGCGCGACGGCCGACGCCTCCTCCACGAGCGCAGCATTGCGCTGCATCGTCTGCTCCATTTGCGTGACGGTTGCGTTGACCTGCTCGATGCCGGACGACTGCTCGTCGGACGCGATGCTGATTTCGCCCATGATCGTATTGACGCGCTCGACCGCGTTGACGAGCTCGGCCATCGTCGAGCCCGCCTGGGCGACGAAACCGCTGCCGTCCTTGACGCGGCGTGTCGAATCGCCGATCAGCTCCTTGATCTCTTTCGCCGCCGACGCGCTGCGCTGCGCGAGCCCGCGGACCTCGGTCGCGACCACCGCGAAGCCGCGGCCCTGCTCGCCGGCGCGCGCGGCTTCGACGGCCGCGTTTAGCGCGAGGATGTTGGTCTGGAACGCGATGCTCTCGATCACGCCGACGATGCCGGCGATCCGCGCGGCGCTTTCCGAGATCGCGGACATCGTCGCGACGACGCGCTGCATCGCCTGCCCGCCGCGCGACGCGATATCGGCTGCGCCCTCGACGTAGCTGCGCGCATCCCGCGCGTTGTCCGCGTTCTGGCGCACGGCCGCCGTCAGTTGCTCGACGCTCGCCGCGGCCTGCTGCAGCGACACGGATTGCTGCTCGGTTCGCGCGGACAGATCGACGTTGCCGCTCGCGATCGCGCGAACATCGCCTACGATCGTCTCCGTGCTCGCACGCACTTGCTTCACCGTTTCGGTAAGGCCCGCCTGCATCTGCTTCAACGCGTTCAGCAGATAGGCCATCTCATTCTCGCGAGCGACCACGACGGTGCCCGTCAGGTCGCCCTTCGCGATCCGGTCGAAGTGATCGACGGCGAGATCGATCGGCTCGACGATCGCCTTCGCAAGCGCACGCTGCGCGAAGAAGCCGACGACTAGCGCGAGCGCGGCTATCGCGCCCATCGCCCAGACAATCCTGTGAAAACGCGCGGCAGCCTCGTCGTAGCGAGCCTTCTCGCGGGCGACCTGGAAATTTTCGAGGGCGCCGATCGCGTCATGGTATGTCGCGAAGAGCACGGGCGGCGCAGTGCGCTGCGTGTCGAGGAAATTGAATACGTCGTCGCTATCGAGCTGGGACAGCGCCTTCAGGAAAAGCTGGTCGAGCAGAACCTGGCGGCTCTTCTGGAGCGTGTCGAAGAGAGCCTGCTCCTGCGCATCGCGAGCATGCAGGTGCGCGTATTCGTCCAGTTCGCCGTTGCTTTCCTTGAGAAGCGTGTGGAGTTGCGCGATCTCCTTCTTCGCGGGCTGACCGGCGCTGACGATTTGCGCGACGTCGCTAAAGCGCTCGCGCACAACGAGCATGCGCTCGGAGCTCGTCTTGAGGTGCAGCAGCGATGCCGTGTCGTCGCTGTACATCGCCTGGAGCGACGCATTGCCCGCGTAGAGACCGGCTATACACGCACCGACAACCAGGATGAGCAGCACGGTGTAACCGGCAATCGTCGCTGCGAGGCCGCCGCGGATGGTGAGCTGTTTTCGCATTAAGGCGCCTTTGGCCGGCGATCGAAACGCGGTCGGCGGCGGATGAGGTATCGGGTTCACGAACGACGAACGACAAACGCGTGCTCAGAGGGCACGGCGATCGTCAGCGGTGTGGACGAGATAACGACAAGGCGAGTGCGGAAGCTTTGTGCTTAAGCGACTTCGATACGATGGATTGCGACACAGCTTGCAAAAAAATTATTTGCACCCTCACGGCCGGTCTCCGAAGTTCAGGTCCGCAAATTAAAACCAAAACCAGACTGCATTGCCGGCACCCACTTCAGGCAAGCCTGAAAACTCAACACAGCGCCGCCGACGGCAAACAGAACCGGAATCAGAAAGTCGTGGCTCACCCGGGTAAATTCAAAGACGAGAACCACCGCCGTTATCGGCATCTGCATCGAAGCAGCCAGAAACGCCGCCGCACCGACAACGGCAAACGCGCCTAATGAAGCGCCCGGCCAAAACAGACTCCATGCCCCGCCGAGCACGATCGCCAGCAACGCGCCATTCGCGAGCCCCGGCGTCAACAAACCGCCTTCAGCACCCGCGCGCAAACTACTCACGGTAATCACCACCTTCAGCACCAGCAGCATGGCCGCGAGCGCGATCGTCAGGTTGCCGTCGAATGCCAGTCCCGCGGGTCCTTTGCCATTGCCGAGCAATTGCGGAAAGTGCATCGCCAGCACGCCGATGACCGCGAAGTTCAACAGCGACAACACCGGCAAACGCCAATCCTTCGGCGCCTGTGCACGCGCGCGCTTCGTCAGTTCCGTAAAACCCCATGCGGCAACACCGAAAATCGGCCCGCACACCACGGACCAGACCACCAGCGACATGCTCACCGTCAGCGACGGCACCAGATACTGATACTCGTCGCCCAGACCGGATTGCGCGACCAGCGCCGCCACCGCGGATGTCACGACGGCAGGCACCACTGCCTTCCAGCCGAACGTCCCCAGCAGGACCTCGAGCACGAATACCGCGCCGCCGAGCGGCACGTTATAGACGGCGGCCAGACCCGCGCCGGCGCCGCACGCAACCATGATGCGGCTCTGCTCGGCCGACAACCCCGCGCGTTGCGACAGCCACCCGGCGAGCGCCGAGCCAACCTCGCGCGGCGCGACTTCACGCCCGAGCGGCGAGCCGAGCGCCACCGTCACAATCTGCAGCACCGCATGCACGACGGTGCTCAGCACAGGCATGCGCGGATCGTCGGATTTGACGGCCTGCCGAATGCTCACGAGCGGCCGCCCGAAGCGATACAGCGACCACCAGCCGAGCCCTGCCACCAGTCCACACGTTGTCAGAACCAGCAGGCGACGCTCAGGCGCGGCGGCGGTGACGCCTTGCAGAAAACTCTCGCTGCCGATCACGTGCGTCATGCTGTAACCGTAGGCGAGGTGCTGAATGCCATGCAGCAGCAAGGCAAGCAACATGCCGCCGAGGCCGGCGCCAAGGCCGGTCAGCAGGGTGACCGCGGCCAATACGCCAAGCGGTTTTTGCCCGCGCCGCACAGGCGCTGAGGTGAGTGATTTGAGTGACATGGTGCGTCGGGACCGGCGGCATTAACAGGATGGCAGTCATCTTATTCCGCACCGCAACATGAATCAAATTGATTTTTCTGCTCGACTGATGCGTCGTACGCATATATGTCACGCGAAAGCTGGAAGTCGGATTGACCGGATAGCCGCTCGCCGCCACGGAATAAACATTACAAATTACAAACAGAATATCAAACACGATTAATACAATAATTACATTTACCAAACATTTTCCGCTTCGCGAAATTCAGCACGAAATTCGCCCCAGGGATTAACACGGATAAACGCGGGTTCAATCATGCAAGCGTTTAACACTCGGCGTACACTCGCTCGGAGCCCACAGCACAGGCCGAACGGGGCTGCAGAGCCGCCCGTTGTGAAACACGGGTTATTGGAGACTCAGGAGAACAATCAATGAGCTGGACACGGGAACAGAGAAACGTCACGATCGCCGCCTATCTGGGCTGGACTCTCGACGCATTCGATTTCTTTCTAATGGTGTTCGTATTGAAAGATATCGCGGCGGAGTTCAATACAAAAATCCCGACGGTCGCCTTCGGCATTACGCTGACCCTGGCGATGCGTCCACTCGGCGCATTGATTTTTGGCTGGCTCGCCGACAAATACGGCCGCCGTCCCACGCTGATGGTCAACATCGCGTGCTTCTCGCTGCTGGAATTGCTGTCCGGCTTTTCGCCCAACCTGACCACCCTGCTCGTGCTGCGCGCCCTGTTCGGCATCGCGATGGGCGGCGAATGGGGCGTGGGCGGCGCATTGACGATGGAAACCGTGCCGGCGAAGTCGCGCGGCATCGTCTCGGGTCTCCTGCAGGCCGGCTATCCGAGCGGCTACCTGCTCGCCTCGGTCGTGTTCGGGGTCTTCTACCAATACATCGGCTGGCGCGGCATGTTCTTCGTCGGCGTGCTGCCCGCGTTGCTGGTGCTGTATATCCGCGCGCACGTGCCGGAGTCACCGGCCTTCAAGACACTCGAGAAGAAAGAGCATCTGGGTCTCGTCGCCACGCTCAAGCAGAACATCGGGTTGTCGCTCTATGCAATCGTGCTGATGACCGCGTTCAACTTCTTCTCGCACGGATCGCAGGATCTGTATCCGACCTTCCTGCGCGTGCAGCATGGGTTCGACGCGCATACCGTGTCGTTGATCACGATCACGTTGAACATCGGCGCGATTTGCGGCGGCCTGTTCTTCGGCTATTTCTCGGAGAAGATCGGCCGTAAGCGCGCGATCTTCATCGCCGCCTTGATCGCCTTGCCGGTACTGCCGCTGTGGGCATTTTCGTCCACGCCCGTGCTGCTCGCGGCCGGCGCGTTCCTGATGCAGATCTCCGTGCAAGGCGCATGGGGAGTCATTCCGGTGCACCTGAACGAGATCTCGCCCGATGAAATTCGCGCGACGTTCCCGGGCCTCGTGTACCAGCTCGGCAATCTGATCGCGTCGGTGAACGGCCCGCTGCAGGCGAGCGCCGCCGAAGCACACGGCAACAACTACGCGCTGATCATGGCCGTCGTAATCGGTATCGTGGCGGTGGTGATCGCCGCGCTGATTCCGTTCAGCCGCGAACGCCGCGGCATCGACATGACGCAGTCGGCGAAACAGGTCGAAGCACGCGCCTGAGGAAGTCCCCTGGGATCGGGGGATTGGTAGACAGCTTTAAGCGTTCGAACTAAACGGCTTTTTCGCCGGCGCGTTATCGGGCACAATAGAAACAAAGGCGGCTCGAACCGCCGGCAAAAAAAGCAAGCGCAAGGCCAAACACAGGTAACAAGCAATACGAGGCCGTTCCGATTTCGATCGGAACGGCCTTTTTTATTTCCGCGCGGGTTGACGTGCCCGCTCGCATTGGAAAAACGGACCTTCGTCAGGTCTTCTAGAGGAGTTAGTCCACACAGAGCCCTTGATCGCAGTCCCAATCCTTCTTTATCCTGAAAAAAACGACTGTTTCAAATAGTCAATTGAATCGCTTGTTTGCGGGCCGGATGCCCGGCAACTGGGAGACGCAAAATGGCAGTTCGCACAACAGGCCGGCATGCCGGCGACACGAAGTCCCGCATCCTCGACGCCGCCGAAACACTCTTCATCGAATGCGGCTATGAGGCCATGTCGCTGCGCCAGATTACTTCGCGTGCCGAAGTGAATCTCGCGGCAGTCAACTATCACTTCGGCAGCAAGGAATCGCTGATTCACTCGATGCTGTCGCGCCGGCTCGACCGGCTCAACCAGGAGCGGCTCAAGCTGCTCGATCGCTTCGACGAAATGCTTGGCGCGCGGCTGACCTGCGAGCACGTGCTCGGCGCCATGTTCATTCCCGCGCTGCGGCTGTCGCGCGATCCGCGCGTTGGCGGCAAGGCGTTTCTGCGCTTGCTGGGGCGCGCTTATACGGATCCGTCCGCGTTTATTCGAGACTTTCTAAACGCGCATTACGAGTCGGTGGCGATACGCTTTTTCGACGCGTTCCAGCGTGCGCTACCGCATCTGCCGCGTGAAGAGCTCGGCTGGCGTCTGCACTTCGCCATCGGCGCGCTGTCCGGCGTGCTCGCCGGCACCGATACCGACAGCCTGATTTCCGAGTTCTCGCAGGGCAAGTCGATGAACGACCTGCAACTGATCGCGCGTCTCGCTTCGCTGATGGTAGCCGCGCTGAAAGCGCCCTTGCCTGACGGCTCGCAACTGGCCACATTCGCTGCCGTGCTCGGCGATGCAACCGAAGGCGGCCCGGAAAGCCCGATGGAATGCGCGACCCCGGCCGCGGATACGCAGCAGGTGTCGGGCGGGCTTGAAGCGTCGTCGCCGGAAGCCTCGGACGGTGAACGACACGGCGGCAACAACATGGAAGCGAGTTCGTTTCAGCCCGCGTTGCACGGCACGGCTTGAACCGGGGGCCGCGCGGGCGGCGCTGCCATAGACCGTCCGCGCGCAAACAAAACATCATGTGAATACCGCACACCCGAGCAGCACGTCTAAGTCCCGCACCTAAGCAACGTCACGCTGTCGAACTGCAAAGACGACACGAAAAACGAAGCAGGCGCGACTCGAAGCCGCCCAAGGCGACTTGAAACCGCTCCGAGCGCGCAGCGCAGCAGCAACACCGCCAGTTAGAAGACCAACAGAACGCGAGCCGTCCGCGACCCGTGGATGCGTTCGCACGCACCATCGAAACAGGAGGAAACGTCATGCCGTGGTTCATCCTAGTGCTCGTCATTGCCGCGCTCGCGCTCGTCTACGTTCAGGCGCGCGCTTCATGGTGGCTAGCCTTCATGATCGCCTGGGTGGCGGCCGCGCATGTCAGCGGAGCGGGTCTGGTAGCGACTGCAGCGCTCGCGATCGTTTTCGTCCTCCCTGCCCTCGTCCTCACGATCAAACCGCTGCGCCGTGCGTGGCTCACGAAGCCGGTGCTCGACGTCTTCCGCAAGATCCTGCCGGAAATGTCGCCGACCGAGCGCGACGCCATCGAAGCCGGCACCGTCTGGTGGGACGCCGAACTGTTCTCCGGACGTCCGCATTGGGACACCCTGCTCGGCTACGGCCCGGCTACGCTCACTGCCGAGGAACAATCGTTTCTCGATGTCGAATGCGAGCGTCTGTGCGATCTCGCGAACGACTGGGAAACCACCATGGTGTGGCAGGACCTGTCGCCGGAAACCTGGCAATACATCAAGGAACAAGGCTTTCTCGGCATGATCATTCCGAAGCGGTACGGCGGCAAGCAGTTCTCCGCGTACGCGCATTCGCAGGTCATCATGAAGCTCTCCACGCGCTGCTCGGCCGCCGCCGTTTCGGTGATGGTGCCGAACTCGCTCGGCCCCGCTGAACTGCTGATGCATTACGGCACCGAAGAGCAAAAGAATCACTATCTGCCGCGCCTCGCTCGCGGCGACGACATCCCCTGCTTTGCGTTGACGAGCCCTTATGCGGGTTCCGATGCGGCAGCGATTCCCGATGTCGGCATCGTCTGCAAAGGCACGTTTGAAGGCCGCGAAACGCTGGGCTTTCGCGTCACCTGGGACAAGCGCTATATCACGCTCGGACCGATCGCCACCGTGCTCGGCCTCGCGTTCCGCGCGCTCGATCCCGACCATCTGCTCGGCTCGAATGAAGAACCCGGTATCACCTGCGCGCTGATTCCGGCCGACCATCCAGGCGTCAACATCGGCCGCCGTCACTGGCCGCTGAACGCGGTGTTC
This sequence comes from Paraburkholderia sp. BL23I1N1, assembly GCF_003610295.1. NCBI lineage: Bacteria > Pseudomonadati > Pseudomonadota > Betaproteobacteria > Burkholderiales > Burkholderiaceae > Paraburkholderia > Paraburkholderia sp. BL23I1N1. Next base: position 2,891,699 of record NZ_RAPV01000001.1, read on the forward strand.
CAGAACGGTCCGAACTCGGGCAAAGACGTTTTCATTCCGCTCGACTGGGTGATCGGCGGTCGCGCGCAAGTCGGCAACGGCTGGCGCATGCTGATGGAGTGTCTTGCGGCGGGCCGCGCGATTTCGCTGCCGTCGTCGAATGTGGGGATGGCGAAGATCGCCGTGCGCGGCACCGGCGCCTATGCCGCGATTCGCCGCCAGTTCCGCACCGCCGTCGGCAAGTTCGAAGGCGTGCAGGAAGCACTCGGCCGCATGGGCGGCAATCTCTATGTGATGGACGCCGCGCGCCGCCTGTCCGCGCATGCGGTGGACCTCGGCGAAAAACCCTCGGTGATTTCGGCGATCGCGAAGTATCACATCACCGAACGCGCCCGCATGGTCATCAACGACGGCATGGACGTCGCCGCCGGCAAGGGCATCTGCATGGGACCGTCGAACTTTCTCGCGCGCGCCTATCAGCAGGTGCCGATTGCGATCACCGTGGAAGGCGCGAACATCCTCACGCGTTGCCTGATCATCTTCGGCCAGGGTGCGATTCGCTGCCATCCGTATGTGCTGAAGGAAATGGCGGCCACGCGCGAGACGGATCGCGCCAAGGCGCTGCGCGATTTCGATGCGGCTTTCTTCTGCCACGTCAGCTTCACGCTCTCCAACGTTGTGCGCAGTTTTGTTTATGGCATCACGGGCGGCGCATTCATCGTCAGGCCGCGTACGGCGTACGCGCCGCTGCTGCCGTACTACCGCGCGGCGACCCGCATGTCGACCGCATTCGCGCTGCTCGCCGACGTCTCCATGTTCGTGCTCGGCGGCGATCTGAAACGGCGTGAGCGCATTTCCGGGCGTCTGGGCGACGTGCTTTCGCAGCTCTACCTGATCTCCGCGACGCTCAAACGTTTCGAAGACGAAGGCCGTCAGGAAGAAGATCTGCCGCTGGTGCGCTGGGGCGTCGAAGACTCGCTGTACAAGGCGCAACGCGCGCTCGACGGCGTGCTCGCGAACTACCCGAACCGCCTCGCCGCGGGTCTCGTGCGCGTACTGGCCTTCCCGTTCGGCCTGCCATATCGCGAGCCGTCCGATAGCCTCGGCACCGAGATCGCTGAACTGATGCAAACGCCGGGTGCGGCGCGCAACCGCCTCGTGTCCGACTCGTACGTGCCGCATCCGGATGTCGATGCGCTCGGCTACGGCGAACTCGTGTTCGAGCTGAACCCGCGCTTCACGCAGATCGACCAGAAACTGCGTGAAGCGGTCAAACAAGGCCTGCTCGAACCGATGCCGCAGAGCCTGCCGCAACTGGCCGCATGGACCGAAGTGGCCGAGCAGAAAGGCCTGATCGATGCCGACGATCGCCGCGTGCTGGAAGACTACGCGCGGTACGGCGCGCAAGTCGTTCAGGTCGACGACTTCCCGCCCGATTTCGACATGCTCGCCCATTTGCAAAAGCGTAAGGATATGCTCGAAAAAGCGTTGGAACTCGCGGCCTGAGTGCCTTTAAAAAAACATCCCGGCGGGGCACACTCAGATGCCCCAAACTGGGTGCACACTGACACACGTTCGACGTCCCCCGGGGACTTCCTTCGACCGTGGCCAGCGGAGCAACGAAAAAAATGAACGACTCTTATCTGAACTTCGTCAATTCGCCATTCGGCGCGCGCCTTGCGCGCTCGTTAGGCCTACCGAAACCCGAGGTACTGCGCCGCTATCGCGCGGACCAGCCCGAGTTCGACGGCCTGATCGCGATCGGCGCGGGTCGCGAGCCGCATCTGCTTGATGCGCTCGCGAGTCTCGTCGCGAGCATCGGCATGACCAGCGTGGCGCATGAAAGCGCGGGGCTGTGGGTGCCGCTCGCAAATCGCCATGGTCTGATGACGGGCCGTTTCGAGGCGGCGGAGTCCGGTTCGCACGGCAAGCTCACTGCCCTGCTATTCGATGCAAGCGGTATCGAAGACAGCAGCCAGCTCGAACCGCTGCACGCATTCTTCCACGATACGTTGCGCTCGCTCGGCAAGTGCGGCCGCATCGTTGTACTGGGTCGGCCGCCGGAAGCCTGCGCGACGCCGCGCCAATGGACGGCCCAGCGCGCGCTCGAAGGCCTCACGCGTTCGCTCGGCAAGGAAGCGCGGCGCGGCATTACCGCGAATCTCGTCTACGTGGAGCAAGGCGCCGAGAACGGTATCGAAGCGACGTTGCGATTCTTTCTATCGCCGCGCTCCGCTTATGTGTCGGGCCAGGTGGTACGCATCGGCGTGCGGGCCGGCGCCGATGCCGTGCCGGCGTTCGACTGGCATCAGCCGCTAGCTGGCCGACGTGCCGTGGTCACCGGCGCCGCGCGCGGGATCGGCGCGTCGATTGCGAGCGTGCTCGCTGCGGAAGGCGCGCACGTCATCGGCATCGACATCCCGTCGGCGCGCGAGGCGCTCGACGCGACCATGCGCCAGTTGAACGGCACCGCCCTCGCCTTCGACATCGCCGCGCCTGAAGCGCCCGCGCAGATCGCCGCGGCGCTCGACGAACAGGGCGTGGATATCGTCGTGCACAACGCGGGCATCACTAAAGACAAAACCATCGCGAAGATGACCGACGCGGCGTGGCAGAGCGTGATCGACATCAACCTGTCCGCGCAGGAACGGATCGACGACGCCCTGCTCGCGGCGGGCATCTTGCGCGACGGCGGCCGCATTATCGGCGTGTCGTCGATCAGCGGCATTGCCGGCAATCTCGGCCAGACCAATTACGCCGCTTCAAAAGCCGGCGTGATCGGCCGGGTGCAAAGCATGGCGCCGCATCTACGTGCGCGCGGCATCACGATCAACACGGTCGCGCCGGGCTTTATCGAAACGCAGATGACCGCGAAGATTCCGCTGACCATCCGCGAGGCCGGCCGCCGGATGAATTCAATGAGCCAGGGCGGCCAGCCGGTGGACGTCGCCCAGACCATCGCGTGGCTCGCGCATCCGGGATCGGCGGGCGTGAGCGGCCAGATCGTGCGTGTGTGCGGACAAAGCCTGATTGGAGCGTGAGCATGGCTGAGCCGGGTGATCCGTTCACGAGTGATCATAGAGCGAGCGCGGTCCGTCCGAGGACCGTCGTCATCGACCAGTTGCCCGCGCCGGCGAAGCTGTATGGGCGCGCGTTGTCCGGCATCATCAAACCCGGGCGCGACGCGCAGCTGCCGGCATTGCGCCTCGTGCGTCCCGCCGTGGCGCTCGATGCCGGGCCGGTCTGGCGTTATGCGCGGGTCTGCGGCTTCATCCCCGAGCACGGTGTGCCGCTCACGTATCCGCATCTGCTGGCCTTCCCGCTGCATCTGCTGATGCTGACCGACCCGGCGTTTCCCTGGCCGGCGCTCGGCCTCGTGCATCTGGCGAACCACGTGCGCCTGCGCCGGCCGCTTGCTTATAAGGACATGTTGCGCGTCGAGGTGGAATTCGGCGCGCTGCTGCGTCACGACAAGGGCCAGGCGTTCGTGCTGCATACCCGCATGTACCGCCGCGGCGAAGCGGTATGGGACGGCGACAGCGTCTATCTGAAACGCGACGTGCCGGCGCGCGGCAGTCCGCTCGATCCGCTGGAACTCGGGCACGACGCACTGGAGCGCATCTCGCGCTGGCAACTGCCGCCGCAACTGGGCCGCGATTACGCGAGCGTGTCCGGCGACTACAACCCGATTCACCTGACTGCGCTGTCCGCGAAAGCATTCGGCTTTCCGCGCGCGATTGCACATGGCATGTGGACGCTGGCGCGCGCCGCCTCCGCGCTGCAACCGCCGAAACCGCTCGCCGAAGCCACGCTCTCCGCCGAATTCAAATTACCGATGCTGCTGCCGGGCGAGGCATCGCTGTGGAGCGCGTCGCCCTCGCTGATCGAGCGCGACATCGAAGTACGCGATATCGCTGGAGAAAAGCCGCATTTGCGCGGCCGCATGCAGTGGAGGTTGTTATGAGGCAAACGCACGCACCCGCACGCGCATGCCCGTTTTCGTCACCGCATGGAATTGAAGCCGCCTGAAAATCGTTGTTGAGCTAACAGAACCGTCGACGCAACGAAGCCTTAATTGTCATTCGCATCGATCGCTTGATTCGCACCATTGAATAACCAGGGAACGACCCAAAAGGAGCCGAGCATGTCCAACCCGCAGCCCGCCGTGCGCCGCGTCGCCATTATCGGCGGCAACCGGATTCCGTTTGCCCGCTCGAACACCGCCTACGCGACCGCGTCGAATCAGGACATGCTGACCTTCACGCTGCAAGGCCTGATCGACCGCTACAACCTGCATGGCGAACGGCTGGGCGAAGTGGCGGCCGGCGCGGTCATCAAACACTCGCGCGATTTCAATCTGACGCGCGAATCCGTGCTGTCCACCACACTTGCGAAAGAAACACCGGCCTACGACGTGCAGCAGGCCTGCGGAACCGGGCTGGAAGCGGCCATTCTCGTTGCCAACAAAATCGCCCTCGGGCAGATCGAGGTGGGTATCGCGGGCGGCGTCGACACGACATCCGACGCACCGATCGGCGTCAACGAGCGCATGCGCAAGATCCTGCTCGAAGCGAATCGCGGCAAGAGCACCGGCCAGCGCGTCGGCGCGCTGGCCAAACTGCGGCCGGGCATGTTTTTCAAGCCGCTTTTGCCGCGCAACGGCGAACCGCGCACTGGCCTTTCAATGGGCGAGCATTGCGAACTGATGGCCAAGCGCTGGAACATCTCGCGCGAAGCGCAGGACGTGCTCGCTTACGACAGCCACCGCAAGCTCACCGAAGCGTATGCGCGCGGCTTCGTCAACGATCTGATGACACCGTACCGTGGCCTTGCGCGCGACAACAATCTGCGCGCCGATCTGACGCTCGAAAAACTCTCCGGCCTGAAGCCGGTATTCGACCGCGACGCGGGCACGCTGACCGCCGGCAATTCGACGCCGCTAACGGATGGCGCTTCCGCCGTGCTGCTTGCAAGCGAAGAATGGGCGGCCAGGCACGGACTGCCGGTGCTGGCGTATTTAAGCTGGTCCGAAACCGCCGCCGTCGACTTTTTCGACAAGAAAGAAGGCCTGCTGATGGCGCCCGCTTATGCCGTGCCGCGCATGCTGGCGCGCGCGGGGCTCGCCTTGCAGGACTTCGATCTATACGAAATTCACGAAGCCTTCGCCGCGCAGGTGTTGTGCACGCTGGCGGCATGGCAGGATGACGAATATTGCCGCACGCAGCTCGGTTTGCCCGGGCCGCTCGGCGCGATCGATCGGGCAAAATTGAATGTGAACGGCAGCTCGCTCGCTACCGGCCATCCGTTTGCCGCCACGGGTGGCCGCATCGTCGCCGGACTCGCGAAAATGCTCGCGCAACTCGACAAGCCGGCCGGCACCGCACGCGGACTGATTTCGATTTGTGCGGCGGGCGGCCAGGGCGTGGTAGCCATTCTGGAACGCACACAAACAGATGAAACCCTTGCTTCAGGAGACGACCGATGACCCAGCCCACGAAAGCCCCGCTCTCGCCCGCCGCCGGAAACGCACCGCTCGCGAACGTAGCGGACCCGATGCCCGGTCAGATGCCTGGTCAAGCAGCGAATCGCGCGCCCAACACCGACGGCATCTGGTACGCGTCGTATCCGTCAGACGTACCGCGTGAGATCGACGTCAACCAGTACGAATCGCTCGTGCAGTTCTTCGACGAATGCATCGCGCAGTTCCGCGAGCGCGTGGCGTATGTGAGCGTGGGCGCGAACATGACGTATGGCGAACTGGGCCGCAAGGCGGCTGCGTTCGCGGCGTATCTGCAAAGCATCGGCGTGAAGCCCGGCGAACGCGTCGCGATCATGCTGCCGAACACGTTTCAGTATCCGGTGTCGCTGTTCGGCGTACTCAAGGCCGGCGGCGTGGTGGTCAACGTCAATCCCCTCTACACGGTGCGCGAGCTTGCGCATCAGCTGAAGGACAGCGGCGCGCAAACCATCATCGTGTTCGAGAACTTCGCCAAGACTGTTGAAGACGCGCTGCCGGGCACCAAGGTGCAGAACGTGATCGTGACGGGCCTCGGCGATCTGCTCGCCGACGGCCTGAATCTGAAGGGACGCCTGCTCAATTTCATGCTGCGCCACGTGAAGAAGATGGTGCCGAAGTACAACCTGCCGAAAGCGGTGCCGCTTCTCGAAGCGCTCGCGATCGGCTACACGCGGCCGCTAACACCCGTGCGCCCCACTCACAACGATATCGCCTTCCTGCAATACACCGGCGGGACCACCGGCGTCGCCAAAGGGGCGATGCTTACGCACAGGAACATCATCGCCAACCTGTTGCAGGCGAAGGCGTGGTCCGAAGGCCAATTGAGCGGCGAGATCGAAACGGTGCTCACGCCGCTGCCGCTTTATCACATCTATTCGCTGACGGTGAACGCGCTGATTTTCATGGGGCTCGGCGGGCGCAATATCCTGATCGCCAATCCGCGCGATATGAAGCGCGTGATGATGATCATCCGTCACGAGAAATTCACCGGCATGACGGCGGTAAACACGCTCTACAACGCATTTCTCGACAACGAAGAGTTCTGCAAGCGCGACTTCTCGAACCTGAAGCTCGCGATGGCCGGCGGCATGGCCACGCAGAAATCGGTCGCCGATCGCTTCAAGGCGGTCACCGGCAAGCCCATCATTGAAGGCTATGGGCTGACCGAGTGCTCGCCAATCGTGTCGATGAATCCGGTGGACCTGAGCAATATACGCGACTTCGAAGGCTCGATCGGCTTGCCCGCGCCGTCCACGCAAGTGCGCTTCAAGAAAGACGACGGCACGTGGGCGAACATCGGCGAAGCGGGCGAACTGTGCGTGAAGGGGCCGCAGGTAATGAAAGGCTACTGGAATCGCCCAGAAGAAACCGCCAAGGTGATCGACGACGACGGCTGGCTCGCCACCGGCGACATCGGCGTGATGGATTCGCGCGGCTTCATCCGTCTGATCGACCGGAAGAAAGACATGATCCTGGTGTCGGGCTTCAACGTCTATCCGAACGAAATCGAAGACGTGATCGCCACGCTTCCGGATGTGCGCGAAGTCGCCGCAATCGGCGTGCCCGACGAGGCGCAAGGCGAACGGGTGAAGGTGTTCATCGTCAAGCGCAATCCGTCGCTGACCGTGGAACAGGTGATCGCCCACTGCCGCAAGAATCTTACGGGTTACAAGGTGCCGAAGCTCGTCGAGTTTCGCGACGAGCTGCCGCAAACCAATGTCGGCAAGATTCTGCGCCGTGCGCTGCGCGACGAGGAACTCGCGAAGCAAAAACCTGCCTGAGAGGCAAGGCGTTCGATATCGCGCCGGCTATCCTTTCGGAGAGATTCATGAAGCACAGCATGTCCGCACGCTCGCGCCGCTCACCGGTATTCATGCGCCTCGCCCGTTGTTTTTCGTCGGAGAGCGCAACATTGCGTACGTCCCTGACTGCTTCATCACGCGGACTCGTGATTGGTGCGCTAATAGCCGGCGCTGCCGCAGTGGCAACAGCGCCGGCATTCGCGCAGAACGACGACACGCCACCCGCGCTCGAGACCGCCGCCGCCAACGTCGTAAAGGCGCCCACCACGTCGTCCTCGCAGGTCGGCAAGCTCACGCTCGATCAGCAGGTGAAGTGGCTGCGCGCCGCGCAACAAAGCGGCGCCATGGAGAAGCTCGACGACGCGCAACTGGTCGCCCTGTTCCAGTCGCTCGATCCGCTGGCGCTGCCGCGTTACATCAAGGAAGGGCCGAACGGTTACCCGTCATACGAGTTCGTCATGTCGCGCTCGGAACGCATTCACGGCCAGTGGCCCGACAAACCGGACCACATGCTGGTACGCATCGCCCACGATCCGCTGCGAATCTACGCGAAGTGGCTGCCCGACGGCGCGCACGCCGGCCAGGAAAGCATCTACGACGAATCCAAACGCACCGACGAAATGTATGGCCACCTGGGCGGCATCATGAATGTGATGCCGGTGTGGACCTCGCTAAGGGGCGCCCTCGCCCGCGCACAGTCGAACCACCAGGTGCGCGATCTCGGCACCGAGTACATTGCCAATGAGTACCTCATTGAAGGCAGGAAATACATTGAAGCCGGACTGCCTCGCTCGACTCAGGTGGAAGTGAAAACGGTCGACGGCGTGCGAGTGGTGGCCTTCACCTTCGAAGCGCCGAATGGCCAGCCACAGTTCTATGCGAAGAAAGAAACGCTCGGGCTCGATCTGCGGCATCCGTATTTCCGCACGGTCGAGTCTTTTGACAACGACAGCAAGATCTTCGAGAAGATCGTCTTCGAAAGCATTACGCCGAGAACCTTCGACGACTCGACCTTCGATCCGAAGAACAAAGCCTATAAGTTCTAGCGGTTCTGGCGGACCAGGCGTGGCGTCAGCGCGAAGGCGACATGCGCGATGGGGCCCGCGCCTTGCTCGTAGCTGTGCTCGATCATGCGCGTTGCACGGGTGGCAAGTTGCCTGAGCACGAAGTAATCGGATGCGCGGGTGAGGCCGATCAGCGACGCAGGCGCTTGCGTGAGACGCGGCGCCAGCGTCGTATACCAGAGCATGCCGATGTCATCGCCGGCTTCGAACACAGGCAGCTTCATGTGTGCGACGTAGCCGGCGAACGCGGGGCCGCCCGCGAGGGAGGAATCGATCACGGCGAGCGTGTCCTGGCGAGCGGCCGCATGCGCGAGCCATGGCCACGCGCCACCTGCCGCGGTCGAAAACCATGCGCCGGTCATCATGAATGCGCGCCGGTCCATGGCTTCACGTGTAACCCCGCCGGTCGCGCCACGCCGCCGGCCAGATCCCCTGCTTACCCGGCGCGAGGATGCCGTTCGGGTCGAGCGCGTCCTTGATCGTTTCCGAAAGCCGCAGCAACGCGCCATCGTTGAAACTGTACTGCGCCGCGGCGAAATCCATATACGCGAGATGCGCGCGATATTCGCCGTAACCCGCGGCGCGCGCATCGCTCATAAGCGAACGCAGTAATGCGCCGGCCTGCTCGACCTGATTCGCGTCGTCGCGGTCGAAAATCGCCGCGAAAATGTGATGCAGATGACGCACGCCAGCCGTAAAACCGCCGTAGTAATCGAAGCCGTATTCCGCCGCGCGCGTCTTCACCATGGTGTATTGGCGCAGCGCGTCGCGCCCGGTCGCCGGGCACACCGGTGCGAAGTCCACGTGCGCGCCCGCGCCGCCGCGCCAGTCGAGCATGCGGAACGCGCTCATCGCGGGGATGCCGGCCATATTGCGATCGCCGCCTGCGGTGGGTTGCGCATCGCCTGCATAGCGAGCCGCCGAAAATTTCGCCTGCGGCACGCGGGCGAATACGCGCTGCACGATCGCATTGCGTGCGTCGATCGATTCAGGCGTACCGTATAGCGCGAAATGCAGATTCCAGCGACCCACGTTCAGCTTGTCGAGCATCGCCGCCACCGCGTTCTCGGGCATCGCGCCTTTGCCTTCGTACCACTGCTGACGTGCCGACAGTCCCGCGGCCCGGCGCAAACCGCCTTCGATCACCGCGTGATTGCGGATCGTTTCATCGAGCCGCAACGGCCGCAGGATTTCGACAATCGCTTCGAGATCCGCTTCGTGTCGAAACTGGATTTCGCCGAGCAGATACGCGGGCGGCGCCGGCATCAGCCAGACACCGAGCTTGGTGACGATGCCGTAATTCGACTGCATGAACATCGCGTCGAAGGACGGCCCGTAGCCCGGTTGATACAGTTGCCACGCGGTGCCGATTTCGATGCCGCCCATGCCGGTGCGCAGTACGTCACCGTTGGCGAGCACGACTTCCATGCCGCACTGCGCCGCCGCGTGGTCGCCGTACGCGGTATAGCCGAAGCCCCGCTCGAGCGTATTGCCGACCACGCTGCCCCAACCCGCCGCCGGCGGATCGACCCACAGTTTGTAGCCTTTCTCGCGCAGATGCGCGTAGAGATCGAAATAGCTAACGCCCGGTTCGACTAGCGCGTAAGCGAGTGTCTCGTTCACTTCGATGACGCGGTTCATCCGCTGCAGGTCGAGCACCACCGAACCCGCCAGCCGCGGCGCGGCGCCACCGTACGCGAAGTTGCGTCCGGTCGAGACGGTCCACAACGGAATCCGGAATTGATTGGCAATCCGCAACACCGCGCGAATTTCCTCGACGGATGCGGGCAGCAGCGCGGCGGACGCAGAGAACGCTTCGCGCTCGCCGGGCGCGAACGGATCGAGATACGCGGCGAGCCCGGCGGCCGAGGTCACGACTTGCGGCTCACCGACAATCGAGCGCCAGCCGGCGAGCGCGCGATCGAACGCGGCGGCGGAAACTTCCGGCGGCAAGCTGCGCGTCAAGGTGGCTCCTTTGCTGCACGGGCGGTGCATAGGCACAGACACGCTACACCGAAACACAGCCTCGTGCCGAACCGATAAAGAGTCAGCATGATTTCGCCGCCGCCACGCGCCGGCATTGCGACTCGCAACAATCCGGCGCTTTCCGCGCTACTGCCAGGTTTCCGGTTTGCCGCCGAGCGCGCTGCACACCTCGATCGCAATCGAGCGCAGCTTGTCTTCGGCAATCGGCCCGGACAGCGCGTAGCCCATGCGGTCGCTCACCCAGTAGAAGGTTCGGCGGTTACCGTCGCGGAACAGGCGGAACGCGGTTTCGTCGCGAGAAATACCCGTGATGTACAGCGTGAGCCGTGCGCCGCTGCTATTTTCGTACATGAACTGCGCGGCCGGCCCCGCTTCACCGGGCAGCAAACGCCCCCCGACCAGCGAGTAACCGTACTCCTGCAACAACGGCACCGAAAGCGGCCGGTTCAGGCGCTTGGACAGCCAGCTGACCAGATGCTCTTCCTCGTTCGCGGCGACCTCGACGGGATGACGCCGCTCGGGCGTGTACACCGCATAGGCGATGTCGGCGCGCTCGGCAAAGCTCGGCGGCTGGCCGCCCAGACCGTTCCACGCGCCGCCCGTCAGCCGCGGAGCGAGCGGTCCCAAAGCGAGCGCGAGACCCGCGCCGGCCGCGAGCCAGCACGCCGCAAGGCCGACGCGTTGCCACCATGGTGTCGGCCGCCGCACTACGATGAAGGCCGGCTCGTCGGTATCGCTCGGCCCCTGGCTCCCCGTGCTTTCGCGGAACTCATTGCGCTCGCCCTGCTCGTTGCGCTGAGGCGCACCGTACAGCGCCCGCAGCGCCGCTTTCTGCGCGCGCCACGCAGCCACTCTCGCGGCAGCCTGCGGTTGCTGCGCCAGTTCGGCCTCAACTTCGGCGCGCGCCGCAGCCGGCAACTCGCCGTCGACATACGCCGACAGCGCTCGCAGATCGGGCCCCTCAGGCAAGCTGGATTCGTGGTCGTTATTCATCACGGATTTCTCACTACTTTCAGCGGAGGTACCTTACGCGCCAACCCCGCAGCGCCCCCTTCGACCGGGCCCTCCGTCATCAGCACGCGCATGTGTTCCCGCGCGCGCGACAGCCGCGACATCACTGTGCCGATCGGCACACCGAGCGCTTTCGACGCTTCCTGATAAGACAGTTCCTCCACGCAAACGAGCAGCAGCACTTCCCGTTGCTCGACCGGCAGGCAATACAGCGCGCGCTGCAGATCGCGCAACACCAGACCGTCGACTTCGCCATGCGGCGCTTCGAGATTGCGCCACGGCGCGCTTTCGTCGTCGACGGCAATCTCGCGGCGGCCGCGCAGCTGATCGATGTAAAGATGCCGCAGGATCGTCAGGAGCCACGCACGCAGGTTGCTGTTCGGACGGAACGCCGACGAGCGCGCGAGCGCGCGCTCCGCCGTATCCTGCACGAGGTCGTCGGCCCAGGCCCGGTCGCCCGTCAGTGCGCGCGCGTAGCGACGCAACTGCGGGAGCCACGAGATTACTTCCGCTTCGAAACTCACCCGGCGTGGCAACGCTCAGTAGCCGCCGCCACTGCCTGAGCCACCGCTGGTGCTTGAAGCGCCGCTGTCGGTCGCGGAGGTGCAGGCGCTCGTGGCGAGCGAGCCTAGCGCGAGCGCGAGCAGCACGAATGCGGCGGAAAGAATCCGGGATACTTTCATAGTGAGTCTCCTGATGAGCGCCCGGCTGGCGTCTGCGAGCCGGGAATCCGATTGGCCACGACCGGCAACGTGCAAAATGCAGCGCTGCCATGTCTGAAATAACGCGAGCGGGCTGTGATTTATTCCACGCGCGGCAGCGTCAGGCCCCTTCTTTTTCCGCCACCCGCATCCGGCGTGCTCAAACGTGGCCGAAGAAGACGCTATTCGTACGCAGATTCGTAACTCAACGTTACAGTCAATAGTTATCAGATGCTTATGTCCGCGCAAGCCGTTATAGTGGACGCAGTTCGGCCGCCGACGCGTTCCGCCCCCACACAGGGTAGAATCGCGGCGAACAACCGTTTTACTAACTTGAATTGTCCATGGCTTCCGCAGAATCGCATCCGCAAAACGATTTCATGAACGCTGCGCGCAAAGAACGAAAGCGCGTCGAGATCTACCTTGTCAACGGCATTCGCCTGACAGGGTGCATCGAGTCGTTCGATCAGTACCTGGTGATGCTGCGCACGCCTGTCGGCCTGCAAGGCATCTACAAGCGCGCGATCTCAACGATCCAGCTCGACACCGGCACGCGTCCGGCGCCGCGCGCCGGGCGGCCTTCGCACGGCGAGCACACCACGCGCGGCCCGCACGGTTCGCGTGAACCGCGCGAACATCGTGAGACCCGCGAACCGCGCGAGTCGTACGGTGCGCCGGCCTCGGATCGCCCTGCGTCCGATCGTAGCAGCAGCACGTCCGACGGGCCAGTGGTCGTCACACGCCGCCGGCGTCTGTTCGGCACGGGCGGCGGCGACGGTGGCAACCATGGCGGCGGCAATCATGGTGGCAACGGCGGCACCAGCGGCGGCAACGAATAAAGCACCGCCGCGGCGGCCGGCTACTCCGACGGATAGCCGAGCCGCTGCAAAATCTTCTCTAGTCGCATCACCTGCAAGTCCGTCAGCTCGAATCCGCATTTGACCGCCAGCACGCGGCGCCGCCAGTACACGGCGTCAAGCATGCGTAGCGCCGGTTGCCGTGTCGCCCAATCCAGATGTTCCAGTTCGGCTTCCACTACGTGTGAGGCGTTTGAAGCGCTGCGCGCGTGCAGGGTTTTTTCGGTCCATGTTGGTCGCTGCCTTGTTGTTCGCTACTTTTTGTTTGCTCCCCTCCTGAGCCTGGATGTTGCCCGTTCACGGTGTGCCGTGGTGTGTGCCAGCTGGTTTGGCCGGAGTTGTTTTTGTTCTCAGGCGACACTCGGAGAACGACTTGATGCGGGATGGTTTTAACGTTTGCTTTTTTCTTCGTAGTTTTCTGGTTTGATTTTTGGGCGTTTGCGCCTTGGGGTGTGAAGGAAATGCTTACGGTGTGAGGGCTTTGGCCGTTCGGCTGATGTTCGTCCTTGTCCGCTTTGCGCTATGCTGAACTGACAGCTTTCTTCTTCTATCGGAGCATGTCATGACCAAGCAGAAGCAACAGGTACCTCGCCCGAAGGAAACGCCACAGTCCGCTGAGTCCGTGGAGAGTCGGCTCGATGAGGCTCTCGAGGAAAGCTTTCCTGCAAGTGATCCGATCGCTGTTGATGTGGGGGGGCCGCGGCGCTTGCCAGTTGAAGATGAGTCTTCGGGGCGGAAGAAGCCGCATTGATGGTGAGGGGTTTTTTGGCCTTGCGCGGCGGTTTTTTTGGTTTGCCCTCGGGGTTGGCCTTTCCTTGTTTTCTTAGTGGTCTATTAGCGTCGCCCCTGTGCGGGGCGGCACTTACTTTCTTTGCCGCCGCAAAGAAAGATAAGCAAAGAAAGCGGCTCAAACCGCTAATTCTTAAGCGGGTCCCCCGCGCAGCCACGGTGGTGGTGCATCTGGAATCCGAGTTCTCGCACCTTCCGCGTCAGTGACAAAGGCGTCATTCGATCCTACTCTGCACTGCGTGCGTCGCGGATAGGTGTGCGTGGGAAATCGGGGGGTGGGGGTGGCCGCTTGGCGGCTGGGATACTGGGGAAATCGGTTTTTTTACTGCGGAGGGTGACTTGCGTTTTTAAACGGCTTGTACCTCCAATGGGTAAATGGGGCGGGCGGCGCTTTCGGCGCCGTGTTCCGCCCTCCCATCTTCCGGTCTTCCCGCTGTCGCGCTTAGTGCGACGGCAGGCCGGTTTCCAGTTGACGCTGCAGTTCGCGAACCTGGCGCTGCGCGGCGCGCAGCTGGTCTTGTGCGGCAGCCTTCTGCTGCGCCAGCGCCGTTGCTTCGGCTCGGGTCTGCTGCTGCTGATTCGTGACAATCGTCTGCTGCTGATGCGCGATGTCGAGGTCGGCCTGCAAGCGGTTTGCACGGTCCTGTGACAACGCGATCATGCGCTCCGTGAAGGCCTTCTGCGCCTCCAGTTGCGTGCGGCGAATCTCGACGTCCGACAGCTGCAGCGTCTGACGAACAAAATCCTTGTAGATCATGTCGGCACGCGTGGCGTCCTGCGTCTTGATCACACGCCAGAAGTTCTTCTGCTGGAACAACGCCACGTAGTACGTCATCTCCTTGCCATAAAACAGCAAGCTCGCTCCGTAACTACCGTTGTACGTCGTGCGCAATTCGCTCAGATCCGAGCCGCGGATCATCTGCTGCAATTCCGCCACATTCCCCGCAGCGGATTGCTTGGCCTCGTCCGGCGTCAACGCACTCGTCTGCGCCTGTCCAGCCACTGAATTGGCCGGCAACGCCGTCGTCGTGCCCGGCTGGGAAACAACGCCAGCACTCGACCCGCTATCCGGCAGAGCCTGCGCACCCGCGCCCTGCACGGCCCCCATCGCGATCAATGCAGCCAGGGCAATCTGCCGTAGTTTCGACTTTCGGTCCATGTAAATCCTGCTCGAACAGTTTTTGTTTTAGTACAACCGTCTCATTATTACTCACTTTCGCGCGTTTCGGGCTCTTCGTCAAAAATTTGGTACTTGCGCATCTTCTCCCACAAAACCTTGCGGCTGATGCCCAGATAAAGTGCCGTGTCCTGACGACGCCAACCGTTTGCGTCGAGCGCGGCCAGCACGCGATTGCGCTCGGCCATGTCCCATTTGCTGCGGTCCACCAGCACCTCGGCGGCGCTCTCGGCGGGCACCGGCTGGGTGGTGCGCGCAAGCGCGAGCAGCCGCTGCAGGCGCGCCGCGTCCCACGCGCCGATCTGACGCACCGTCACGCCGATCCGCTCGGCCAGGTTGCGCAGCTCGCGCACATTGCCGGGGAAATACGTGTCGGCCACCGCGTCGGCGAGCCAGTACGGCAGATCCGGTAACGCGGCGAGTCGCTCGTTGCCGACGATCTGCGCGATGAACGCCTTGAAGATCGCAATCTTGTCGACCGCGCCCCGCTCTTCGAGTGACGGAATCTTCAACTCGATCACTGCAAGCCGATAGTAAAGATCGGCGCGGAAGGTGCCGTCCTTGACCAGTTGCGGCAGATGTTTGTTGGTCGCCGCCACCAGCCGGAAATCGAGCTTCACCGGCGTGGCCGAACCGATTCGCGTGACCGCGCTGTCTTCGAGCACGCGCAGTAGCTTGACCTGCTGGTAGAGCGGCAGGTCGCCGATTTCGTCGAGGAACAGCGTGCCGCCGTCGGACTGTTCGAAGTAGCCCTTGTGCGCGACCACCGCGCCCGTAAACGAGCCTTTCGAGTGGCCGAAGAACAGCGATTCGAACAGACCGTCCGGAATCGCCCCGCAGTTCACCGCGACGAACGGCCCCTGGCCGTAGCGGGTATGTTTTTCGTGCAGCAATTGCGCGATGCGCTCCTTGCCGACGCCGGTTTCGCCGTGCACCAGCACGCTCGTGTCGCAGTCGGCAAACGTGTCGACTTCGTGCAGCAGCGCCTGCATGCACTCCGAGTTGGCGATCATCGCATCCGACTCGTGCGTCTTGGCGCTGTGCGCGCGCAGTTGCAACACCAGCTTCATGACCATGCCGCGCAGTTCGGCGCAGGTGAAGTCGAGCGGCAGGATGTGCGAATAGTCGGACGGGTAAGTCGCTGGGTCATGGTCGCGCGGCGCGGCGCCGACCCACACGACGGGAATGCCGTGCGCGGCCTGCCAGTCGCGCATGAGCAGCGCGCCGCTGTCGATCACCGAGACGCTTATGATCGCGAGCGACGGCCGCAGCGCCGTCCGTTCAGGCGAGATCGCGATATCGTCCGCGCGGATCACTTCGACGTCGAAGCTCGCCATGCAGCGCGCGACCCGGTCGACGATGTCGGCCTTGCCCTCCCAGACGTAGATATCGAGTTCCTCGATTTTGGGGTTGGTTCTCATCTTGTCTTGGTTACGCTAGTTGACCAGTTGCGAGACGCCGCATGTCAGCGACATATTGTGGACCGTGGCGGTGCCGACTTGTACGCCTAACAGCGAGAGTGTAGGGACGAGCACGGTGTCGAGGAGGTTGAACACGGGCTGCAGCAGCGGTGTTAAGGCTGTCGTCACGAGCGAGAGAATCGAAGTCGTGAGACCGGACAGATCGTAAGAGCCGAGCGAAATGTGCAAAGCCCCTGGCAACTGCGTAAATAACGCCGTGGTCAACGCTGCACCATCGCTGCCGATCGCGTTGGAATTGGCGCTCTTGCTCACGTCGAAGCTGCCCGAAGAGCCGTCGAAGACCAGTGGCGTCGAACCGGGCGTGAGCGGCAACGGTCCAATGCCGTTCAATACGATGCTCGCGACATTACCCAATAACACCACCGAGATCGTCGCGATATTGACGGATCCGCCGCCGGACGCATTGGCGCCGAGGCAAATCGATGCAATGCTCGGCTTAACCTGAATCGTGGCGTTGGTAGCCGCCTTGGTGCTTTCGCAATCGACCGAACTCAGTCCCGCCGTGCCTTGTGCGACCGTCAATGTCAGCACTAACGGCGTGCTGAGCGCTGATATTGAGACAATGCCCAGATTCAACGGAGGCAATGTCACCGGCATTAAATTGATGGTCGCGTTGACCGCCGCCGTGCTCGCCTGCGTGCGGTACACGGCATTCGCTCCCGTGCCTACCGTACCGCCCTCGCCCACCGCCAGCACCGGCGGATGGATGATCTGCAACGAAATACCCGCCACACCGGCCAGGCCTGCCGTCACGTTGATCACTGGCGCAACGCCGGTAGTTGGGTCCGGACGCTCCGCGATCTGCGCGGCAACCATCAACGCATCGAACGCATTGATCGTCGCTGTCGCTGCGGCATTCGGATTGGCGAGTCCGAGCGCCAGTAGCCCAGGCGCGGACGTACCGCCATCGCCGACGGTTATGTCCTGACCGCCAGGAATCGCAACGACCAGCGTTCGCAGAATCGCCGCGTTGACGGTATCGCCGCCGGCTTGCAGCGCATTGGCCATCGCGACCATCAGGTTCTGGTAAGTCACAGTGGTCGCGAGCAGGCCCTGCATCGACGATGCGCCGAGCGCCACCATCAGATCCGAAAGCTTGATATGTGCCGTCGCGAGACTTTGCGTATCGCCGATACTCAGCGATACGCTAGTCTTCAGCAAGCCACCCAGGATCGCGTTCAGCAGTGCCGATTGTTGCGTGTTGATCGTGGCGATGCCGGTACCGAGCGAGAACGCATCGATATTGGAGGCCAGCGCGGTGGCCGTCGCAGTCACGTTACGCGCCGGTCCGAGGAACAAAAATGGCACTTGCTGCGCGACCTTGACCTGCACTGCGTTGAGCGGATTACCGCTCGTGCCGAAATAAGTGCTGGTACTGGTATCCCAACGCCCACACGTAGTCGTAAGCGTTTTGGTGGATCCATCGGCAGTGAATCCATTGGCCGTCGCATTCTGCTGCGCGACGGTCGTTACCGTCGCGCAACCTGCCGGACTGCTGATCACCTGTACACCGGCCATCGCCGCCAGATCCGCCGTGCGCTGCAACTGCCGGCGCGCATAGTACGTATTGCCGACATCGAGTGCGCCCAGCGCCGCGAGCGCCAGGCTCAGGAAGATCGCGGCCATCACCGCGGCCGCTCCATGCTGCCGGCGCAGCACAAGCATGCCTGCGCCGCCGGCACGACGTGCGTAGCCCGCACGCGTCCTTCGTCTGGCTAGGATCACTGAAGATTGACGTCCGGGCATGTCATCGCTCACCGCTACTGCCGCTCGAACCGGAACTGAATTGCGAGCCGGTGGTGCCGCTGCCGTTGCCGCCAGAACCTAACGCTGACTCGTAAAGATCGGGAATCTTGCTCTTGAACGATTCCAGATAGCGACGATATGCAAGGCCCGCTTCCGCACCCAGCATCGGCAGCGCCGGCGCAGCTTCCGCGTTGCTGCTCTGCAGACTGATCCAGGCACGTGCCGAATGACCGATTTCGCTCGCAGCCGGCGCCGTCTCCATTGATGTGCTGGTCTGAGCAAGTGCCACGTCGGCCAAGCCCGCGGTCAAGCCGAACGCGAGCCCTGCACTCATGACAATACGTGCCACTGAATCCATGCAACCCCGTTCCATCTGTTTGTTTTTCATATCCCGTCCCCTGATTGCGCCGTTGCTCATTGCGCAAACCGCTGCAATAAGCGCGGTGCCGGCTCGATCCCCTGCACGCTCGCGATGGCGCCGGCCGGTCCACCTGACTGCTGGACCGCCGGCGCTGAAGATTGCGATTGCGTGCGTTCCGCCACGGCCACCTTGGCCGCGTCGCCGCGAATCGCCGCGCGCACTTCGGGCGCCAGCTTCTGCTGATTCATCACCGCCAGCGCCTGCGCCTGCTCACCGTTGGCAAGCAGAAACAGGACGAGATTGCTGACGATCTTCGGATTGTTCTGATCAAGTTGAGCCGCCTGCATCAGCGGCACGCGCGCGCCGCTTACATCGCCGTTGCGCATGCGTGCATAGCCAAGATCTGACAAAGTCACCGCATCGGTCGGCGCGAGTTGCGCCGACTGCTCCAACTCCTGCGCGGCGCGCGCGAAATCGCCCGCCCCGCCGGCGAGCAAACCGAGGCCGCGATAACCCCGCGCCGCCAACGGTGTCTTCAGCAATTGTGTATATGCGGTCGCGGCGGCCGCCGGTTGAGCGGTCATACGCAGCGCGTCAGCGCGCAGCAGAATCGTGTCTGGCGTCACGCTGTATTGCTTTTCATAGGCGTCGATATGCGCGAGCGACGCGTAGTAAAGTCCCTGCGACTGCATCTGATCGATCAGCCCGAGATACATGCCCGGCGTATCCGGCGCAGGGTCGCGGTTGGCCTGCTGGGCGAGCGCCGCGCGCTCGGCTTGCGGGCCCACGCCATACCCGAGATCCTTCGACGCGCACCCGCCAAGCCACATCGACACCACCAACGACACAGATAACAAAGCCGCCACGCGCACGCCTCGTGGCTTGATGCACTTCTGGTATTCGATCGAAAAACTGTGAGTCATTGCAAAATCCTCAGCGTTGCGTCGAGCGCAGTGACTTCGTGACGGCAAGCACACCCGGTCCGGCTGTGACAATCATCAGGGCCGGCAACAGCGTGACGATCATCACACCGGTCATCTTTACAGTGAGGCGGCCAATGCGTTCGCGCAGCATCGCGCGGCGCGCTTCGCGCAAGCGATCTCCGAACAGTTTGAGCGGCTCCTGCACCGCGCCACCGTGCCTGTCTACCTGTATCAGCAGTCGCACCACCGCACGCAAATCCTCGTTGTCATAACTCGCCGCGAGGCGATTAAGCGACTGGTCGCGCGAGCGGCCGGCCGCGAATTGACGCTGTGCAATTTCCAGTTCGTGAGACAGCACCGGCAGCACCGTACGAAAATCGCTCACCATTACCTGCAGGCTCTGATCGAGTGAGAGACCAACGCCTTGCAGCAGACGCAGCAGATCGACCAACAGCGGCAATTCGTCAATCACGCCGTTGCGACGTCGGCTGGCGCGGCGCGCCACGTAAATCTTCGGCGCCATGAAACCGGCCAGGGCGGCCACAATAACGACCTCCACACAGGTCGATGCCGAGACATGCCCGCGTGCGAGCGTTCCAGCCAGCAACGGCAGTATGGCCATGCCCAGGAGGCGCGCGATCAGAAACAGGCCACGCATGCGCGTGTCGACGAATCCACATTGTTCGAGCAGACGGCGATCTTCCTCGGCGACGATCTGCCGACCGAGCGGTGTATCGAGCCAACGCACCCCGGCGTGTGCGAAACGCTCGAACAGGCCTTTCCAGCCCACGGGCCGGCCACTTCGGGCAGGGACGCCGGTGTCCGCCCGCTCACCGCCGCGCGCCGCAGCGGCGAGCGCCGCGCTCTGCAGCGCGCGCTCGTCGAGTGCATGCGTCAGCGTGCGTTCACTACGCCGCGCCGCCGCGAAACGCACGACCAGCACCGCAGCAATCAGCAACAGGCCGAGTGCTGCGAGAGCAAGCGCGATGGCGGCAACGTGTTGAGCTTGCATCTTCAGTTCCTCAGCCGAGCCATTCGATGCAACAGATAGGAGCCCAGCGCCTGCAACGCAAACGCCAGGTAGACGACATTGCGGCCGGTCGGGTCGAACCACATCGACGCGAAATATTTCGGATTGGACAGAATCAGAAAACCACCAATACCTACCGGCAGTAAGCCCAGTACCCACGACGACAGGCGTGTTTCCGCCGACATCGCAGTAAGCTCACGTTCGGCCTGTTCGAGATCACGCATGAACGACGACATCCGGTCGAGCATCACGTCCGCACGGCCGCCGTATTTGACCGACAGACGCAGCACCGCGCCGACCAGTTCGAGCTCGCGCGTGCTATAGATGACTGCGACCTGAGAGAGCGCACGATCGATTTCGACACCGGCGCGCAACATCCGCGAGACGTGGTCGAGACATTCGCGCAGTGGCGCTTCCGTGGTCTGCAGTGATGCCTGAAAAGCGGCGGGCACGCTGTTGCCGAGCGTGATCAGGCGAACGATACCGTCGAGAAACAGCGGTAATTGCCTCACAATCTGTTGACGGCGTTTGTTGGCCCGCATCGTCACCAGAAAATAGATGAACGCCCCGCACGTAACCAGGACGGCAGCGGCGGCCAACACGCCACCGACGCTCGCAGCCCAGATGCACAACACGAGTACGACCGCCCCCATCAGTATGGCGGGCACCCGCGCATTGTTGATCCCCGCGCGGGCCATCGCATGCTGCAACATGAAGCTGCCACGCGCTTTCAGATAGCGCGCGCGGGCGAACCAGCCGGCATCGGCCTGCGGCGCCTGTGGCGCAGCCACGGGGGGCAAACCAGCGCGTGACTGCGCCACACGGGGGCTGGCCACGAAACCGCCTGCGCCAACAGCGCCCGACGCCATGCGGCTATCGATGAAGCGTTCGGCGCTCATCTGGTCTTTACGTTGTGCGCCGCGTTGCCATAGCAATAACGCGCCTGCTGCGCACAGCAGCGCGAGCGCCGCGAAGACCAGCACTGAGCTAGACATTGAAGCCTCCGCCGAAGCCGCCAGCGCCACCGCCTCCGAAGCCCGCGTTACCGAATGCATTGTCCTGCGCCCCGCCGCCCAGGGCCTGACGGAAACGTGTCAGTTTCGGCGAGTGTGGATGGATACCGAGCGACACCCACTTATCGAGCTCGTCGCCCTCTGCCGTCACGACCGGTTCGTAGCGATACAGCTCCTGGGTCGCGATGATGTTGTCCGACAGACCCGTCACTTCGGTGATCGACAGAATCCGCCGGCGCCCATTCGAGAGGCGCCCGATCTGCACGATGAAGTCAATCGCATTGGCAATTTGCCGCCGCAGGCTCGATTCCGTGCCCTGGAAGCCAGCAAAGCCCGCCAGCATTTCCAGCCGGTACAGACACTCGCGCGGCGAGCTCGCGTGAACGGTGCCCATCGAACCGTCGTGGCCGGTATTCATCGCCTGCAGCATTTCGAGCACCTCACCGCCACGCACTTCGCCGACGATGATGCGGTCCGGGCGCATCCGCAAGGTATTGCGCAGCAGGTCGCGAATCGTCACGAGGCCCGCGCCATCGAAACCGCCTGGTCGGCTTTCGAGCCGCACCACATGTGGATGGTTAAGCGACAGTTCGGCAGTGTCCTCGATCGTCACGACCCGCTCCGGTTCGGGGATGTGGAACGCGAGCGCATTCAGAAGCGAGGTCTTGCCCGAACTCGTACCGCCCGACACCAGCACGTTGCACCGTGCTGCCACCGCTGCTTCGAGCAGCGCGCCGACTTCGGGGCTATAAGTGCCATTGGCCAGCAGATCGTCGGGACGCAGTGGGTCCTTGCGGAATTTGCGGATCGAGACGATCGGCCCGTCGATCGATAATGGTTCGATCACCACATTCACGCGACCGCCGTCCGGCAAACGCGCATCCACCATCGGATTCGATTCGTCCAGGCGTCGTCCGATTGGCGCGAGAATCCGCCGCACGATACGCAGCAAGTGGGCGTTGTCAGCGAAACGCACCTGAATCCTCGTGAGGATCCCGTGCCGCGACACGTACACGTCGTTGTAGCCGTTGATCAGAATATCTTCGACGGCCGGATCGGCGAGCAGATCTTCGATCGGGCCGAACCCTGCCAGTTCTTTCGTCAGCGCCTCGGCGATCAGCCGCACTTCGCCTTCGTTGATCGGAATCCGGCGCAGCCGCACAAAGCTGTCCATCTCCAGATCGACGAACTGGTTGATCGCGTTACGCGACCAGCGGCCGAACTCCGAGCCAAGCTCTTCGATACGCGTCAGCAGATGTTCGTGCGCAGCGTTCTTGATGTCCTGGAACTGCTGGCTATGCGCGAACGAAGGCGCGTCGTCGGCAAATTCAATTTCTTTTGCCATCGTTTATGACCGCTTTTGAGTGGTTGGAATGAAGCGCTTGAGCGCACCAAGCGCGGATTTTCCGCCTGGTTGCGCGGCCGTTCTCGAGGCGCCACCGAGCCGTTCAATCAACGGCTCCAGCGCACGCACATAGGGGTCGCGTGCCGCGGTGTCCGCCAGCAGATGCCCTTGGTTGACAGCCTGGCCGAGCGCTACTCGCCGCTCCGGCAGTGTCGTCAGCAATGGAATCTCCAGACGCTGAGCGATCTGCACGGCGGCTAGCCCGAGGTCGCTGTCGAACTTGTTGACGATCAACCGCACGTTGGCAGTATCGACGCCCTCTTCGCGCAATGCGTCGAGCACACCCACTGCCGATACGATGGAGGCGACGCCCTGATCGCACAGCAGCCACGCTTCGTCCGCGGCCTGCACGACATGGGCGATGAATTCGACATTGCTGAATCCGCCCAGATCGAAGATCTGCTGGTCAAAGAACGCCCGCAGCCGGTTCAGCAAACCGATCGACGACGAATATGACACCTCGCGCATATCGGCAAGGTTCGGCGGTAGCGTCGTAAGTGCGAGGCCGCTCGTGTGGTGCGATAGCGCGGTATGCACGAAGGTTTGATCGAAGCGGCGCAGATTGCGCACAGCTTCAACGAAATTGAACTCGCTGCGGGTATTCAGGAGCAGCGAGCCATCGCCCGCCGGCAAGCCGAGGTCGATCAATGCGGCTTGCCGCCCTTTCGCGACGTCACGCCGCTGCAACTTTACCGCGAGGTTCGCGGCCAGCGTGCTCACACCCATGCCGACGCGCGCCCCAAGCAGTGCGGTCACCTGGCCATGGCGGCTGACCGGTTCGACCAGGTTGTCGAGCACCTGGCGCGTGATGCGCAAAGCATCCTCAGCGGGTGCCGACAGATCGATGAAATCTCGCACACCGACACGCAACGCGGCCAATGCGCTTTCCGGCTCGGCGAGCGAACCGATCGCGACGATCTGCATACCTGGATAGGCGCTGCGCACCGCGCTCGCAGCAGCACTCGCCGCGGCGGCACGGCCGCCGGAAAAGTCGACGAACACCAGCGACGGGTTAAGCGCCCCAATGCGCTGGATGAGCATTGCCGGGTCGAGCGTGACCGCTTCGACCGCGCCAGCGCCTACCAGCGTATTGGAGAGCCAATGCACGTGTTCGTCGGCTAGCGAAGCGAACACAAAATAATCGGTGACCGCCCGTTCAGTCAATGAATGCGTTCTCGCGTTCATGTTGGACATCCTTTTGCGGCATCGGCAGCCAGGCCGCCGCGTCGTACTGCATACTGCCGCGCACAGGCCATGTGCGCATGCATCTGTTTGCTTCGCGTAATCCGATTACTGCGTGCGTCGAGCGAAGCTTCGGCGCCCTCATTTCGAAAACCCCGGCGCTGCATCGCCCGCAATGAAACCGCCGACCAGTGAGCGCCACACCGGACCGTTGCGCTGCTCAGACTGTTCACCCGGCGTCGACGGCATGGTCGCTCCCTTCGCCAGCGGCGACACGAGATGCGGCGTCACGATGATTACCAGCTCTTTCTCGTTCTGCTGATAGCTCAGTTGTTTGAAGAACGTTCCGATGATCGGCAGGTCGCCCAGCAAGGGCACCTTGGATACATTCGATGTGGTCTCGCGGTCAACCAGCCCACCGATTACAAAGCTCTCGCCGTCTCCGAGTTCGACCGTGGTGTCCGTGCGCCGTGTCGTGAACGCTGGCACTGACACACCGCTAATCGTCACCGCGTTCGCGAAGTCGAGTTGGCTCGCCTCCGGCGCGACTTTCAGCGCGATGCGTTGCGGACCCAGTACGGTCGGCGTCAACGTGAGACCGATGCCGTAAGGCTTATATTCGATCGATGTCGTCCCTAACCCTTGCGGCACCGGCACAGGGATTTCGCCGCCAGCGAGAAAGCTTGCACTCTGTCCCGACAACGCCACGAGGGTCGGTTCGGCCAGCACGCGAGCCAGATTATTGCTTTCCATCAGGCTCAGGTTGGCAAACAGGCCGTGGGTTGCCGAGTTGAACACCAGATTGAACGCCGACGACAGCGGCGTCGTACTAGTCATCTGGGGTGCCTGGCCCGCCGTCGCCGAAACCGAGGTCAATGCAGATGGCGCAAAAGAGCCAAACGTAAAACCGTTGTTCTGCTTGAAGAAGTTGAAGCCGACCTGCTTGAGCACAGAACGGCTGAATTCGACGACGCGCACGTCAACCTGCACGACAGCACGGCTGGCAACGGTCGACGTATCGAACACCGCGCCATCTTTCGCCGCTGCCCCGTCCTTACCCGCCGCGCCATCCCTTGCAACCGATCCTTCCGCTGCGACAACAGCGCGCTGATGCGCTTCCATCGTCG
Organism: Paraburkholderia sp. BL23I1N1; assembly: GCF_003610295.1. Lineage (NCBI taxonomy): Bacteria > Pseudomonadati > Pseudomonadota > Betaproteobacteria > Burkholderiales > Burkholderiaceae > Paraburkholderia > Paraburkholderia sp. BL23I1N1. The sequence goes on from NZ_RAPV01000001.1 coordinate 2,916,851, forward strand.
CCGACGAACCGGACACCAGCGCAGTACCGCCGAGCACCTTGACACTCGGCGTATCGGGGCCGAGCAGCGAAGCCGCCGCTTGCGTAATGACGTTCACCGTGTACGTCAATGGTGTATCGCGGCCGCGCTCCCACAGCATCAAACTCGTGGTTCCCGCGGCCTTGCCGACCAGCAGTACACCTCCACGGCCGCTACCCTTCATGATCAATACGTCGGCCACCGATGGGTCGCCGAGCGCTATGCGCTGCAGCACGTGGCCTGTCGCCACCTGTTGCTGGCCGCCGACCGTCAGTCCAATGGTTTGCCCGGCCACCAGCTGCGCAGGTTCGGCCGATGAGGCAGGCTGTGCCGGGCGCGCCTTTCGCGCGTGCTGGGTAGCATCGGCCGCGTGCCCCGCGCCTGACGCAGCCAACAACGCAAATCCGACGTACGTCGCCGTCCCAAGTGCAAAAATCCGTTTTGTCATGTAGTCATGGACGCGTCCGGCCGCCCGCTCCCTAAAACCGCTACCAGGCGACCGTTTCGGCGCGCCCACCCCGTATCACTTCGATACCGCTATTTGTACTGTTTGTATTGCCTGCGACGCGGGTCGGCGCAACCAGCATATGCGGCGCTGGCGCGAACCGCGGCGCGACACCCGGCAGGCTTGCGGTGCCGGACAAGGTGTCGAGGGCAACGCCGGCTGCGGCCTTTGTCGAGTCCTGCAGCGCGTCGCCGGAACCGGCGTGCGCGGAAGTCTTCAGCACGCCTGGCAACGCGGCAAAAGCGCTTTCGTCGGCCACTTCGGTATCTTTTGGATTGCGCAGCGCGAAAACTAACCGGCCGGCACTTTCCGCTAGCGTCAGCCGGTCGACATCTGCAACCGGCACCGCCAGTACCGCTGTCCGCACCATGCCGTTCGGGTCGCCCGCGGTGTCGCCGCTCGCGGTCGCATTACCGAACGCGAGCACTCGGACTTTCGACATCAGCAGGCGCGCCTGGGTGCGGTCGACTTCGGAGTTGCCGACGCCGGCGTTATCGCGCTTGAGCGTAAAAAACACGTCGACGAAATTGCCGGGCCGCAGCCGGTTGGCCACTGCATTGCTTTCGTCGACGCGTACTGCGAGGGCGCGCTCACCCGGTTCGATACGCTCCGCCAGCCCCGACGACAATTGCGTTTCCAGCACCGGCGAGTCCGCACTGATATCCGCATTCGGTACCCGGCCTGTCAACTGGGCCGGATCGGTGAAGGCGCCGTTCGGATTGATCGGCAGCGACTGCACGCGCAAAGCGTCGACGGTAATCGCCTTGCCCGCCGGCAGCGTACGGGTCGCCACCACCACCGGAAAAGTGGCTTGCATGGCGGCCGTGACGGCCACCGGCACTGGGCGGCGCGACAGCGTCCAGGCAAACAGGCCGAGCAGCAACGCGACCGCGATCAGAACACCGGCGAGAATTTTGGTTAGATTCGGCATGATGACTCGCCGCTTCGATTGAACGATTCCCTACAGCGCGAGCGTTCATACGCGCGTCGGCGGACGGGAAGGCTGAGTACCAGCGCGTGCGTCACTGAATATTCTCCGGGTTGAGTTGGACCGTCGCACTGCTCGTCAGCGTCTTCGGCAGCGTAATACTCAGAAGTGCTATCGATGGCACGATCGGGTGGTTCTGATAGTCGTAAGCCATTGCGACTTGCACACACTGCATCCCGTTAGTGGGACTGCAAGCGCTCGCAGTCGACGTGCAGGTCGCGGCGCTGACGATCGAAGCCACTACGGCCTGGGCTGCGACGCAGGCTGCCGCGGCGCGATTGGTGAGCGCACTTTGCAAAGACGTGTTGGGCTGGTAATTCAGCGCAGCGCGCGCGCCTTCTTCGGCCGCCAGTGTCAGGTTCTGCTGGGCCACCATCATCAGGCTGAAGGTGATGATCATGTAGACGATCGTGAAGAACAGCGGGAACACCAGCGCGAATTCGACGGCAGTGGCGCCACGTTGGCGGCGCGCAAACGCGAGCCCTTTCTGCGATTTCATGGACGGGGTCATGGAAGATCTCATCGCAGCACACCCGTGGACATTTGCAGCGCCAGCCATGCACAGGCCGCTACTGTCAGACACGCCGCATAGGGGGTCGATGCTTTACCGCCCACCTCGAAAGTCGGACCGGCGTGCCGCCCGATCGTAGCGAGTCGCGTGCGGGTCGTGACGAGCAGCCAGAGCGCATGCACTCCGGCTGCAAGGCTCGCGGCGACCCAGATTCCGAGCAGCGTGTGCATACCGCACCAGGCACCTAGTGCGGCAAAAACTTTGACGTCGGCGGCACCCATTGCACCCAGCGCAAAAAACGGCAGCAATGCGACCAGCCCGACGACAACGCCCAATGCTGCCTGTCCGGCCGAAATATTAAAAGGGCTGCGCTGGAATAGCGCGCACGCAAATGCCGCTGCCAATCCAACAACGACAGACGAATTGGAAATGCGTCGACTGCGGCAATCACATATAGCAATAGCCGCGGCCCACACGACAAATAGAATGTCGGCGACTGGTAAATTCATGATGGACTCGACGGGCGAGACATATCAGTGCGGACTGCATGAGCAGTCCGCACTGAAAACTCAATTGGCCTTGTTCCAGAAAGGGCGCGAGACTAACCAGGTCGGCCCGGTCGCCCCTAAACTTCCCCTACTGGAACCGCCGCCGCCAGACCCTTAGCCCTTAATTAAGAGGGCAATGGCTGCAAATGAGGTCTGAAGCGCGCCGGTGATAGAGCCGACCGCGATTACAAGCGATGCCGCCATCAACCCCGCGATCAAACCATACTCGATGGCCGTCACGCCCTCGTTATCTCTCAGGAAGCGTTGTGTGAACTTTTTCATTTTTACCCTCGGACTTTCATTTATTTCGTTTGTTTACGTACCACTTCGGATGACGGAGTCTTGAGCGCTGCGAACCATTGGTCTCTCATTCCTGGTCCTGCGTGTTGCGCTGCAGAAGCACCGCCTTGCAGCCGGCTTCAATAAAACAGATGTCTATTCGCTGTCTGTTCGATTACGCACCTCCCGCGTCAATCCTTGATGCTTTCGGGTTTTATAGCCGAACAATCATATTTAAGCAATTGTCCGCTGCCCTTAGCTCGGCACAGTATGCGTTTTCGCGCCGTACTCAGGTTAACGGCAGTTCGTGCGTTGCAGCACATAGGAATAACCATGAGTTAGATTCGCTGCACTAAATATTTGTTTGAACAGAACGTTTCAAGCGCCCGGCACCCTCTCATTGCGCCTGCGTTACGCGGCGTTTCGTAACGGCGCACGCGGTTCGTTACGTTACGCAACCCTCGCAAACGTTTAGCGAATTCATTCTCGCGGGGTATATCCGGGTTAGCGGACACTTCATCAATTCCTCGCAAAGCCATATCACGTATGGTTTCACGCCCCTCGGCAAAAAAATAATCTGCATTACTCAGTCGAAATGGCACGGCTCATGCAGAGATAGGCACGCAGCAACACCCAATAACACATGCGATGCGAGGGCGACATGAACATTCAAACGGCCAACACGACAGTACGAACAACCCTGATTGCGGCCAGCGTGGCAGCAATGCTTTCTCTTGGTGCTTGCGGCGGCTCCGGAACCCTGAGTTCCGGGACTGGCGGCGGCAGCGGTAGCGGTTCCGCCGGCGGCGCACTTTCGACTACTACCGGCAGCGGCAGCGGCAGCGGTTCGATGGGCTCTGGCGGCTCCGGCAGCAATACCAGCAGCAACGGTTCCGGAAGCGGTTCCGGTTCAGGCACAGGAACCGGCACGACTCCGGTCGCGAATGCACTCGGCACGGTAGTCGGCAACGGCGGCGGTGTGGTCAGCGATCTCGGCTCGACGGTCTCGAGCATCGGTAGCGTAATCGGCTCGCAAAACCTCCCAGGCGTCAGCGCGCAAACCACCCAGGCTGCCGGTGGCATCGTGCAGCAAGTCGGTTCGGCAGTCTCGACGCTCGGCAACGGTGTATCGCAAGGGCTCGGCCAACTCGGCACCGGTGGCGACGCAGTCGGCACGACCGTTTCGAGCCTCGGTGGCGTGGTCGGTCATGTCGGCGGCGCAGTAACGCAGGCAGGCAGCCTCGTGACGAGCCTCGGCAGCGGCCCGCTTGCGCCGTTGGCAGCCATCACCACGCCACTCGGCGGCGTTGTCAATACGCTCGGCGGCGCAGTGACCAACAGTGGCAACACGCTCACCACCGCGCTCTCGACGGGCCCGGTCCAGCAAATCACGCAAACGCTCAGCACCGCGATCACGCCGATTACGTCGATGGTCGCGGCAACCACGCAGACGGTCGGCAACACCACGGGCCTCGGCGCACCGCTGAACACGTTGCTCTCGACCCTCGGCGGCGGCCTGGGTCAGGCCGGCACGCTGATCAGCGCAACTGGCGGAAATCCGATCACGGCCGCTCTTGGCCATACGGTCACGGATACGGGCACCACAGTCGCGTCGGTGGGCGGCCCGCTCACCGGCAGCACCGGCAGCAATCCGCTGGCTCCGATCACCAGCGCACTCGGTGGCCTGACTGGCGGCACCAGCGGCGGCCCGCTCGCTCCGCTCACCAGCGTACTCGGCGGCCTGACCGGCGGCACCAGCAGCGGTCCGCTCGCTCCGCTCACCAACCTACTCGGCGGCCTGACCGGTGGCACCAGCAGTGGCCCGCTCGCTCCGCTCACCGGCGCACTGAGCAGCGTAACGGGCGGCCTGGGCGGCGCCTCGAGCAGCAGCAGCCCACTGGCGCCTGTCACCGGCCTGCTCTCGAGCTTGACAACCGGCCTGAGCGGCGCGAGCGGCGGCAGCAGCAGCCCGCTCGCCCCGGTGACCGGCTTGCTCTCGAGCGTCACCGGCGCGCTCGGCGGCGTCACGACCACGGCGGCCAACACGCCGGCCACGACGACGACCACGTCGACCAGCTCGGGCCCCGGCCTGTCCCTGTCGAGCACGAGCGGCAAAGGATCGGGCAGCAGCCCGCTCGCCCCGGTGACGTCGCTCCTCGGCGGCCTGCTCGGCGGTCTGTCGAAGAAGTAAGCAATACCGTTGCAGCGATCGAAGGAAGCACAGTAATCGGAAACCCGGCGTCCGGAGACCCGGAGCGCGGCCCGCCAGCAGCGCCCCGGCTGTGCTGGAACCCGGCTGAATTGAGCCGCGCCGCTCAGACACCCGTTGCACCGGCGCACGGAAACACCACACGCGACACTTAGAAGACACTGAGGAGCACACATGTCCACCCAACGTTTTTTTACTCACCATGCGGCGTGCGAGACCGTGTTGTCGTTGCGCGCACCGTTGATCGCCATCGCGGTCGGCGGCTTGCTCGCCGCGTGTGGCGGCAATGGCGTCACCACGCCATCGAGTGCATCCGCCGGTAGCGCCGGCGGCGGCGGTTCGACCAGTGGCAACACGCCCACCGCCTCGACGTCGAGCACCAATGGCCTCGCCACCGCCGCCGCACAGACCACCAGCGACCTTGGCAACACGATCGGCTCCCTGACCATCCCGGGCCTCAGCCCGAAAGTCACGCAAGGTCTCGGCGACACGGTGTCGAGTGCGAGCGGCACCCTGAACTCGCTCGCCAACGCAGTAAGCGGCGGTCTCGGGCAAATCGGCACGACCTCCAACCCGGTCGGCACCACGGTCGCCGGACTCGGCTCGGTGGTCAGTTCGACAAGCGGTGTCGTGCAAGGTCTGAGCACCACGGTCGGCGGGCTTGGCACCGGCAATCTCGCGCCGCTGTCGCCGCTCACCACACCCCTTGCAACCGTGCTGTCCACGACTGCCGGCGCATTGAACGCCGGCGGCGCGACGCTCGGCAATTCGTTGGCCTCCGCGCCGGTGCAACAGCTCACCCAGCCGCTCAGCACCGCGATCACACCGATCGTGCAGACCGCCGGACTCGTGACGCAGACGGTCGGCACGCAGACCGGCCTCGGCGCACCGGTCGGCGGCCTGCTCGCGCAAATCGGCGGCGCGTTGAACTCGGCCGGCTCGCAAGTCGGCACGGCAACGAAGAATCCGGTCGGCGCCGATCTCGGCAACCTGGTCGGCTCGCTCGGCAACACGGTGACGAACGCCGGCGGACTCGTCAATCCGAACGGCCCGAATGGCGCGAATCCGATTCCCGGCCTGATTACGAGCCTCGTCGGCAGCACCAACGTGGCCGTCGTCAATGGACCGCCCGCCAACGGCAGCCCGTTCGGCCCGCTGCAAAACTCGCTCGCGAGTCTCGGGCTCGGCAACAACCCGCTCGGCTCACTGTCGACGCTGCTCGGCGGCACACCGCTGTCCGGCCTGACCTCGGTGCTGGGTAGCACGCCCTTGAGCGCACTGACTTCGGGGACGGGCGGCTCGCCGCTGGGTTCGCTGACTTCGGTGCTGGGTGGCACGGGTAGCGCATCGAACCCGCTGTCGACGCTGACCGGCGCACTCTCCGGCGTCACCGGCAGCGCCTCGGGCAGCGGCGGTAGCAACCCGCTCGCCCCCGTGACGGCTCTCGTCGGCACGTTGACCGGCGCGCTCGGCTCGGCGGCCGGCTCGACGAGCAGCTCGAGCAGTTCGACGGGCGGCTTGACGACACTACTCAGCGGCCTCGTGCCGGTGAGCCATAAGTAGTCCGCATAAACGGCTTCATCGATGCCACGTGCATAGGACGTCCCTTCGGACGTCCCGTTACACCGTGTGCATGGCAGTCCGTCTTATCACGTGCTCCGCGCTTGTGCAGACAATGCTCAAGCCCGACGGAGCACGTGACGTAATACATGCAAGCATGGCAGTATGCGTCGAGCCACACATAAGCGATCGCGACCAGCCCGGCCTGGCGGCGCGTCCGCAACACAAGAACGGCATACGAGGAAAATCCGATGAAACTCGGGTACGGTAGTAAATGGACCCTCGTGCTCGCCGCGATAGCGGCAAGCGCGATGCAGGCAGAAGCACAAGCGCAGTCGCGCCCCGCCGGTTCGGTTGTCGGCGGCAATCCGCTCGATTCGCTGCCGCAGATCAAGGCGCCTGACAAAGGCCCGAACGTGACCGTGCAGGTTGCACCGCAAGCCCCCCAACTTCAGGAACTGCTCGCCCGCCATCTGACGCCCTCCAGGATTCAGGTCGAGGGCGTGAAGTCCATTCCCTTCGACGAAGTCGCGCAACGCTTCACGCCGCTCGTCGGCAAGGACACCACCATCGGCGATCTGATTCAGGTTGCCAACGGCGTCACGAAGCTGTATCAGGATCGCGGCTATGCGCTCTCGTTCGCGTTCATTCCCGCGCAGACGTTCGAAGGAGGCGTGGTGCGCGTGACCGTGGTGGAAGGCTATGTATCGACGGTCAAGGTGACGGGCAAGGTAGGCGCGATCGAAGACAAGATCCGCGCGATCGCCGACCACATCGTCGCCGACCGGCCGCTCAAGCGCGCGACCTTCGAGCGTTACATCAATGTGCTGGGCCTGCTGCCCGGCGTGAAGGTTGCGGCCAACGTAGCGCCGCCGCAAAACACCGACGGCGCCACGACGCTCGAACTGAACGTAGACCGCAAACCGGTCGACCTCAGCACCGGCATCGATTTCAATCACCCCGGCGTGCAAGGCCTGCTGACTGCCACCGAAAACGGTTTGACCGCCCTCGGCGAACAGTTGAGCGTGTCCGCCTTGCTGCCGAAGGGGCGTGACAACGTCACCTATCTCGCGGCACACGCTGCGGTGCCGATCGGCAGCAACGGACTGATCGGCAAGATCGACGCGTCGCACTATCGCGGCAATCCGGTCGACAATCCCGGCCTGCCCTCCTATATCGAGCGCACGGTCATCAACGACAAGATTGGCGGCTCGCTGGCCTATCCGATCCTGTTGAGCAACGCCCAAAGCGTGATCGGCACGGCCTCCGTCTATGCGTCGCACGACGAGGACCGCTATAACAACCACGACACCGGCGCGCAGATTGGCTTCCGTTCGCAGGTGCGCGTATTGCAATTGCAGGCCGACTACGCCAGCGCGCAAACCGGCCAGGTGCGCCGCGCGAGCATCACGGTGGCGAAGGCATTCGATATTCTCGGCGCATCGAAATCCGGCGACTCGAACGTTCCCGGCGCGCCCGTCACGAATCCGGCGTCGATCAATTTCGTGCGGACCGGTGCAAGCTTTTCGCAAACCAACGAGTGGCCGCTCAAGATCGGCACCTCGGTTTCGTTGACCGGCCAATACAGCGGCGTCTCGCTGCCGACATCGGAACAGATCTCGTTCGGCGCGCAACGCTTTGCGCAGGGTTATGAACCGGGAGAGGCATCGGGCGATTCGGGCTGGGGCGCCATCTTCGAAGTCAACCGGGCGTTCACGCCAGGATTTACCTATCTGCGCACCTTCACACCCTATATTTCGTTCGACATGGCCCGCGTCTTTCTGCATGCGGGGACGCCGTCGCCGTCGAGGCTGTCGTCGATCGCATTCGGCTTCCGGATCTCGGACGCGAAGTATTACAGCCTGGACTTGTCGGTGGCCAAGCCGATCGGCGACGCACCGGTGGAGAGCGCGTCGCGCAGCCCGCGCATCAACGCGACGTTCTCCTATCAGCTGAACTGAGGATCAAAAGCGCCGCGTCCTGATTAGAGGTTCCACTATCAAACGGCGCGCGCACTTTCACGTATTCTGCGCTGACGATGTGCGACCCGCGGCACCCGAGCCGCGAGCCGCAGACCGATGTAGCCGAAGTCGAACCTGAGGGGTACGACCAGAGGGCATCACGGCGGCCTGCAGATGAAAGCTGCCCGAGATGCCAATAACGCCGCGCGACCATGATCGCGCCGTCTTTAATCAAGGAGGAAGACAATGATGCAATTCACTCAACGCGCGCGCGCAATCGCGCTTCGCACAGCCAAACATGCCGCCCTCGCCGGCGTGCTGCTCGCCAGCGCCGTCACGGCGATGGCGCAGACCGATTCCCCGATCGGCACGTGGCAAACCATCGACGATCACACCGGCCAGCCCAAAGCCCTCGTGCAAATTGCACAGGACAGCAATGGCTCGTTGAGCGGCAAGGTGATCAAGGGGCTCAATGCGAACGATAAACCGGATCGCCGCTGCACTGAATGTACCGATGCACGCAAGGATCAGTTAATTCTCGGCATGACGATCATCAACGATATGCAAAAGGACGGCGACGGCTGGGATCACGGGCAGATTCTCGACCCGGAAAACGGCAAGGTCTACAAGTGCAAGATGCACCTGGAAGACGGTGGGAACAAGCTGGTGGTGCGCGGCTACATTGGCGTGTCGCTGCTGGGCCGCTCGCAAACCTGGGTTCGCCAGCAATAGCGGACGAACCGTTCAGGCAGCGCGGTGCCTGATGCGTGAAGATGATTTTCCATCAGGGCCACTATCGCAGCTCTGATGGAATCAGAAGAAACGGCCGACGATCGCCATCGTCCGGCCGTTTTTTGTTTGAGTCTGGCTGGTTGGGGTTGTCATGCAGCGGTTGTCATGCCGCGTGTTTGAAAGGCGACGCGTACGCGAACGGCGACGACGGCAACGGTTTGACCGGTGCTGGGCTGTACACCGCGGGCGCCGTGGCCGGAACCTTACCTTCGTCAACGCTCTTTTGTTCCGCGCCCACATGCGTGCGCATGCGTGCTTCCATCAGGTTGCAGAGTTCTTCGCTCGCCGCGCCGAAAAGTTGTTCCATGACGCGCTTGAGCACACCGGATTCATACCATGCCGTGAAGCGGCGATGGCAAGTTTGATACGACGGGTATTTGCGCGGCATGGCGGACCAGGTGGCTCCGCTGTACCTCACCCACAGCACGCCGTTGAGCACGGAGCGCGTGTTGGCAAGCGGCCGGCCACGCAGTTCGGAGCGCGGACGCAACTCGGGGAGCAACGGTGCAACACGTTGCCATTCTTCATCATTGATATCACGGTAAGGATTCATGGTTTCTCCTTTGTCAGAACCATCACAAAGAAGATATCCAGTCGTCCGCAGACGGAATATAAGATCAATCCGAATTTTGAAAATACGCCGTCAGACTCCGCCTATTCGCTGAGCGGACTGTGATCTATCGCAAAAGCAACCGCGCCCGCCTCACACGGCTTTTTAAGTCAGCGACGTATCGACGATCCGGCGCGGTGCGTCGAGATATTCTTTCGATTGCATTTCGATGATGCGCGACACCGTGCGGGCGAATTCGTTGGCCATCGGACCGTCGACGTACAACTGATCGGGTGGCACCGCCGCCGACATCAGGAGCTTCACCTTGTGGTCGTAGAACACGTCGATCAGCCAGGTGAAGCGGCGCGCCTCCGAGGCCATGCGCACTGACATCTGCGGCACGCCGGACAGGATCACCGCGTGAAAGCGGCTCGCCAGTTCCAGGTAATCGTTCTGCGAGCGCGGACCGCCGCACAACGTGGCGAAATCGAACCATACGACGCCGTCAGCGCGCCGCAGCGCCTTCAACTCGCGCTTCTCGATACGCAGGATAGGACTCTCATCAGGAACCGCGGCGAGGCGCGAAAACGCGTCGCGCAACGCTTTGTCCGACGCCGCGCCGAGCGGTGTGTGATACACCTCGACCTGGGCCAGCGTGCGCTTGCGGTAGTCGATACCCGCGTCGACATTGATCACGTCGAGCTTCGACTTGATCAGCTCAATTGCCGGCAGCATGCGGTCGCGATGCAGACCGTCCGGATACAACGTATCCGGATCGTAGTTTGACGTCATCACGAATTGCACGCCGTTCTCGAACAGCTTGTCGAGCAGACGATAGAGGATCATCGCGTCGGCAATATCCGAGACGTGGAATTCGTCGAAACAGATCAACCGGTAGCGCTTGGCGATACGGCGCGCGAGTTCGTCGAGCGGATCGGTCGTGCCCTTCAGATCTTCCAGTTCGCGATGCACCTCGCGCATGAACTCGTGGAAATGCAGCCGCGTTTTGCGCTGCACCGGCACGATCATGTAGAAGCTGTCCATCAGAAAGCTCTTGCCCCGCCCTACGCCGCCCCACATGTACACGCCGCGCGGCAAGTCCGGGTGAATGATCAGCTTCTTGAACGCGTTCGAGCGGCGCGATTTGTACTCGACCCACTCTTCATAGCACCGCTGCAGACGGTCGACCGCCGCGCGTTGCGCCGGGTCCGATTGATAACCCCGCGTCTGCAGTTCTTTTTCGTAGTATTCGGTGACGTTCATTGTGTTGCTGCAAAAAGAAAGGCGGGAGGGAGTGAACCCGCCCGCCTTTGTGGTGATGCCAGAATTGCGTTCAGTCAGGCGTGCGCGATTACATGTTCAGCGCGCGCTTGTCCACGGCCAGAGCCGCTTCGCGCATGACTTCCGACAGCGACGGGTGCGGATGGCAAATGCGGCCGATGTCTTCCGAGGCCGCCTTGAATTCCATCGCCACTACAGCTTCCGCGATCAGGTCCGATGCGTTCGCCGAGATGATATGCACGCCGAGCAGTTCGTCGGTCTTCGCGTCGGCGATCATCTTGACGAAACCGTCCGCCTTGTTGATGCCCAGCGCGCGGCCGTTCGCCATGAACGGGAACTGGCCCGTCTTGACTTCACGGCCTTCGGCCTTCAGTTGCTGCTCGGTCTTGCCGACCCACGCGATTTCCGGTTCGGTGTAGATCACCCACGGAATGCAGTTGTAGTCGATATGCGGCTTCTGACCGTCGATGATTTCGGCCACCATCACGCCTTCATCTTCAGCCTTGTGCGCGAGCATCGGGCCACGCACCACATCGCCGATCGCGTACACGTTCGGCACCGCCGTTGCGCAGTGGTCGTCGACGTCGATAAAGCCACGCTCGTTCGCCTTCAGGCCGATGGCTTCGAGACCGAGGTTGTCGGTGTTCGGCACGCGGCCAATCGACACGATCAGGCGGTCGGCTTCGAGCGTTTGCGCGTTGCCGTCCTTGTCCGTGTAATTGATCGTGACGCTGTTGTCGGTCGTCGTCACTTCGCCGACCTTCACGCCGACGTGGATGTCCAGACCCTGCTTCTTGAATTGCTTGGCGGCTTCCTTGGCCAGTGCCTGGTCAGCCGCGCCGAGGAATTCCGGCAGCGCTTCGAGCACGGTCACGTCCGAGCCCAGACGGCGCCACACCGAGCCGAGTTCCAGCCCGATCACGCCGGCGCCGATCACGGCGAGCTTCTTCGGCACGGAGTCGAACGTCAGTGCGCCTTCGTTGTCGGCAACGATCTTGTTGTCGACCGGAACGGTCGGCAGGTGACGCGCCTTCGAGCCCGTTGCAATGATGACGTTCTTTGCCGTGACCACTTCGGTTTCGCCTTCGCCGCTGACTTCGATCTGCACGCCGGCGTCCGTCTTGCCGGTGAACTTGCCATGGCCCTTGAGCCACGTGATCTTGTTCTTGCGGAACAGGAATTCGATACCCTTGGTCATCTTCTCGACGATGCCTTCCTTGCGGGCCAGCATCTTCGCGATATCGACCGTCACGTTTTCCACGGAAATACCGTGGTCGGCGAGGTGATGCGATGCGTTTTCAAATTCTTCCGACGACGCGAGCAGCGCCTTCGACGGAATGCAACCCACGTTCAGGCACGTGCCGCCGAGCTTGAGCGTGCCGGCCGGGTTCTTCCACTTTTCGATACATGCGACGGTCTTGCCGAGCTGCGCTGCGCGGATTGCGGCGATGTAGCCGCCGGGGCCGGCGCCGATCACGACGACGTCAAATTCTTTGGACATGACAATCCTTTTGATGACGGAAGGACGTGCGGCCACGCTTCGTGGCGCGCGTCGTTCAAGTACTGCGGAATGCTGAAGACATGCTGCCTAGTTGGCGTCGACTTGCGCGATAGCAAGCCGACGCCGGCCGAACCGTCGATTACAGGTCGAGCAACAGGCGCGCCGGGTCTTCCAGCGCATCCTTCATCGCGACCAGCGACAGCACCGCTTCGCGGCCGTCGATGATCCGGTGGTCGTACGAGAGCGCCAGATAGTTCATCGGACGGATCACGATCTGGCCGTTTTCGACCACAGCGCGTTCCTTCGTGGCGTGCACGCCCAGAATGGCGGATTGCGGCGGGTTGATAATCGGGGTCGACAGCATCGAACCGAACACACCACCGTTCGAGATCGAGAACGTACCACCCGTCATTTCTTCGATCGACAGCTTGCCGTCCTTGGCCTTCTGGCCGAATTCAGCAATCTTCTTTTCGATTTCGGCGAGGCTCAGCTGATCTGCGTTACGCAGAATCGGCACCACCAGGCCACGCGGCGAACCGACCGCGATACCGATGTCGAAGTAGCCGTGATAGACGATGTCGTTACCGTCGATCGACGCGTTCACGAGCGGGAATTTCTTCAGCGCATGAACAGCCGCCTTCACGAAGAACGACATGAAGCCCAGCTTCACGCCATGTTCCTTTTCGAACTTGTCTTTGTACTTGTTGCGCAGGTCCATCACCGGCGCCATGTTCACTTCGTTGAACGTGGTCAGGATGGCGTTGGTTTGCTGCGACTCGAGCAGACGCTCGGCGATACGCGCGCGCAGACGCGACATCGGCACGCGTTGTTCCGGACGATCCTTCAGCCATTGCTCGGCCGATGCCGGCGCCTTGACGTCCGGCAGCGACGGCTTGGCAGCCTTCGGTGCGGCGGCCGGTGCAGCCTTGGCAACCGGTGCCGGTGCGGCTTGACCCGCGGTCAGCACGTCACCCTTGGTGATGCGGCCGTCGCGGCCCGTGCCGGCGACGTCGCCCGCGCCCAGACCCTTCTCAGCCATCAGCTTGCCGGCAGCCGGCGAAGCAGCGGTGTTCGCACCCGTTGCGGATGCAGCCTGAGCGGCCGGTGCACCAGCCGGTGCCGGTGCGGCCACGGGAGCCGGCTTCACTTCGGCTTCGACAGCAGCGGCGCCTGCGGTGCCTTCAGTGTCGATCTTGGCGATCACCTGATCCGCCACGACGATGTCGCCGTCGTTCGAGATCACTTGTGCGAGCACGCCGGCGGAGGGTGCCGGCACTTCGAGCACGACCTTGTCGGTCTCGATTTCGATGAGAATTTCGTCTTGCGCAACAGCCTCGCCGGGCTTCTTCTTCCACTGCAGCATGGTGGCTTCCGAGACCGACTCGGACAGCTGGGGAACCTTGACTTCAACAATAGCCATTTTGAATATCCTGAATACGTATCGGGTGACGGCGCGCGATCTATGGACCCGACGACCGCCTGCGAACCATAACTGCCGGCAACGAACCATCACGTGGTTACTAGGCGCGGCACGGGAAAGCGCAGCGCGCTTTCCCGGTTCGTCTGTTTTATTTAGCAATCGACGCGCTCTTGAGGCGGCCGAAAGCGCCTTCGATCAGCGCCTTCTGCTGCTCGTAGTGCTTCGCGTAGTAGCCGACTGCCGGCGAGGCCGAAGCCGGACGTCCGCTGTACGCCAGCTTCTGCCCTTCCTTCATGCCTTCCTTCAGGTGGTGCTCGATGTAGAACCACGGGCCTTGATTCTGCGGCTCGTCCTGCACCCAGACCACGTCGGTCGCGTTGTCGTACTTCTTCATTTCCGCTTCGAACTGCTTATGCGCGAACGGATAGAGCTGTTCGATACGGATGATCGCGACGTCGTTCGACTTCGATTCACGGCGATGCGCCAGCAGGTCGTAGTACACGCGGCCCGAGCAGGCCACCACGCGCTTGACCTTCTTCGGCTCGATCGCTTCGTCGATTTCACCGAGGATCGGCTGGAATGCGCCCTTCGCCAGTTCGGACAGATCCGACACGGCTTCCTTGTGACGCAGCAGCGACTTCGGCGTAGCGACGATCAGCGGCTTGCGGAACAGGCGGATCATCTGACGGCGCAACAGGTGGAAGATCTGCGCCGGCGTGGTCGGTTGAACGACCTGCATGTTGTGGTCTGCGCACAGCTGCAGGAAACGCTCGATACGTGCCGACGAGTGTTCCGGACCTTGACCTTCGTAGCCGTGCGGCAAGAGCATCGTGAGACCCGACACGCGGCCCCACTTCACTTCGCCCGACGAGATGAACTGGTCGATCACGACCTGCGCGCCGTTCACGAAGTCGCCGAACTGCGCTTCCCAAGCGACGAACGTATTCGGTTCAGCGGTCGAGTAACCGTATTCGAAGCCCAGCACCGCTTCTTCCGACAACACCGAGTCGATCACCGTGAACTTCGCCTGACCTTCGGCGATGTTCTGCAGCGGCACGTAGGTGCCGTCGTTCCAGCGTTCGCGGTTCTGATCGTGCAGCACCGCGTGACGGTGCGTGAACGTGCCGCGGCCCGAGTCCTGACCGGTCAGGCGCACTGCATAGCCCGATGCGACCAGCGACGCGAATGCCAGATGTTCGCCCATGCCCCAGTCGAGCTTGGCCTCGCCACGGCCCATCGCGCGACGGTCGTTGATGACGCGCTCAACCAGCGGGTGCACCTTGAAGTTTTCCGGGATCGTAGTGACGCGCTCAGCGAGGCGCTTCAACTCAGCCAGCGGCACTGCCGTATCGGCTGCGTCGGTCCACTTGCGGTTCAGGAACGGGACCCAATCCACCGCGTACTTGCTCTTGTAGTTCGAGAGCACCGGGTCGATCGTGTGATGGCCTTCGTCCATTGCCTTGCGGTAGGCCTTGACGAATTCGTCGCCTTCTGCCGCCGTGATCACGCCTTGCTGCACCAGCTTTTCAGCGTACAGCGCGCGCGTGCCCGGGTGCTTCGCAATCGTCTTGTACATCAGCGGCTGCGTAACCGCCGGCGTGTCCTGCTCGTTGTGACCCAGCTTGCGGAAGCAGACGATGTCGACGACGACGTCCTTATGGAACTGCATCCGGAAGTCGATGGCCAGCTGGGTAGCCAGCACGACCGCTTCAGGATCGTCACCGTTCACGTGCAGCACCGGCGCCTCGATCATCTTGACGACGTCCGAGCAGTACAACGTGGAGCGCGAGTCGCGCGGATCCGACGTCGTGAAGCCGATCTGGTTGTTGATGACGATGTGCAGCGTGCCGTGCGTACCGTAACCACGCGTTTGCGCGAGGTTCAGCGTTTCCATCACCACGCCCTGGCCTGCGAAAGCCGCGTCGCCGTGGATCTGCACCGGCAGCACTTGCAGGCCGCTGTCGTCGCCGCGACGGTCCATACGGGCCTTCGCCGAACCTTCGACCACCGGGTTGACGATTTCGAGGTGCGACGGGTTGAACGCGAGCGACAGGTGAACCGGGCCGCCTTCGGTCGAGACGTCCGACGAGAAGCCCTTGTGGTACTTCACGTCGCCGGCCGGCAGGTCGTCGACGTGCTTGCCTTCGAATTCGGCAAACAGGTCAGCCGGCATCTTGCCGAGCGTATTGACCAGCACGTTCAGACGGCCACGGTGAGCCATGCCGATGACGATTTCCTGCACGCCGTTGGCGCCGCCATGACGCACGACTTCGTCCATCGAGGCGATGAAGCTTTCGCCGCCTTCGAGCGAAAAGCGTTTCTGGCCGACGTACTTGGTGTGCAGGAAGCGTTCGAGGCCTTCAGCGGCCGTCAGGCGATTCAGGATGTGCTTCTTCTTGTCATTGGAGAAGTTCGGCGTCGAACGGATCGACTCGAGCTTCTCTTTCCACCAGCGCTTCTGTTCCGGATCGCTGATGTACATGTACTCGGCGCCGATCGTGCCGCAGTACGTGTCACGCAGGGCCTTGACGATCTCGCGCAGCGAAGCGCGCTCGAATCCGAAATACAGATTCGTTGCGCTGAACTCCTGGTCCATGTCGGCTTCGGTGAAGTCGTAGAACGCGGGTTCAAGTTCGGGGATAGCGGGACGTTCGCGGCGCTTCAGGGGATCGAGATTGGCCCATTGCGAGCCGAGGAAGCGATATGCGCCGATGAGGGACTGCACGTAGACTTGCTTGCGGGAGGTAGCGAGGTCTTCGCCGCCGGCCGCCGTGCGCGGGATGAAGGCGTTCGCCTTGGCCCGTTGCGCAAACGATTCGACGATCGGGCCATGGGCCACGTCGTTGGCATTGCTGCCATCCGATGCAGGGACGTTCTGCAACGCATCGAAATAGCTGCGCCAGTTCTCGGGCACTGACGCCGGATTATCGAGATACGCTTCGTACATTTCTTCTACGTACGGAGCATTGCCGCCGAACAGATAAGAGTTCGACTGGAATTGCTTCATCATTTTTACGCTCACCTTTCTTCGAGTTTCTCGAGAAATAGCGGGTTACAGAACCTTCCGCGACACGGCCTGACCGTTTAGCGGATTGCGCGAATCAAGTCTTGCTTGGAAGGACCTAAAACTTTGCACCCGGGGAGCATATCACAGAACGGATAGTGCAGATAGCAGACGGATTGCCGCTCGAGCCCGTCGCGACGGGCTTTCAGCGCTACTGTCAGGACTCGCAAAGGTCTTATGCAAAAAAACAGGGACAAACACGACAGACCGACGGCCAACTGCGGGCAACTGCCCGCAACGCGAATGGGACGCCAGAAACGGCAAAAGCCACCCGGAGGTGGCTTTTGCCTGACATCGCGCCGCTTACCCAGGATTGGGGCCGGTGCCGATTTAGTCCACTGCGCCCTTACGGCTCGCGCTGCGGCGCTCGTGTTCCTTCAGGTAACGCTTGCGCAGTCGGATGGATTGCGGCGTGACTTCGACGAGTTCGTCGTCGTCGATGAATTCGACCGCGTATTCCAGCGACATCTGGATCGGCGGCACGAGGCGCACCGCTTCGTCCGTACCCGACGAACGCACGTTGGTGAGCTGCTTGCCCTTGATCGGGTTCACAACCAGGTCGTTGTCACGGCTGTGAATGCCGATGATCATGCCTTCATACAGCGGCTCGCCCGGCGACACGAACATACGGCCGCGGTCCTGCAGCTTCCACAGTGCGTACGCAACGGCCGCACCGTCGTCCTGCGAAATCAGCACGCCGTTGCGACGCTCGCCCACCGCGCCTTCCTTGACCGGCTGATACGAATCGAACGTGTGGCTCATCAGGCCCGTACCGCGCGTGAGCGTCAGGAATTCCGACTGGAAGCCGATCAGGCCACGAGCCGAAATACGATACTCGAGACGCGTACGGCCACGGCCGTCCGACGCCATGTCGAGCATTTCGCCCTTGCGGCGGCCCAGCTCTTCCATCACGCCGCCCTGGTGGCCGTCTTCCATGTCGACCGTCAGGTTTTCGTACGGCTCGTGCTTCACGCCGTCGATATCCTGCATCACCACGCGCGGACGCGACACGGCCAGCTCGTAGCCTTCACGACGCATGTTTTCGACGAGAATGGTCAGGTGCAATTCCCCGCGGCCCGCCACTTCGAACGTGGTTTCGTCGCCGGTTTCTTTCACGCGCAGCGCGACGTTGTGGTTCAGTTCCTTCATCAGGCGGTCGCGGATCTGACGGCTCGTGACGAACTTGCCTTCGCGGCCGGCCAGCGGCGACGAATTGACGAGGAAGTTCATCGTCAGGGTCGGTTCGTCGACGGTGATCATCGGCAGCGCTTCCGGCTGTTCCGGTGCGCAGATGGTCACGCCGATACCGATTTCCTCGATACCGTTGATCAGCACGATGTCGCCGGCTTCAGCCGAGTCCACCTGCACGCGCTCCAGGCCCTTGAACGACAGGACCTGGTTGATCTTGCGGTTGAGGATC
This sequence comes from Paraburkholderia sp. BL23I1N1, assembly GCF_003610295.1. Lineage (NCBI taxonomy): Bacteria > Pseudomonadati > Pseudomonadota > Betaproteobacteria > Burkholderiales > Burkholderiaceae > Paraburkholderia > Paraburkholderia sp. BL23I1N1. The sequence goes on from NZ_RAPV01000001.1 coordinate 2,935,458, forward strand.
GCGCCATCGGGGCCCGAACGCACGGCGACGGACATGCCCGGCTTGATCGTGCCGCGCGTGATACGGCCCACGCCGATACGACCAACGTACGACGAGTAATCCAGCGACGTGATCTGCAGTTGCAGCGGCGCTTCCGGATCGGCCGGGCGAACCGGCACGTGCTGCAGCACGGCTTCGAACAGCGGGCGCATGTCGCCTTCGCGCACGTCCGCCGTCAGACCGGCATAACCGTTCAGGCCCGACGCGTAGACGATCGGGAAGTCGAGTTGTTCGTCGGTTGCACCCAGCTTGTCGAACAGGTCGAACGTCTGGTTGATCACCCAGTCGATCCGCGCGCCCGGCCGGTCAACCTTGTTGATCACGACGATCGGCTTGAGGCCGAGCGCCAGCGCCTTCTTGGTCACGAAGCGCGTTTGCGGCATCGGACCTTCGACTGCGTCGACCAGCAGCAGCACCGAGTCGACCATCGACAGCACGCGCTCCACTTCACCGCCGAAGTCGGCGTGGCCCGGGGTGTCGACGATGTTGATGTGCGTGCCTTCGTACTCGACCGCGCAGTTCTTCGAAAGAATCGTGATGCCACGTTCCTTTTCGATGTCGTTCGAGTCCATCACGCGCTCGACAACCTGCTGGTTGTCGCGGAATGTGGCGGTCTGGCGGAGCAGCTGATCGACGAGCGTGGTCTTGCCGTGGTCGACGTGAGCAATGATGGCGATGTTGCGTAGGGCGCGAGTCATAGGAACCTGGGGGCAGTTGAGTGCGCCAGCAGCAGCATTGTGTACGAAGCCAACAAAGCCCAAAGCGCACTTTTGGGAACCCAACATTATAGCACGCCCAAATGAAGCTTTCTGGTATTCCCTGATAGCCCTGCCATCTTCCATGCAGCGGCACGTAGGAAATGATCTCGCCGCGCATCGGCATTGCCCTACGCAAAACCGCTCGCATTCTTCCTTGAGCAGGAAAAGTTCCTTGCCTAAGCTGTAATAATGCTTGTCGTGTCAATCAACCGCTGTCTATAATCCTGCATAGTCAACCATTGCATTCGCACGAGAATCATGACGGATCCGTCCTCAACGCCCAACCCGATCGTTAGCGAGTACCAGCTAGGCGAAAGCGTCGGCTATCTGATCTCGCGAGTGAAATCGACCATGTCCAACCTGGTCACACAGCGCAGCATGGCCGAACTGGGCATCACCAGCCAGCAAGGCAGCATCCTGTTCATGGTGGCAAGCGGCAAGTGCCTGCTGGCGGCCGAACTGGCGCGTGAATACGGCATCGATGCAAGCGCCGTGACGCGTCTGGTCGATCGCCTCGAGAAGCGCGGGCTACTCACGCGAGTGCGCAGCAACGAAGACCGGCGGGTTGTCCGGCTCGCGCTGACACCGGAAGGCCATGCAATCGCGGCAAAAATGCCCGCCATTTTCAACGGCGTGCTGGACAGTCTGCTGGGCGGATTCACCGCTGAAGAAGTGGGCTTCCTGAAAAGCATGTTGCGCCGCGTACTCGTCAATTCCGGCGAACAAACGGGACTCACCCGTGATGCAACGAGCAATTTTGACAGTAAATCGTAATAAATTGCTTGCAGTGTCCATCATTACATTCCACTCAAAGAGTCGAGCGATGAAATCCCTTTCCCTGTCCGCGCCCGCGCTTTCGAGCCGGGCCGCTGTCGCCGCCGCGGTGACGGCGCTCGCCCTCACGGGGTGCGCGAACTACTTCGGTATGAAGAGCGACAAGCAGATCTCGTCGCCGGCTCAGTACGAGTCCGCCCAGAGCCTCGCCGGCCAGGGCGCCCAATGGCCGTCGCTCGACTGGGCCGGCCAGTTCGGCGATCCGCAGTTGCCCAAGCTGATCGCGGAGGCGCTGGAAGGCAGCCCTTCGATCGCGCAGGCGCAGGCACGCCTCGCCAAGGCTTCGTCGTACATTGAAAGCTCGCGCTCGGCGCTGTACCCGAAAGTCAACGGCAGCTACTCATGGACCCGCGAACTGTTCTCGGGCAACGCGCTCTACCCGCCTCCGTACGGTGGCACCTGGTATAGCGAGAACAACGTGCTGGCGAGCGCGTCGTGGGACCTGGACCTGTGGGGCAAGAATCGCCAGCGCCTGGGCCAGGCCGTGTCGCAAGAAAAGGCGGCCGAGGCCGACATGCAGCAGGCGCGCGTGACGCTTGCCGCCTCCGTGGCGACCACCTATAACCAGCTCGCCCAGTTGTACGCATTCCGCGACATCGCCGCGCGCGAAATCGCCAACCGCCAGGATATCGGCCGCATCACCAACGGCCGCGTCACCGCAGGACTCGACACCAACGTCGAACGGCAAACCGCGAATGGCAATATTGCAACCAGCCAGGCGAACCTGACCGATCTCGACGGTCAGATCACCGTGGTGCGCTATCAGTTGGGCGCGCTGCTCGGCAAGGGTCCGGATCGCGGCCTGCAGATCGCCACGCCGGTTCTGACCACGGGCGACACAGTTGCGCTGCCGAACAACCTGCCGGCCGACCTCGTGGCACGCCGCGCGGACATCGTCGCCGCACGCTGGCAGGTCGAGGCCGCGATGCACGACGTGAAGGAAGCAAAAGCCGAATTCTTCCCGGACGTCAACCTCGCCGCCGGCTTCGGTTTCGATGCATTCGGCTGGGGCCGCTTCCTTAAGTCAGGCAGCCGCCAGATGCAATTCGGCCCGGCGATTCACCTGCCGATCTTCGACGCCGGCGCGCTGCGTTCGCAGTTGAAGGGCCGCTATGCAGACTTCGATCTCGATGTGGCGAACTACAACCAGACGCTGATCAGTGCCCTTTCGGATGTCGCGACGCAAGTGTCGTCGATCCGTTCGATCGACCGTCAATCGGGCGACGCCCAGCGCGCGCTCGACGCGTCGACCAAGGCCTATCAACTGGCGGTGATCCGCTACAAGGCCGGATTGTCGGAACAACTCCAGGTGCTGACTGCCGACCAGAACCGCCTTAACGCCGAACAGACGGTAACGGGCCTGAAGATGCGCCGCCGCGATTTGCAGATCGGTCTCATCAAGGCGCTCGGTGGCGGTTTCGACGCAACGCAGACCGGCCTCGTGGTGCCGACCGATGCCCCGGCATCGGCCACTGCCGCGACCGCCGCTGCAAACTGAAGCCACATCGGCGCGACCCGCACTCGCACGAACATCCGAATATAAACGACGACGCTTGAGAGAACCCGGAGCACATCAATGAGCACCCCCCAGCAGCCCGCGGCCCCCGCACAACCGGCAAACAACGGCAAACGCAAGCGCATGATGACGCTGCTCGTCATGGTGATCCTGATCGCCGCGGTCGCCTACGGCCTTTACTACTTCCTCGACGCACGCTTCCATGAAGACACCGACGACGCGTACGTGAACGGCAACGTCGTCCAGATCACGCCGCAAGTCACCGGCACGGTCGTGGCCGTGAATGCGGACGACACGCAAACCGTGAAGGCCGGCGACCCGCTCGTCGTGCTCGATCCGGCCGACGCGCGCGTCGCGCTCCAGCAAGCCGAAGCGAATCTCGCGCAGACGGTGCGCCAGGTTCGCGGCCTGTTCGCCGACGACAACCAGTATCAGGCGCAAGTTGCCCAGCGCCAGTCCGATCTGTCGCGCGCTCAGGACGACCTGAAGCGCCGCATGACGGTCGCGCAAACCGGCGCCGTGTCGGCGGAAGAAATCTCGCACGCCCGCGACGCCGTGAAGAGCGCTCAAGCCGCCGTCGATGCCGCCCAGCAGCAACTGGCCTCGAACCGCGCGCTGACCGCCAACACCACGATCGCGAATCACCCGAACGTGCAGGCTTCCGCCGCGAAGGTGCGCGACGCGTATCTGGCCAACGCGCGCAACAAGCTGCCGGCGCCAGTCACGGGCTACGTGGCGAAGCGCTCGGTCCAGGTCGGCCAGCGCGTCTCGCCGGGCACCCCGCTGATGGCTATCGTGCCGCTGGGTGGCGTGTGGGTGGATGCGAACTTCAAGGAAGTGCAACTGAAGCACATGCGCATCGGTCAACCGGTCGAACTGACGGCCGACGTGTACGGTTCGTCGGTGGTGTACCACGGCAAGGTGGTCGGCTTCTCGGCGGGTACGGGTTCGGCGTTCTCGCTGCTGCCCGCGCAGAACGCAACCGGCAACTGGATCAAGGTGGTGCAACGCCTGCCGGTGCGAATCGCGCTCGACCCGCAGGAACTTGAAAAGCATCCGCTGCGCATCGGCCTGTCGATGCAAGCCGACGTGAACATCAAGGACGGCAACGGCGGCGAGCTGGGCCAGGCGCCGAATACGGTCTATCAGACCAATGTGTTCGACAAGTACGGTGATGAGGCCGACGCTGAAATCGCTCGCATCATTTCGGCAAATGCAGGTCCGAACGGCGGCTCGCAAAAATCGGATCAAGCCGGCGCCGCGAAGGCCGCTGCGAAGTTGATGTAAGCGGCGCGACGATTCATAAAGGCTTTCTCAATGGCTCAGGCTCAGGCGCAAGTCCCTCATCCGCCGCTCGAGGGCGCGCAACTGGTGATCGGCACCATCGCGGTGTCGCTCGCCGTGTTCATGAACGTGCTCGACACGTCGATTGCGAACGTGTCGATCCCGTCCATTTCGGGCGACCTCGGTGTGTCGTCCGACCAGGGCACATGGGTGATCACGTCGTTCGCGGTGGCGAACGCGATCTCCGTGCCGCTGACTGGCTGGCTCACCGAACGCGTCGGTCAGGTACGCCTGTTCATGGCGTCGATCATTCTGTTCGTGATCTCGTCGTGGATGTGCGGCCTCGCGCCCACCCTGCCGTTCCTGCTTGCCTCGCGCGTGCTGCAAGGCGCCGTGGCCGGCCCGATGATCCCGCTGTCGCAAACGCTGCTGCTCGCCAGCTATCCCCGCGCCAAGGCACCGATGGCCTTGTCGATGTGGGCGATGACCACGCTGATCGCGCCAGTGGCCGGTCCGATTCTCGGCGGCTGGATCTCGGACAACATCTCGTGGCCGTGGATTTTCTACGTCAACATTCCGGTCGGTGCGATCGCGGCCGCGGCAACGTGGATGATCTTCCGCAACCGCGATTCGGTCATCAAAAAGGCGCCGATCGACGGTGTCGGTCTCGGCCTCCTGATCCTCTGGGTCGGTTCGTTGCAAGTCATGCTCGATAAGGGCAAGGACCTCGACTGGTTCTCGTCGACCACCATTGTCGTGCTGGCGCTGGTCGCGGTCATTTCGCTCGCGTTCTTCATTGTGTGGGAATTGACGGCCGAGCATCCGGTGGTCGATCTATCGCTCTTCAGCCGGCGCAATTTCACGAGCGGTACGATTGCGTTGTCGATCGGCTACGGGCTCTACTTCGGTAACCTCGTGCTGTTGCCGTTGTGGCTGCAAACCGATATCGGCTACACCGCAACGGAAGCCGGACTCGTGATGGCGCCGGTCGGCGTGTTCGCCGTGCTGCTCTCGCCGATCACCGGCAAGGTGTTGCCGCGCACCGATCCGCGCTATATCGCGACATTGTCGTTCCTCGTGTTCGCGCTGTGTTTCTGGATGCGCTCACGCTACACGACCGGCGTCGATACGTATTCGCTGCTGCTGCCCACGTTGATTCAGGGGATCGGCATGGCCGGATTCTTCATCCCGCTGGTGTCGATCACGCTGTCGGGCTTGCCGGGCAACCGGATTCCTGCGGCGTCGGGCTTGTCGAATTTCGTGCGGATCATGTGCGGCGGTATTGGCACGTCGATTTTCCAGACCGCGTGGGATCACCGCACCATCATGCATCACGCGCAACTGGCCGAACAGGCGAGCGCGTACAACCCGGTGTTCGATCAGTCGATCCGGCAGATGGGTGCGGCGGGCTTCAGTCAGCCGCAGGCGTATGGTCTGTTCAATACGATGGCCACGCAGCAGGCCGCGCAGTTGGGCGTGAATGATCTGTTCTTTGTATCGGCGGGGATCTTTGTCGCGCTGATCGCGCTGATCTGGATGGCAAAGCCGGAACGCGCCGGCGGTGACGCGGGCGCAGCGGCTGCGGCGGCGCATTGAGGGTTTAGTCTCTTTCCGCAGCACGCAGCACGCAGCACGCAGCACGCAGCACGCAGCAGTAGATGATGATGAGGAAAAAGGCGGGACCGCTTGGTAGCGGTCCCGCCTTTTTGTTTGTGGCGCTAGAGGCGCGTCGGCAGGTTCGCAGGTCGACCGGCGAGCTAGCGGCCTCTAGCTCTCCGCGGTGACGACCAAGCGCTCAGGCGCCAATACGCCCTCGCCTTGCTTCGCGACACCAAGCAGGCGACCTTGCGCTCCATACACACGTACACGGGGCGCATTCACGGCATCGCCGGAGATGGCCAATTCGGAGAGTTTCAGACGTTGACCATGCAGGAAGCGACGAGTCGCGTCTTCGTCCAGTGTGACGAGCGGGAAGGTGGACAGCAATGCATCGACCGGCTGCAGCCATGCATCACGCTCGCTCTCCGTCGCATCGGACAGCGCGTCGAGCGTCACCGAATTTTCCAGCGTCAGCGCGCCGACGCCGGTACGCCGCAGCGCGACCAGATGCGCGCCACAATCGAGCGCCTCGCCGATATCCTCGGCGAGCGTGCGCACATACGTGCCTTTGCTGCACGTCACGCGAAACGTCACATCGGGCAACGCACAGGCCAGCATGTCGAGGGCGTGAATCGTCACCTGACGCCCTTCCCGCTCGACCGTCTGGCCGGCGCGCGCGTATTCGTACAGCGGTTTGCCGTCGCGCTTGAGCGCCGAATACATTGGCGGAACCTGGATGATGTCACCGAGAAACTTTTGCATCGCCGCCTGGACCGCAGCCTGATCGCATGTCACGTCGCGCGTGTCGATCGGCTCGCCTTCGGCGTCGCCCGTGGTCGTGCGGATACCGAGGCGCATGGTCGCCTCATAGGTCTTGTCGGCTTCGAGCAGATCTTGCGAAAACTTGGTCGCCTCGCCGAAACACAGCGGCAAGAGACCCGTGGCGAGTGGATCGAGCGTGCCGGTGTGGCCCGCCTTTTTGGCGAGGTAGAGACGCTTCGCGCGAATCAGCGCGTCGTTGCTCGACAGGCCGAGCGGCTTGTCGAGCAGCAACACGCCGTCGAGCGCGCGACGCGGCACGCGGGGGCGTTGAGGTGCGGTCATGTCAGAAAGACAGTGTCTTCGAAGTGGACGGAAACTGCGCTAAATGAACTGCAACTGAGGCTTTGCACCGGAAGTATTGCAGCCCGGCACGCGGATAACGGCGCGCTCAGTCTTCTTTCGCGCGATTGGCGTTCGCCTCGTCGATCAGACGGGACATTTCAACGGCTCGTTCAATCGTCTGGTCGTAATGGAAATGCAGCGTCGGCACGGTATGAATGTGCAGGCGCTTGAACAGCTGATTGTGCAGATGGCCGGCCGCGTGCGTAAGCGCTTCGAGCGTCTGTTGCGGGTCGCCGGTCAGCGTCGTGAAGTAGACCTTCGCGTGCGCGTAGTCGGGTGTCAGCTCGACGCTTTGAATCGTGACGATGCCAATGCGCGGGTCCTTGACCTCGCGCAGCAGCTCGGACAGGTCGCGCTGGATCTGATCGGCGATCTGCACGTTGCGATTAGGAGAAGAACGTTTTTTAGGCATGATGTTTGTGTAATCCGTTCTGACGGATGCAAAAAGGTGGTTCACGCGAGCCGTGGCGGTTGGTTGTTGCCTCTGCGGCAAAGCGTGGCTTGATAGCCCGACTGCAACCTACCGCGGGGCACAGTACGCGACACATGCGCGGGCCCAAAAACAACGGGCGGGGCGGGCGCTTAAGCCCGCTCCGCCCGTTGAGCCAATGCCGCGTGAATTACAGCGTACGCGCGACTTCGGTAACTTCGAAGACTTCGAACTGATCGCCTTCGACGATATCGTTGAAGTTCTTGATCGACATACCGCACTCGAAGCCTTGACGGACTTCCTTCACGTCGTCCTTGAAGCGCTTGAGCGAATCGAGCTCGCCCGTGAAGATGACGACGTTGTTGCGCAGCACGCGCACCGACGAGGAACGCTTGACGAAACCGTCCGTGACCATACAGCCGGCCACCGCGCCGATCTTCGGTACCTTGAATACCTGACGCACTTCGACCGTACCCGTCACGACTTCGCGCTTCTCCGGTGCCAGCATGCCCGACATCGCAGCCTTCACTTCATCTACTGCGTCATAGATGATGTTGTAGTAGCGAATATCGACGCCGTTGGTTTCCGCCAGCTTGCGCGCCTGTGCATCCGCACGGGTGTTGAAGCCGATGATGACCGCCTTCGACGCCGTAGCCAGGTTGACGTCCGACTCGCTGATGCCGCCGACTGCGCCGTGCACGATCTGCACGCGGACTTCGTCGGTCGACAGCTTGAGCAGCGACTGCACCAAAGCTTCCTGCGAACCTTGCACGTCGGCCTTGACGATGAGCGGCATGTACGCCACTTCGCCTTCGCCCATCTGTTCCAGCATGTTCTCGAGCTTCGCGGCCTGTTGCTTGGCCAGCTTGACGTCGCGGAACTTGCCTTGACGGAACAGCGCGACTTCACGCGCCTTGCGGTCGTCCGGCATGACGATAACTTCTTCGCCTGCTTGCGGCACTTCCGACAGACCTTGAATCTCAACCGGGATCGACGGGCCCGCCGACTTGGTCGGCTTGCCGGTTTCGTCGAGCATGGCTCGCACGCGACCGTAAGCGCTACCTGCCAGCACCACGTCGCCGCGGTTCAGCGTACCCGACTGGACCAGGATCGTTGCAACCGGACCCTTACCCTTATCGAGCTTCGCTTCAATGACGAGACCCTTGGCCGGCGCTTCGACCGGTGCCTTCAGTTCGAGCACTTCGGCTTGCAGCAGCACGTTTTCCAGCAGCTCGTCGATACCCGTGCCGGTTTTCGCCGACACCGACACGAACGGCGAATCGCCACCGTATTCTTCCGGCACGACGCCTTCCGCGACGAGTTCCTGCTTCACGCGCTCCGGATTCGCATCCGGCTTGTCGATCTTGTTGATCGCAACGACGAGCGGCACGCCGCCTGCCTTCGCGTGAGCGATTGCTTCCTTCGTTTGCGGCATCACGCCGTCGTCGGCTGCAACCACCAGAATCACGATATCGGTTGCCTTCGCACCGCGAGCACGCATGGCCGTAAAGGCTTCGTGGCCCGGCGTATCGAGGAACGTAATGACACCGCGCGGCGTTTCGACGTGATAGGCGCCGATGTGCTGCGTAATCCCGCCCGCTTCGCCCGCTGCCACCTTGGCGCGGCGGATGTAGTCGAGCAGCGAGGTCTTGCCGTGGTCGACGTGGCCCATGACCGTGACGACCGGCGGACGCGGCAGTGCTTCTGCGTCCGTGATTTCGCCTTCGACCAGCATGGCTTCCGGATCGTCCAGCTTGGCCGCAACCGCGTGGTGGCCCAGTTCCTCGACGATGATCATCGCCGTTTCCTGGTCCAGCATCTGGTTGATCGTGACCATCTGGCCGAGCTTCATCATCGACTTGATGACTTCCGAGGCCTTCACCGCCATCTTGTGCGCCAGATCGGCGACGGTGATGGTTTCCGGCACGTGCACTTCACGCACGATCGGTTCGGTCGGTGCCTGGAACGTGGTGTTCTGATCCTGATGCTTGCCGCGACCCTTCGGGCCACCGCGCCAGCCGCGATCGACGCCGCCGCTCGTATCGCCACGCGTCTTGATGCCGCGGCGCTTCGCTGCGTCGTCTTGCCAGCCGCCCTTACCGCCTCCCGGCTTCTTCTTGTCGCCAGCCGACGGCGTGGTCGTAGCAGCCGGAGCCGCAGCAACCGGCTTCTTGGCTGCCGGACGCGCCGGTGCTGCGCCTTCCGGACGGGCCGGCTTGTGCAGCGTGCCCTTGGCTTCCGCCGCCTTGACCGGCTCAGCGGGCTTCGGTGCCGGTTCCGGCGCCTTGACCTGCGCCTTGCGCGGCGTGTTCATCATTTCGCGAATCGCACGCGCTTCGGCTTCTGCCTTTGCGCGGCGCTTGCTGATTTCTTCCTGCTCGGCGCGCGTTTTCTCGGCGGCCTGACGCGCTGCGTCTTCCGCTTTCTTCGCTGCTTCGCGTTGTGCCGCGCGTTCTGCCGCGGCACGCTCGTCGTCCTGCTCGCTTTCCTTGGCAACCGCCGGCTCCGCAGCCTTGGCCGCTACCGGTTCAGCTTTCGCCGCCGGCTGGGCAGCCTGCGCCGGCTTCGCAGCTTGAGCCTGCTCGCGGGCAGCCGCTTCGGCCGCAGCCGCCGCGCGCTTCTTCGCCGCTTCTTCTTCCGCACGACGGCGCTCGGCTTCAGCAGCCGCTTCGCGCGCCTGACGCTCGGCTTCTTCGCGCTCGAGTTGTTCCTGACGCGCCTTCAACTCCTGAGCCTGCTTTTCGAGCAGCTCGGCTTCGTGACGAGCTTCCTCTTCACGACGCTGGAGTTCGAGATCGTCGACGTCGGCCTCGGCCACATGATTCGATGCATCGCCGCCTTCAGCGGCGGATTCGTCGCGGCGGACGAAAGTGCGCTTCTTACGCACCTCGACCTGAATGGTGCGAGCTTTGCCCGTCGCGTCGGATTGCTTGATCTCCGACGTATGCCGTTTCGTCAGCGTGATCTTGCGCTTGTCCGCATCAGTCGAGCCGTGAGACTTGCGCAAGTGGTCGAGCAGACGCGCCTTGTCCGTTTCGGACAAGCTGTCGTCTTCGCTCGCTTTAGTGACGCCTGCTGCCTGAAGCTGCTCAAGGAGCACGCCTGCAGGCATTTTCAGTTCCGCGGCAAATTGGGCTACGTTGTTACTCGCCATTCATTCCTCTTAATGCAAGGACCGATTCCTTGCGGTTAGCATCTTGTCATGCGGCCTAACGGCCGCGGTCAATTTAGTGCGCCATGGTCATTTCTCACTGGAACCAATGTTCACGTGCTTTCATGATCAACGCCTTAGCGGCATCCTCTTCCATTCCGGTCATCTCGACCAGTTCATCCACAGCCAGCTCGGCGAGTTCGTCGCGCGTCTGGATCTGATGTTCGGCAAGCTTGGCGAGCAGGTCGGCATCCATGCCGTCCAGGCTCTTCAGGTCAAGGGCAACATTCTCGACCTTTTCCTCATTCGCGATCGCCAACGTCAACAGCGCATCGCGCGAGCGATTACGCAATTCGTGAACGGTGTCTTCGTCGAATGCTTCGATTTCGAGCATCTCGTTGAGCGGCACATAGGCGATCTCTTCGAGGCTCGTGAAGCCTTCGTCGATCAGGATGTCGGCGACTTCTTCGTCGACATCGAGACGCGCCATGAACAGGTCACGCAGTACACCGCGTTCCTGATTCTGCTTTTGCGCAGATTCGTCCGGCGTCATGATGTTGATCTGCCAGCCGGTGAGTTCGCTGGCAAGACGCACGTTCTGGCCGCTACGGCCGATCGCGACCGCCAGTTCGTTTTCGTCTACGACGACGTCCATCGAATGCTTTTCTTCATCGACGACGATCGACTGGACGGCTGCCGGCGCGAGCGCGCCGATCACAAACTGTGCGGGATCCTCCGACCATAGCACGATGTCGACGTTTTCGCCACCAAGCTCATTACGCACGGCCTGTACGCGCGAACCGCGGATACCGACGCAGGTGCCGATCGGATCGATGCGCTTGTCGTAAGCAACCACGCCGATCTTGGCGCGCACGCCCGGATCGCGGGCCGCCGCCTTGATTTCCAGCAGGCCCTGTTCGATTTCCGGCACTTCCATTTCGAACAGCTTCATCAGGAATTCGGGCGCCGTACGCGACAACTCGATCTGCGGGCCGCGAGCGGTGCGATCGACTTTCGCGATGTAGGCGCGCACGCGGTCGCCCACGCGCAGATTTTCCTTCGGAATCAGCTGGTCGCGGCGCAGCAGCGCTTCGACACGGCCGGTTTCGACGATGAAGTTGCCCTTATCCAGGCGCTTCACCGAGCCGGTCATGATGTGCTCGCCGCGCTCGAGGAAGTCGTTCAGGATCTGCTCGCGTTCAGCGTCGCGCACCTTCTGCAGGATCACCTGCTTGGCAGCCTGTGCGCCGATACGGCCGAATTCGATCGACGGCACCGGTTCTTCGATGTATTCGTCGAGCTGGATTTCCGGCTTCTGTTCGCGTGCTTCGAACAGCAGAATTTCCTGATCCGGCTCCTGCAGACCGGCTTCGTCCGGCACCACTTTCCAGCGGCGAAACGTTTCGTGCTCGCCGCTTTCACGGTCGATCTGGACGCGGATGTCCGCGTCTTCTTCGAAGAGTTTCTTGGAGGCCGAAGCGAGGGCCGCCTCGAGCGCGGCAAATACCACGTCTTTATCGACGTTCTTCTCGCGTGCCAGCGCATCCACCAGCATCAACACTTCGCGACTCATTGTTTGCGGCTCCTAAAGTCAACTTTCGGAACGAGGCGTGCCTTATCGATATCCGCGACGGTGAAATCGAGCATCGCGGCGCCTTCCTTCCCTTCAAATTCCAGACCGATCGTCTCGCCTTGCGGAGCATGCAGAATGCCCCGGTACGATTTCCGTCCGTCCAATGGCTTTTTCAATGTGATTACCACTTCGCTGCCTGCGAAGCGTTCAAAATCCGCCAGTTTTTTCAGCGGGCGATCGAGACCCGGCGACGACACTTCAAGCCGCTCGTATTCGATATTTTCGACCGTCAGAACGTGCTGGAGCTGACGCGTGACTTTCTCGCAGTCTTCGATCGCGATGCCGGCCGGCTGGTCGATATAAATACACAACATGCCGCGCCCGGTGCGCTCGAGATCGACGAGCTCGTAGCCGAGTCCCACGACCGTGGTTTCAATCAGTTCCGTCAGTTGCACAGTGCCCTCTAAGATGTTCGCGCGGCGAGACCTGCCGGGTTTATCTGCAAACACCAATGCGGGCCGCGCGCCAAGCCGGCGCACGTTCGTGCTACCCGAGATGCCGAACCACTGAGAACTGATCGGCAAAAAAAAATGGGCTAAACGCCCATCATCTTATTACCGGTGGTCGCACCTGAGCCGCACATGAAAAGCCGCACGCCCAGCGACTTCGCGATTGTAGCCATTTTTCGGGACAAACGCAAACCGCAGAACGCCGCGCGAAGCGCATTTCCGCTTGATTTCATGGGAATCTTTCGACGATATGGCGGCGCTTCGGGCCTTTTGCAAGGCGGCTTGCGCCGCCCCAGGTCCGCACCGGACACGCGGGGCAAGGAAACTCTGCCCCTACTTATGCACACGCCGCGGTTTTATGCATTACATGAAACCTGCGATGAAACCCACGGCGCTCGTCGATCGATTTTGACGGTGGCAAAGCGTAAATCGTTGAAAAACGATCAACAGCCGACCGTCATGCTGACGTCTTTTGCAGCTTAACGACCACGCGTGCGACCGCGCGGCGCGCCACCACCACGATTGGCGCCGCCTGTACCAGCGTTGCCGCCACCGGCGCGGTTGGCATTACCGCCGCGATTGCCGCCCGGCCCGCGGCCACCGCCGCCGCCCGGATTGCCGCCGGGGCCGCCGGCACGCTTGCCGCCGCCCGCCGCGCGGTTGCCATTGCCCGACGGCGCGCGATTGCCGTCGACGTCACGGCCGCCACGCGGGCCAGACGCAGCGCCACCGCCGCTCATCGGCCCACTGAAGCCACCGGCGCCACGGCCAGCGCCGCGATTGCCATAGCCGCCACCGCCACCAAAACCGCCACCCGCGCCACCACCCGCACCGCCGCCGAAGCCGCCACCCGCCGCCCCGCGACGGCCTTGACCGCGCGGCGGCTGCTGATCGAAGCGGCCATGCGACATCAACACGGGTTCGCGGCTGATGAAGCCCATCGAGGTTTGCATCGGATCCGGCTGCTTGCGCTCCGGCGCCTCTCTGCGGCCGCCCTTTTCTTCCGACGGCGCCTTCAGACCGACCGACGCCATCAGCGCGCGCACCTGATTGTCTTCGAGTTCTTCCCAGCGGCCGCGCTTCAAGCCCTTCGGCAGCGAAATCGGGCCGTGACGCGTGCGGATCAGGCGGCTGACCATCAGGCCGGCTGCCTCGAACATGCGACGCACTTCACGGTTACGCCCTTCGGCGAGCGCGACGTGATACCAATGATTGGTGCCCTCGCCGCCGCCATCGCGGATGCGCAGGAAATTCGCCGGGCCGTCTTCCAGCTCGACGCCATGCAAAAGCTTCTGACGCATGCCTTCGGCCAGTTCGCCGACCACGCGCACCGCATATTCACGCTCGACGCTGTAACGCGGATGCATGAAACGGTTTGCCAGATCGCCCGAGGTGGTCAGCATCAGCAGACCTTCGGTGTTGAAGTCGAGGCGGCCAACCGCAAGCCACTTGGCGGTCTTCATGGGCGGCAACTTATCGAACACCGACGGACGGCCTTCCGGATCGGCATGGCTGACGATTTCGCCGGTCGGTTTGTGATACAGCAGCACGCGCGGCGGCTTGTTGGCCAGCTTGCGCTTGACCGGCTTGCCGTTGATGCGGACCTGGTCGGTCGGCATGATGCGCTGGCCGATGTGAGCCGGCTCACCGTTCACCGACACGCGGCCGGCAACGATCAATTCTTCCATGTCGCGGCGCGAGCCCATGCCGGCTTCGGCCAGCACTTTGTGCAGCTTCGGCGCGTCGTCGTCCGCGGCGAGGACCCGCTTGGGCGCGGCCGGCTTGCCACGGCGCAGCATCGGGGCGCGCACGCCGCCGGTGGCGCTGTTGTCCGCATCGAATGCGGGCGAGGTGACGTATGAGAACAGGTCGTCCGGGGTCGCTTCGGTTGCGACTGCCACCGGTGCTTCGCCACCCCGGCGATCCTGACGCCGACCGCCTTCGCGCGGTTGACGCTCGCGAGGCGCGCCATCGCGCTGCCCTTCACGTTGACCTTCGCGAGGTCCGCCTTCGCGGGGAGCGCCTTCACGCTGACCGCCCTCGCGCTTCGCGCCGCCCGCATTGCGGCGCGGGCCCTGGCCCTTGGCGCCGGCATCCTTGCGCGGCATGCGCACCTGCGCGACCACCTCGCCGTCCGGCGGCGTTTCGGTGACGACCGGCGCTCCTTGCGCGGGCGCGCCTTCGGCGCCCTTCGTCTTCGCGCCGGCACGGCGCCGTGCGATCAGGCTGCGCGGTCCGCGACGCAGGCCGCGGCGCGGACGGTCTTCGCCGTCTGCTTCCGTGGCCTGCGCCGGGCGCTCGCCCTCGCCTGCCGACGCTTGCGTGGTGCGCGCTTCGTCGGCGCGTGCCGACGGCACGGCGCGCTCGGATTCGGACGAATCGGTGTCGTGGGTATGTGTCAAAACAACCTCAAAATGTCAGGTCGCGCACGCCCATTGCGGGCGTGGCAAAAAAGTTCGGTTACGTCAGGCGCTGCGCGACTCGGGTTCGTCGTCGGTCAGAATGCCTGCGTCCTGCGCGGCATCGCGACGATCCTCAGGATCGCCGTGCGCCGCCGTGGTCGGGTTCGGCTCGGCGGCGTGCTCCGTATCGCGGAGTACGCCCGAGTCGTGCGCGGGTATTGCCGGATCGGCCTGGGAGACCGGATCGTGATTCAGTGCGGGCTCGGCAGCGCCGGCCTGCGGTACATCATTTGCCGTTTCGGCATGTTCCTGTGCGGCCGGGACTTCAGCGGCATCCTGATGCGGCTCGGGTGCCGGCGCGACGTTCGTGGCGCCATGCGCGGCCTCGGCGAGTTCAGTTGCCTCGCTTGATTCGGCTGCCCCGCTCGCTTCAGTCGACTCCGCGTGCTGCGCCTGATCGACCGGCGCCTGGTGCTCTTCGGCGTATTCGCCGCCGATTTCCGTTCCTGCCGACTCGCCCGCGGCGGCATCCACCTGCTCTGCGGGCGCGCTCTCTTCGCCGGAAGCCAACGCCTGCACGGCTTCGACCTCGGAAAATTCGATCGCATGCTGACCGAGCAGATCCGCGTTCAGCTGCGCCGACGGATCGGCGAGCGGCGGCAACTCGTCGAGCGCCTTCAAACCGAGGTCGTCGAGAAACTGCCGCGTGGTCGCGTAGAGCGCCGGACGGCCTGGCACATCACGATGGCCGATCACCTCGATCCAGCCCCGATCCTCGAGTTGCTTGACGACCTGCGTGTTCACCGTGACGCCGCGAATCTCTTCGATATCGCCGCGCGTGACCGGTTGCCTGTACGCGATGATCGCAAGCGTCTCGAGTACCGCGCGCGAATATTTCGGCGGCTTCTCAGGATGCAAACGATCCAGGTACGAACGCATCGCGGGCTTGCTTTGAAATCGCCAGCCCGATGCCAGCCCGACCAGCTCCACACCGCGCCCAGACCAATCCTGCTTGAGGTCTTCGAGCAAATTCCGGACAGTGTCTGCCGACACGCCGTCGGCAAAGAGCTTGCGCAAATCGCCGAGCTTTAACGGCTCCTGCGCGCAGATCAAGGCAGTCTCGAGGACGATCTTCGCCTCTTGGGTATTCATGCAGCTAGGTCAGACCCTGTGGTCAAAGAACCGGATCAAACAGACGATGTGGAACTGAAGACGCGCTCGCCCGATTCTGATCGGTCATATTGATGGGAGCACGCACCGGGGGGAGGCGAAACAGGCAATCGAGCCAAACCCAGCCGGACGGAGCAGCGATATTCCTGAAAGGAATCGCGTGACTGAGCGCCATATTACGCAAAAACAATCGGTGCGTAAAGACGAAATCCCCGGCGCATTTTTCAGTTATGCCTCAACGCGCCTGCGTAAAAGGAAAAGCTGGCGGAAATGGACGGGAATCGGACCGGTTTGGCCCCTCAATCGCGCATTAAACCGGGCTACCTGCCCGTTGCGCCACTGCTCAATACGCGCCGTGTCGAACCAGGAACCGCTTCAGGCGCTCAACACCTGCGTCGAGCCTGGCCGTGTCGCAGGCATAGCACCAGCGCACAAAACCCTCGCCTTGCGGCCCAAATGCGCTGCCGGGCGCCACCCCCAAGCCCACTTCGCGCACCATGGCCTTGCATAGCTCGAGACTGCGCGACGCACCCGGCATCGAAAAAAACAGATACATCGCGCCCGGCGGCGCTTTCACGTCGACGCCCGGCACCGTGGACAGCGCATGCACCAGATGGTCGCGCGATGCCTTCAGGTCGAGCACCAGCTCCTGCGTAAAGCGCTCGCCCTGCTGAACGGCCGCGATGCCCGCCTGCTGGACGAAATCAGGCGCGCACGACGTGTTGTATTCGACCAGCTTGCCGAGATCGTCCATCAGCGAGGCCGGCGCGACGATCCAGCCGAGCCGCCAGCCGGTCATCAGCCACGCCTTGGAAAACGAGTTCACGCAGATCATGCGCTCGTCGCGCGAGGCCAGATCGAGAAACGACGGCGCCGTGCGCGAGTGGGCGCCGCGCGCAGCAGGATCGGAACCGGCGTCGGCATAATAAAGACGTTCGTAGACTTCGTCGGCGACGATCCAGATGCCGTGGCGACGGCAATGCGCCAGCACGGCGCGCTGCTCGTCGCGGCTCATCACCCAGCCGGTCGGATTGTTCGGCGAGTTGATCAGCAGCATCTTCGTGTCCGGCGTTAACGCTGCCAGCAGTTGCTCAAGATCGAGTTGCCAGCCGCGTTCGCCGTAGCCCAGCGCGACGGTGTCCACATGCGCGCCCAGAATCTTGGGAATTTCGACCAGATTCGGCCACAACGGCGTGACCGCGACGACACGGTCACCCGCGCCCACGACCAGCTGCGCGGCCAGCATCAGCGCGTTGACACCGGCGCTCGTCACCGCGATGTGATCGGGCGATGTCGTCCCGTGCAACGCGCTGACGTAGTCCGCGAGCGCCGCGCGCAGCGGCGCAATGCCGAGGTTATGCGTATAGAAGGTCGCGCCGGCGGCCAAGGCGGCGCTGGCGGCGTCGCGGATGAAGGCCGGCGTCACCCGGTCAGACTCGCCAAACCAGAACGGCAGCACGTCGGCGACACCGAAACCGGCATTCGCGACTTCACGAATCTGCGAAGGACGCAGTGCGCGCACGGCATCGCGCGCGTTGGGGATGGAGGGCACAGGCAGATCCGATTCGCTCATCAAGGCTTCCAGACGGGTGATGGCCGGTTAATCGACGGGTAACGGCTAAAGGTTGACGCTTGGGGAAGGCGACAGTTTAGCGCGGCGCCTGTTTTTGGAACGGCGAAGTGCAGTCACCGGATGAAGAAGCCGCGCCCAGTTCATCAGCCCAGATCCTCCGCCCGCCCCGGCAATTGACGAATCAGGCCCCACACTGCCTCCGCCGCCGGCGACAGCGAGCGGTCGCGCCTCCGCACCAGTTCGACCGTGCGCTCGGCGCGCGGCACGAGTGGCCGCGCCACCAGCGAGGCGCCCGCCGGCAACGGCAGCGCCAGCCAGGGCAGCACGCTTATGCCGACACCCGCCTCGACCAGCCCAAAAACGGTCGCGGAATGCCCCAACTCCTGCACCACGGTGGCGCTCACGCCGTACTCCTGCATCACGGCGTCGATGATCGGCCGGCTGCCTGACGCGTAATCGAGCATGACGAGCTGCTCGCCATCCAGGTCGGTCCATGCCACCCGCTCCTGCGCCGCCAAGGGGTGGTCATCGCGCGAAACGACGCAAAACGAGTCCGTCATGAGCGATTCGCTGAGCAGGTCGTCGGCGGAAAACGGGCCGATGATCACGCCGAAATCGACTTCGCCCGACTTCACCTTGCGCACCACATCGCTTTGCACGTCATCGCGCAGACCCAGGGTGATGTAGGGAAACTGGCGTCCGCATGACGACACCACGCGGGGCATCAGCCGGCAGGCGATCGTCGGGCTCGCGGCCACCACGACGCGCCCGCGGCGCTGTTCGCCAATTTCGCGGATCTCGCGCAAGGCGTCGTCCAGATCCGTCAGCAGACGTGACACGCTCGATACCAGGTTGCCGCCGACATCCGTGAGCTGCACCTCGCGCGTGGTGCGGTCGATCAGCTTCAGGCCGATTTCCCCCTCCAGTTCGCGGACGCAGCGACTGACCGCCGATTGCGTCAGGCCGATCTCATCGCCGGCCCGGCTGAAGCTCTGCAAACGGGCGACCTCAATGAAAACCCTTAGCTGGCGCAGCGTCACATTCATTTGCCGACCTCATCAATAACCTCATTTGATGCGCATTGTAGGGCGAAATGCCGCACCACAACTGCATTTAGCGAGGTCGCTGCAATGCAGCAATAAGGCGCAAACGCACGCTGGCCGGGCTTGATTGCACAAGATTGGTGATTGTCCCGATTTGCGAGATGGGTTTTTTGGATTCTTATACGCCCCTAGCTAGCGCCCGCGCTGGCCCGCTGTCACAGGGCTTTCAGGTAGTTGGACTCAACTTGGCACACTTCCTGCATTTACATGCATACAGGGTCGGCGCCATGACTTCTGACTGACATGAAACCGTGGCAAGCCCGACCCCCCTTGGCACTCGCCTATCGAGTGCATGGAGAGTGCGCGGCGCGGGGCAGCGCACCGGAGTTAGCTTCGCTGAGGTGAAACATGATGCTGTTCGACGATTTGAGAGACAACGAGTGGGCGCTGGTCGAGGCGTTGTTCTGTGCGGAGCCAGCACGGAGCGAACGGCGCGGTCGGCCACGCGTGGAAGCACGCGCGGTTGTCAATGCCGTGCTGTGGGTGCTGTCGA
The DNA here is from genome assembly GCF_003610295.1 of Paraburkholderia sp. BL23I1N1. Lineage (NCBI taxonomy): Bacteria > Pseudomonadati > Pseudomonadota > Betaproteobacteria > Burkholderiales > Burkholderiaceae > Paraburkholderia > Paraburkholderia sp. BL23I1N1. The sequence goes on from NZ_RAPV01000001.1 coordinate 2,955,056, forward strand.
CGGGCGAAGGCTGGTCCAAGCTGCCGGGCCGCTATCCGTCGCCGCCGACTTGCCGCCGTCGCTTCGACGAATGGCAAGCCGATGGTACGCTCGCCGAAATAGTTAAGCGACTCGGCACGAGCGGCCGTGAGATTTCGCTGCGTGGTCGCATTGGCGCGACCGCGGCGAAGCCGCCGGCACCGCCGAGCCGCGACCGCCTGCGTGGCGCATTCTGGACCAATCCGGAATCGTGGCGCGCGCCGGTCAAGATGGCCTGACGCGAATTGTTTTGCCTCCGGGCGCCTGCGGGCGCCCGGTGTGTATCTGGGCCGCCGTGCGCCGTATGTCGACGCCCGCCCGACCTGCAATGGGCATCGCTTCCTGGCGCGCCCAATGCGGTCGTCCCTTGCCGGTTGGCCATCTTCACCGACTTGGCCGACTTCACCGCTGAGCCGCCTCAGACATCTGACGCGGCTCGATTGTTGCCGGTGAAACATCCATTTACCATTACTTACAGCGTGCTTTCGTCACCCGGCATACCTTATGTGTATGCAAACAGGCCTTGAGTCGATCGGCTTGACGGGAGCTCAGCATGAAACCAATGTCACTGCTTCTGTGCGGCATTGTCGTTTCATCAATGGCCGCACCGGTGCTCGCACAGCAACGTCCACAGGGCTGGAACTGGCGGCCGGATCACTCAGCCACGGTTGAAGCCTGGCAGCAAAGCGATCCGCGCAGCCGCGAGTTCACGCCGCCGGCGCCGCGCGGCGACTTGCGCGGCGATATCGCGAGTAATGTACGCGCGCGGCCGGATCAGCCGCGCGAAGATCCCACGCGCCGCCGCTAGGTATGCGCCGCCGGCGCGCCAATTCGCAGCCGGGGCGCTTCAGACCGCATGGTGGTGTCTACTGGAGATGAACCGCTGCTGTTGTCCGCTGTAAGCAGCGCTCACGTAACCGCGAGACAACGCACTGCACGCGCACTGCACGGCGAATTGAACGATCGGGGAACCACCCGGCGCTGCGCCAGTCTGACTCAACGCCATTAGCACAGCGTGGCAGTAGTAATTCCGGTAAGCCCGTATCTTCGCGATACGGGCTTTTTTTGCGTGGACGGGCGGGCGGTGCATACCGTACCCGGGCGCATAACCCGAGCCATGAAGCGGAGCAATAAGATCACCGCCAGCCGCGCAACGCGGATGGAAAAGCTGCGCCACCAGCCTGCCCGCGCCGTCCTAAGGCCGGGCTTCGAGAGCGGCCGTGGGCCGCGTTTCGGCTGTAGCGACGACGTAGTCGTTCATTCGCTGTGCGGTCCAGCTCAACAGGCGCTCGTCGTGCGCCAGTCTCGCGAATTCGGCCCTGCCCCGCTCGGTGAGCACGGCGATATCGACAGGCGCATGAAAACCCGGAGCCGGAGCGACAGTGCGCTGCCGAACTGTGTCCATCAGGCCTAGCGCGCGAAGATATTGGAATACACCCGGCCGTCTGGCCCATGGGACCTGGCGATATTGCGCCCGCCGCAGCGCTTCAAGTACCGCTTCGTTGGAATACGTGGTCATCTCACTTCTTTCTTAAAGTGCAGCTATGACACATTTATGCCCAACACGTCACCGCGCCACCAGTGACGCGCATGGCACCCGCCCTTGGCTGGAAGCTGGCTGCATGGCATGCAGCCGAATTCCGCCAGGTGCTGCCTGGTCTATTTTTCGGAACCCCCGTCGGAACGGCATGTTAGCGTTCTGTCTACGGGCCGACGATGCAACCGCTGCGGCGCGATAGCAAGCCCATAGATTCATCCCGAAAGACATACGTTACCGCATTTAAATTGATTCTATTCACTTTATTAGCGCTTTTTTTTGCAGCAATCGTGCTATGGAAACGCGCCCGCCCGCCTCTCGCCATTGTCACGATCGCCCTGTTCTGGCTGCTCGCCGCCGGCTGGCTCACTGCGCCATTGCTGGATTTAGCGCAACCGCAGCGGCAGAGCGACACACCTGCCAGCTTCGCGCCGCGCACCGCGATCATCATGCTCGGCGGCGGCACCGCCTACGATGACAACATCCTCGTACCGCCACCCGACGTGCTCGCGCGCATTGCGGTGAGCGCCGAGAACTATGCCGCATGCAAGCGTACAGCAGTCACATGTCAGGTGATCGTGAGCGGCGGCAATCCGCAGAGGCGAGCCGCAACCGAAGCGGACACCTATCTGCCTTACCTGCTGCGCAAACAGGTGCCGCGTACGGACATCGTGCTGGAGAACCGCAGCCGCACGACTTACGAAAACGCGCGCAACGTCTCGGCGATCCTCGAACGATCACGTTACGATTCCCTGATACTCGTCACCTCCGCCTATCAGATGCCGCGCGCATTGCTCGACTTTCATCGGTTCGGCCTCACGCCGCAGCCGTTGATCTCGAGCGCGCGGCGCGCACGTCTCGGTATACTGCCGCGCTATGACAATCTGGTGAGCGCGGAGATTGCGCTGCACGAACTGATTGGAATTGCACAATTTCATGTCTATCGTGCAATAGGATGGTTCTGAATCTCATGCGTCATGACACGAAAATTTATTTAGAGATGCGAATATTCTTGATGTCGGCAACGCGCTTTTGTGTTTGACGCGAGATCGTTATCGAAAGCGACCGTGGGCCGAACGTAACAAGATGTAACCAATTGTCATAGCAGTTACAAAACGTCCGCTGGAGCGGATATTGCTCGCTAGAATGCATTGTCTTTCCGATTGGACAGGCAAATCTCGGGTCCATAACCACTCTGCGGAGGTAACAATGAAGAAAGTGTCCCTGGCGATCCTCGTTTCGCTCGGCGCCGTAACGGGCGCAGCCTATGCGCAGGACAACGGCGTCATGATGAGCACCGATCCGGCCAAGGCCGCCGACGTCGAGCAACGCGCGCAAGAGTTGCAAAACCGCCAGCAAGCAATGGAAAGTGCGCCGGCTATGCCGGAAAAACATCACAAGATGGCCCCGCATCATAAGAAGGCCGCGAAGCCGATGGCCGCCAGTTCGTAAGCGCAACTGAGCGCATCACTCGCGGTCTTGCCGCGAAGATGAAAAGCCGAAGCCGGTACCGCCGGTTTCGGCTTTTTTGTTGTCTAATGAACTTGCTGCAGGCCCGCTGCGCCCGGCCGACGTTATGCTAAAGTCGCGCACCAACCGGCGCCCGGCGACCGTCGCCCGGCCGGACTCCCCCTAACCTGTACGCACTTTGGTGCGGAGGACAGCATGAGCAACATTCAGCTAGATATCGAATGGACTGAAGCCGCATCTCGCAAAATCGAAAAACTGATGCCGCGCGGTGGTCAGGAAGCGTTCCTCGCGCTGCCGCCCGTCGAATGCCTGCCGATGGAAGGCGACGTGCTGTTTCTTGGCCCGGACGGCAAACAGCAACCGTTTATCGTCGCGGAACGCCAGTATCACCACGATGGCGATGCCGACTGGACCATCATCCTGATCCTCGACGTCCCGCAGGCCACGCATTAAAGATAAACGGCGAGCGCCGCACGGGCCGGATCCGGCCCGGCAACTCACTCGCCGTAGTTTGACCCTCGTTGTTCGACCTTCGTTGTTGCCCTCTCAAGCGCTCACGCGATCTTCGACACAACTCGAATTTCCGCGTGTTCGACCCAATCCGCCACGGCTTTCTTGTAAGCCACAATGTGCGCGGATCCGGCATGCGCCGTCAGCGCCTCCTGGCTTTCCCAACGCTCGACAAACACGAACCGGCGCGGCTCCTTCATGTCTCGATGGAGATCGTATTGAAGCGCACCCTGCTCTTTGCGCGTCGGCCCGACGATGCCTTCGAGCGCCTCACGCAGTTGCTCTTCATAGCCCGGCTTTGCCACCGAGATTGCGACCACTGCGATTTCCGCCATGCCTGTCCTCCGTTTTTTCACGAAAAACAGCAGCTTACCCGCGCCCCGCCAAACCTGCAGGCGGCCACGCGCGGCGGGCGAGCTCACACGGCGATGGCGGAATTATCCTGATGCAATGCCTGGCTGCGTGCGCGGAACAGGCACAGGACACGCGCAAAGCGGGCGCAAAACGTCTGAGCACCGTCCTTGCCTGGAGTTTGGCGGGCGGGCACTTACCACCCTGCTACCCTCGGCTTCATCCGCGCGATGAAATACGTTTAAAACGAACGATCTTGCGCGAAGTAAGCGCGTGCGCAGCTCACGCGAAACGCCCACGACGCCGGGGGCGACTACCGCGCTTCAGCCTGTTTGCCGGGCATTCGGCCACGTCCCGCGTCTGTGATAACCCGCACATTCATGCAAAGTGCAAACTGCTAGACTGGTTTTGACTAATCCCGCCGGAGTCCAGCATGGCTGGCATTGCTCTCCGCGTTCCCGGGCTGTGCCCGTCTTACCCTGCTGAGGCCTGGGCTGTGCATCCGTTGCGCGCTGAATCTGTTCGCGCGCCCCGTCACCCGATTGCCGCGATGTCACCATGCCCGCTCTCATGCCCGCCTTTATGCCAACCGTCAGCGAACTGACCCTGAGCGGCCTGCTTCCGCATCTGGTCCGGGACGAGTCCGGCTGGACCGCGACATGGCGCGCACTGACTTTGCACAGCGTGTTCCAGCCTGTGCTGTCGGTCACGCATCAGTGTGTGGTCGGCTATGAGGGCCTGCTGCGCGCGTTCGATCCGGTGGGCTTGCCGGTATCGCCGGAAGTACTCTTCTCGGGCACACGTTCGGCCGCCGACGCGCGCGAACTCGACCGCATCGCACGCTGCCTGCATGTGGCGAATTTCATGGAACAAGGCATCAGCACCGGGTGGTTGTTTCTGAATACGCGGCCGCAGGTGTTCGAAACCGGCTGGCCGCAGCGCACCTTCATCGACGAACTCTCGGCGCACTTCGGCCTGCCGCAGGAGCGCATCGTCATCGAAGTACTCGAACAACCCGCCGACGATGAATCCGCCGTCGCCAGCATGCTCGCGGCGTCGCAGCCACGCGACTTCCTGATTGCGATCGACGACTTCGGCACCGGTTTTTCGAACTTCGACCGTGTGTGGCGCTTTCGCCCCGATATCGTGAAACTCGACCGCTCGCTGGTCGCCCGTGCGGGCAAGCGTGAAGGCGACGATTCGATGATCAGCCATCTGATCGCGATGCTCCATCAATCCGGCACGCTGGTGCTGGCCGAAGGCGTCGAAACCGACGAAGAATTGATGATCCTGATGCAGGCCGACGTCGATTTCGTGCAGGGTTTCTGGCTCGGCCAGCCGCAGAGTTCGGTGCAGGCGGCGTGCGCCAGGGTGCCGGCGCTGATCGAGTCGATGTGGAGCAAGTTCGCCGCGTACGAACTCGCCCACGCCGGCCACCAGCGGCTCGGTTTCGAAGGGTTCGCCGAAGCCGTGCTCGACGCCGCCGATGCTTTCAAAGCCACCGGCGATCTGCAGCAGGCGGCACAAAAGGTGTGGCATCTGCGCGAGGCGCGCCGGGTGTTCATCACCGACGGTCAAGGTGAACAGACGCAACCATCGATCGCGGCCGCCTCGGTGCCGCCGCCGCCGTCGCGGCTCGCGCCGCTCTACATGGATACGCGCTGCAACTGGTCGCGGCGGGCGTATTTCAAGCATGCGCTCGCCGCGCCGGGGCGCGTCGCCATGATGGGGCCGCACTATTCGCTCGCGGACGGCCAGGACTGCTATACCGCGGCAATTGCATTCGACCGTGACGGCACGCATGTGCTTTGCGTCGACTTTGTGCCGGCGACGTCGCCGGCCGATACGCGTTCCGGCGGACGCGGGGGCAAACGCTGAGCCCGACCGGCTCCGCCTTTGATCTCCCTCCAATCCCCATTCAATCCCCTTTAATCTTCTACCCGCCCGCGGCCGGATTTGATCTCGCTGCGCTTGGCCTTGCTGTCGAGGCGACGCCGATTCGAGGCGCGCGTCGGCCGGGTCGCGACGCGCGGCTTGCGCGTCACGCTGACGCTTTCGATCAGTTCATCGAGCCGCGCCAGCGCCGCCGCGCGGTTCATCTCCTGAGTGCGATGTTCCTGCGCCTTGATGATCACCACCCCGTCGCGCGTGAGCCGATGATCGGACAGCGCGAGCAGGCGCATCTTCAGCACTTCCGGTAACGACGACGCCTGCACGTCGAAACGCAGATGGATGGCGCTCGAAACCTTGTTGACGTTCTGACCGCCCGCTCCTTGCGCGCGCACTGCGGTCAATTCGATTTCGTTCGGCGGGATCGGATAGCGGGATGTCATGACGGGATTGAGCTTGGAGACGCAAGTGTACACAGGGCGCAGTCGACCACCGACTACGGACTATCGGGCGCGGCCACCGATGCAAAAAACTATTTGCATCGGCCCAGCCGGTTCACGGATACTGCCGTTTTCGCTTACAGCGTAAATTAACATGAAGCTCCGTCCGGGTTTTGTGCTGGAACTGGCCGTCAACTTTCTGCTGCCGTGGCTTGCTTACCGCCTCGCGCTGCCGCACATGAGCGAGACCGGCGCACTGATCGCCTCCGCCGTGCCGCCAATCGTCTGGAGCCTGATCGAACTGGTGCGCTTTCGACGCGTCGACGCGCTCAGCGTGATCGTTGTGGCAGGCATCGTGTTGTCGGTCGCGGCAATGGCGCTGGGCGGCAGTCCCCGCATGTTGTTGCTACGGGAGTCGCTCGTGTCCGGCGCGGTGGGCGTGGCGTTTCTGGTGTCGTTGCCGATGCGCCGACCGCTGATCTTCTATCTCGCGCGCGCCACCGTCGCCCGTGAGATGGAAGGCGGCGCCGCGCGCTTCGAATCCTTGTGGCGCGAGCGGCCAGCGCTTGTCAGTGCGATGCGGTTCATGACGCTGGTATGGGGCGTCGGCCTGACCGGCGAAACGGCGCTGCGCGCATGGATGGCGCTCACCTGGCCGATCGAGCGCTTTCTGGTGGTCTCGCCGTTCATCGGCTATGCCATTTACGGCGGCTTGGCACTATGGACGGCGTGGTACCGCAAGACCATGCGAAGTCGCGCCGAGGCGCACGTGCAGCCGGACGGGATCGCGAACTGAGCATGGCCCGGGCGCAGCATGCTACCCGGCAATGCGCCACGCCTCCGCAATTCGCGCGGCCAAGCCCGAGTCACGCTGAGTCGGCGTCTCAATGGCCTGCGCCAGCACGGCGCGCGCGCCGATCACCTCCACCCGCTCGCGCGCGCGGGTAATTGCCGTGTACACGAGTTCGCGCGACAACACGCGGCTGAACACCGACGGCAGCATCAACACCGCATGCTGGAATTCCGAGCCCTGCGACTTATGAACGGTGAGCGCGAATGCCGTATCGTGCGGCGGCAGCGCCGCAGGCGATACGGCTCGCAGACCGCCGTCACCGGTACGGAAATACACACGCAACGCGCCGCCCGCGCCCGGCAGCGCAATACCGATGTCGCCGTTGAACAGACCGAGCGCGTAATCGTTGCGCGTGACCATCACGGGGCGTCCGGCGAACCACTGTGCGCCCACCGCCAGTGTCACGCCTGCAGCGCGCCTCACCTGCGCCGCCATTGCAGCATTCACCTGATCGACGCCACGTGGCCCCGAACGCGTTGCGCACAGAATTCGAAAACGGTTCAGCGCGTCGAAGAGCGGCAAGGGGTCCGGTGTATCGGCGGCTAGCGCTTCGGCAAGCGCCTCCGCGTACGCCGCAAAACCTGCGGCGAGCCGCGTGACGGTGCGCTCGGCAAGCGTCGCGTGCGTGTCTTCGTACAGCGCCGCGGCGCAAGGTTCGGCAGGGTCGACGCGCAGGACGTCGAGCGCCACACCGGCCGCGCCGTTGCGAATTGCCAGCGACAAACGGCCGATCGGCGATTCGAGGCCGAATCGATAGTTACGCTCAAGCCAGACCACGCAGTCGGCGAGCGGGTTTTGAGCCGGTGAAGGCGAGCTTGATGCAGATGCTGGTGCCGCTGCCAGTGCCGATCGCGAAGACGAAGCCAATGGCGATGGCAACGGCGGCAATGCCGCTCCTTCACTCGCCGCCGGAATCGCAAAAAGATCGTCGCCAGGTATTCCACCGAAGGCGCCGTGCGCATCAGCATCGTCGAACAAGTCGTCAGGCGGTGTATCGAAATCGTCCGGCGCACCCGCATGCGCGAAAAAATCGTCATGCGCTTCGTCGAAGCCGCTCGATGCGTTTGGCAGCGCTTGCGACAACCGCGCCGCTTGAATGCCAAGCGCCTCAGCGATCCGCTGCAGTCCGTCTTGCGTAAAAGCAGGCCGCGCACTGAGCTCGGCGAACACTGCACCCGCCTCGACCGCGGCCAGTTGGTCCTTGTCACCCAGCATCACGAGACGCGTCTGCGGTGCAATGGCATCGAGCAGATGCGCCGCCATCGCGACGTCGATCATCGACGCCTCGTCGATCACGACGACGTCGTAAGGCAGTGGATTATCGCGATGATGCCGGAACCGCCCGCCCGGCCCGGAACCGAGCAGCCGATGCAAGGTGTACGACGTCTGCGGCAAGCGCGCGGCGAGTTCGGGCGGCAATTCGCCGGCACGTGCAAGCAAGGCTTCCTGCATTCGTTGCGCGGCCTTGCCGGTGGGCGCCGCCAATGCGATTCGCAGATCGGCGCGGGCATCCAGCAAACAGGCAAGCACGCCGACCACCGTAGTCGTCTTGCCCGTGCCCGGGCCACCACTGACGATAGTCAACCGACCGGACAGCGCCATGACTGCGGCGACTCGTTGCCAGTCGACCTCGTCATCCTGCGGAGGGCCGAAGTAGCGCAGCAGACGTTCATGGAGCGTTTGGGCCGCGGCGTCGGCACCCGCCGCATCCTGCGCACGCTCGCGAGCCCCTACATCCTCCACCTGCCCGCCGCCCGCATGCATCACCAGCGAGCGCGCGAGACGCCGCTCGTAGTCGTAGTAGCGCGCCAGATACAGTCGCCCTTGCCTGTCGATCACCAGCGGCCGCAGCGCCGCCGCGCTTTGCGAACCGTCGCTGGCCATGCCGCTTGCAAACAACGCCGCGCGCACCTCCGCGCTCGACGCATCGAAGCGTCGCGCCAGCACGGCAAGCGGCAGGCACACGTGCCCTTCGGCGGTGGCGCGGCTCGCGGCGAAGGCGGCCCGCGCCGCCCACTTCACCGCCTCGCCCGAGGCCCCGCCCCGCCGCGCCAACGTGCCAATGCGCCGCGCGAACCCCTCAGCAAGCGCGGTGCTGAAATCGGCCGGCGCGGGTAAATTCACGCCGATGTCGTCGAGCTCCGGCGGCGCGGAGGAATTCTGCTCGCACGCGCTCATGCGACACCTCCAATCATTGCCGCGTCGATGAGCGCCACCAGTTCGAACGCGGGGCGTCGCATATGCACGCCCGCCGCCCCGTCGGCATCGCGCCACTGCGGGCGAACGCCCCGCACGAACAGATAGAGATAGCCGCCGATGTGCGTGTCGTAGGCATAATCGCGCACCCGCGTTTTCAGATAGCGATGCAGCGCCACCGTATAAAGCAGTGCCTGCAGGTGATAGGCGTGGCTCGCCATGGCCGCTTCGAGCGGCGCCGCGGCGTAGTCGGCGGCAGTGTCGCCCAGATGGTTCGACTTCCAGTCGACGATCCAGAAGCGGCCGTCGTGCTCGACGATCATGTCGATAAATCCTTTGACGAAACCACGCAACACGCCAGGTTCCAGCGCAACGTCGGGGTAGCCGTGTTCGATCAGCAGCGCGCGCAACGCCGGAAAATCAAGCGAAGGCGCGGCAAACAAAAACTCCAGTTCATTCAGGCGCCGCTGCGGATTTAGTCTCGCGAGCGCCATGCCGGGCACGAGCTCGGTGCTCACGACGTCAGCGATCAACTTATGCATCATGGCGGGCAAGCGCGCCGCGAGTTCAGGCACAGCCGGCGCCGGGCGTTCGCGCAAGGCGCCCCGGATTGCGTCCGGCCACGTCTGCGCATCAGTGAAATCCGCGAGTTCGAACATGCGGTGCAAACACTCGCCCGCCGCCGCGCCGCGTGGAAACGCGAGAATGTCGTCCTCGGCGTAGGACGGCGCTTGCGGTACCGGCACCAGCGCCGGCGCGAGCGCATCGGCAATTTCATCGTGATCGGGACGCACTTCTTCCGTCGGCGTACGCGCCTCCTCGGCTTTGCTGCCGACTGCAATCAAACCGCTGAAGCTCGCCATGCGCCACTGATCGCGCAACGGCCGCCGGTTGGCGCGCGCCTGCATCCGCGCGCCGCTGTCCTGGAGGCTTTCAAGCGGCACACGGCGCTCCACTTTCGGCAACGCCTGCAACGTGATCGGGCCGCCCGCCAACGCGCGCCATCGCTCGGACAAGGCGGCTTCGTCGGGTGGATCGGTAAGCCAATCGTCGAAGCTATGAGCGCCGCCACCCACCAGCCAGTTCAGCACGCTACGGCGCGACTCCTTGGTGGAGCGCGACGAAAGATACGTACCGGCAACCAGATAGCAGCGGTATACCGCGCGTGTCAGCGCCACGTAGACGAGCCGTGCCCGCTCCGCCGCCTGTTCGCGCGCCGCGTAACGTGACGCACGTTCAGCTTCGTCGTCATCGCAACCGTAGTGCAGCACCGCGCCGCCCGTTTCGTCGTGATACTCGCGTGCGTCGGGCAAGCCGGAGGATGGCGGCTCGCGCAGCGCACCGTCGTTCAGAAACGGACAGAACACGACCGCATATTCGAGCCCCTTCGATTTGTGGACGGTAACGATCTGAACGAGGTTGCGATCCGACTCGAGCCGCAACTGCGCGTCTTCGCCACCACCTTGCGTGCGTTGCGCGGCGAGCCAGCGCAAAGTCGGCGCAATGCCGGGTTGCGTGGCGGCACGCGCCTGCACGAGTTCGGCCAGATGATTCACGTTCGTCAGACGGCGCTCGCCGTCCGGTCCGGCCACCAGCCGTTGCGCAACGCGCAGCTCGCGCATCAGCGTGCGCCACATCAAGGCGAAGCCGCGCTCGTGCCATAGCGTGCGATAGCGTGAGAAACGTTCGACCCAGCCCATCGCGTCCGCGGCATGCGCGGGATCGTCGGCCGGCACCGGCGCGTCGGCGACCTGTTCGAGACGCCACAGCGCGGCGGCGTCGAGACCGAGCCAATCGGTCGCGAGCGCGGTGCGCAACCGGCGCAAATCGCCCGGCGTATCGACCGCGGCCAGCACGCGTTCGATCTGCTCGGCGTCGAGTGTCGCGAACACCGAGGCCTGCGCCAGTTCCACGCTGCCGACGCCCCACGACGCCAGCACGCGCTTGATCAGGCTGCCCTGCTTATGCGTTTGCACCAGCACCGCGATATTGCCCGGCGCGAGCGGCGCGTCGCCGATCGTCACCGACCCTGCGCGCGCACCGCGCAGGAGCCGCACGATCTCGGCCGCACAGGCTTCGCTCGCCGCGCGCTGCGCGTCGCGTTTGGTCAGCGCGGCGTCGCCTTGCGGCAGGGTCCAGATGCGGAAGTCGCCCGCGCTTGCATCGGGTTCGACGAACGGCGGACGACGCCGCTCGCCCGCCCTCACTGGCTGATAGTCGAGACCATCGAGCACGAACGCCTGCGGGTTCGCTTCGAACAACCGGTTGCAGGCCTCGACGATCGGCGCGGTAGAACGCTGATTGACCGCGAGCGTGTAGCACGCCGAAGCCGCCGCGCGCGCCGCCAGATAGGTATGCAGATCCGCCGCGCGGAAACTGTAGATCGCCTGCTTCGGATCGCCGACCAGAAACAGCGGGCCGTCCGGCGCGAAGATGCGGCTGAAGATCGCAAACTGCAACGGATCGGTATCCTGAAACTCGTCGATCAACGCGGCCGGATACCGCGTGCGCAAAGCATCGGCAAGCCAGGGGTTGGCCGCGAGCGCGCGATACAGGTTGGACAGCAGATCGTCGAAGGACACCACCCGGCGCGTGCGTTTGCGCGCCACCAGTTCGGCGGGCGCGTAGTCGAGCCAGGTTTCTATGAGCGCGAGCCAGCGCGCGCGTTGTGCGGCTTCGGCCGCGACCACGGCTGCGGCCAGCGCTTCGGCGTGCTCGAAGAACGGATGCTCGGGCGGCTCGAGCTTGACCTTGGTGGCTTTTTTCAGCGCGGAGGCCGTCAGCTTCAAGGCCGCCTTTGGCGGTGGCGCATGACAATCGCCCTGGGCGAAGTACTCGGTCCACGCGGCAATCGCTGCGCTCACAAGATCAGGCTTGTGCGAGGTCCTGCTCAGACGGTCTTGCGCTTCTGCAAGCAATCTCACGATCGTATCGCGCTCTGCCTGCCAGACTTCGCCAGCAGCATCGAAGCCCGCCTGCGGATCGGCGCCACTTCCTCCTGCATCGACCTTGCCCCAGCGTAGCTGAGCCAACGGCTTCTTCAACCGTCGCGCGAGTTGCTCGTCGAGCGACGCGGGACCGGCGCGTTTGGCCACCAGCCATGCAGCGAAAGCAGGATGGGCATAAGCCACCGGTTCCACTTGCTCACGCCAGAAATCGGCTGCCATTTCGAAACGCAAGGCGGCGTCGTCGGCTTCCATTTCGAAGGCGAACGGCATAGCCGCAGCGAACGGCGCCTCCTGCAGCGCACGCTGACAGAACGCGTGAATGGTGTGGATCGCGGCCTGGTCGAACGTGCGCAGCGCGCGGCGTACGACTTTCAACGCGGTCTCGCGATCGATGCCGCGCTCCGGCGCAAGGGTAGTTTCAAAGAGACGCCGGATGAACGGATCGCCGCCGTCGTCGTCCGTATCGATCGCCCGATCCAGTTCCGCGAGCCGGCCGCGAATCCGCTCGTGCAACTCCGCAGTCGCCGCCTTCGTAAACGTCACGACCAGAATCTGGTCGGCGTTCAGGTTCTTTTCGAGCAGCAGCCGCACGTACAACGCGCAGATGTTCCAGGTCTTGCCGGTTCCCGCCGACGCCTCGATCTGATTGACGCCCTCGAGCGAACAGGCGAAGACGTCGAGCTCTTCTGCGACCAGCGCGTGGTTGTGAACAGCGCCGCTCATGATGCGCTCCGCAGATGTTGGACGAGCGGTTTGAAGACAATCGAGGCAAGACTGCCGAACGGTTCGTCGAGCGAAAGCGGCGTGCCACGCAGCGCGATGCGCAAGGCGGGGTCGTCGGATTCGCCGCGCACACGGTCGTTGATCCACACGCCTTGCGCCGCGGAATCGCTCTCGCTGACCTTCACCCACGCGCTCTTCGGAAAAAAGCGCAGCGGCAGCATGCGCCCTGCCCTGAACAATGCGGCAAGCGGCGCCAGTTCGTCGAGCGGCGCGGCGACCGGCGTAAGTTCAAAGCTCTCGCCGCTACCATGCCAGACCGTGCGGCGCGGGCCGTTCGGCTGTGCCGCGCAATAGACCAGATGGGCAAGCCACGCCGACAGATAGTCGCGCGCAGCCGGTTTGGCGTAGCGGAAAATCACTTGTCCTGTTTCGGTCAGCAAATTCAAGGTGCCGTGCAGCTGCAGCGGTGCTTCGGCCGCTTTGCGGAGCGCTGCGTCATGAGGGCCGAACAGCGTATCGGCGATGTCGGCGCGATCGGGCCAGCGCGGCACGATATCGAGCACGAACGGCAAACGCTCGACGCCTGAAGCGACTTCGCGGCGCACGCTGTCGGCGAGTTGGCGCAGCGCGCCGAGTTCACGCGAGCGCCATACCGCGCCGGTTGCGCCACCCGGCAGTTCGGGACTGGCCGCGGCAACGCGGCGCACACGCTCGAACATGCTGTCGTCGTCTTCGGTATCGCTATTCAACAGCACCGGCAGGAGTCGCTCCGCCAGCGTATCGCGACCGGCCCAATCGAGTTCGAACGGCTCGGTGTCGAGCAATTCGCCCTGCGCATCCGACAACACGATACCCAGGCGGTCGCGCAACAACGCACGCGACGGATGACGCCAGAAGCGCACGAATTCGTCGAATGCGACAGGGGCTGCATCTTCGGCGGGCAATGGCTGATCGAAGAACGGCGCGGCAGCCGGATGCTGCGGCGCGGCCAGCAAACTAGCCAGTTCCGCGCGATCCATGTCGTAAGTGAAGAGGCCTCGCTGCGAGGAAAAATAGTCCGACGCGAACGCCTGCAGCGGATGATCGATGATAAACGCGTGCCGTGCGGCTTCGATTTCCGCAGGACTCGCCCCTTCCCCCGCCGACACTTGCGCGAGGTGATCGAGCAATTCGTCGACCAGCGCGGCCGGCGGCAACGGTGCATTGTCGCGAATGCTGCGGCCCGTATAGGCGATGAACAGCCGGTCGCGCGCAGCCAGCAGCAAATCGAGGAACAGATTGCGTTCGTCGTCGCGGCGTTGCCGGTCGCCTGCCTTACCGAACGCGGCCATCAGGTCGAATTCGTCGGCGCGGGCGAGACTCGGCAATATGCCGTCGTCCATGCCGAGCAGGCAAACGATGCGATACGGCAACCCGCGCAAGCTGGTCAGCGACGAAAACGTCACGCTGCCCCAAGGCACGCCGCCGCGCGCCGGGTCGTCGAGCGCCTCGGTGAGCGCGCCGCGCACCACGGCGGCCGGCAGCACCACGTCTTGCGCGCCCGCTTGCATCGCGTCACCCATCTTGTCGATGGCGTCGCGCACGGCTGCGAGCGAATCGGCAAACTCCACGCCGCCGTCGAAACACTGCGCGAGCGTTTCGAGCAGCAGTTGCGTCCATTCGGCAGGGGTCTGCTCAACCTCGCAGCGCTGCGCGAAGGTTTCGATATCGTCGACGAAACGTGACAGGCGGCCGAGAAGTTCAGCGTCCGATCCATCGGCGCCTTCAACGGGCAGCCAGGCATCGACCGGCTCGCCGCCATCCGGCATCGCGTAGCCGAGGTACAGCCGGGTCAGCGCATCGGCGAACGTATGACGCGCGACAGGCACGTGCTCGCCGGTCGGCTCGCTCGGCACAAGGCCACGGCGCGCACCGGCTGCGGCGAGCCATTCCTGCGCGGCTTCAAGCGCGCTGGCATCGATTCCGTAACGCACGGCGATCGCATCGACCCGCAGCCATTCGATCAGATCCGGCGCACCCACGCTGCGCTCAGGCAACGCCAGCCAGTCCAGCAACAAACGCGCGACCGGATTGGCCTGCGAGGGCGGCAAGCCCGTGATCCGATACGGAATGCGGCGCGTGTCGCCTGGGGGCGCGGTGCCGAACACCGCATCGATCAATGGCCCGGCGGCCGCGAGATCGGACACGGCAACCAGCACGTCGGAGGGCTGCAGATCGTCGAACTCGTCGAACCAGCCGAGCAGGTGGTCATGCAGCACTTCGAGCTGCCGCGACAGGCTGTGACACACATGGACTTCAATGCCGTTCTCGATCGGCAATTCGTCAGTGTCCGCGTCTGTTCCGATTTCCGCCCGCAGATCGAGGATGCCGTTCTGCACGGCGGCGAGCCAGCTCGGTTCCGGATTCTCGGTGAAGTCACCAGTCTCGCCGGACGCCGCGCTCTCGGTCAGTTCATGCAGCATATGCAGTTGCGCCTGAGTCTGGCGGCCCCACTCGGCCAGCAGCGGATGACCCACCTCCTGATAATCGAGCTGGCCCGCGGCATCGAGCGCTTCGACGCGACCCGCGCTGACAACGTCGAACCAGAACTCGCGGCACGGGTTCATCACATACAGGCGCACATCGACCCAGCGCGACAGCGCGCGCAGCAACGCAACGTGCAGCGGCGGCATGGTCGGCAGTGCGAATACGCTGACGGCCTCGGGCCACTGCGCGTTCGAGATGGCTTCCAGATCGAGCGTGCCGATTTCTTCGAGAAAGCGATAAGCGGGCGGCAAGGCAGCCGCGGGCGTTTGCGCGTTGCCCGCCACTTCGGCAAGCACGGCGCGCCACAATGCCGCTTGCCAACGCTCGTCCTCACGCGCCGCCACGCTCGCGCCGACGAGACGTGGACCGTTGTCGTCCGCGGCGCCGCTCGCGAAGATCGAACCGCCCTTTTGCCATTGCAACAGCCATTCCGGGCGATAAGTCAGATAGTGGTCGAGCACGGTGGCCACGCGGCGCGCCAGTTCGTAGCGCATCGACGCGTCCGCCGCATCGAGATAAGTACGCAGACGCGGCGAGGCGTTCCAGGGCGATGCTTCGTCCGCCTCGCCCAGCAGCCGGTAGCAACGCCACACGAGCCGGTCCGGTGCGAATGGCGAATGCTTCGGCACCTCGATCACGCCGCCGATTTGCGCCCATAGCCACTGCGCGAGATAACCAAAGTTGACATTCGCGCAGATACCCTGGCGCGCCGCGATGTCGAGTTCGAGCCGCCGCCGCACCGCCGCGCTCGGGACGATCACGGGCTGCGCCGTCCAGGGATCGGACGGCGCTTGTGCCAGGTCGTCGAGCAGCGCGCCGACAAGGGTTTCGTAGCGGTTCGAGTAGAAAAGCTGGAGCATGGATTCCGAAGAAACATGCGACGCGAGCGGAACGCCCGGGCCGCGACAGACATTGAAGCGACAGCATAACAAACGCGCTCCCACGGCAGAACCTGGCCGAATGGACGAGGTCAGATCAGGCACAAAATCAGTTAGACTCGACGGCAGTTTGAGTCTGCCCCGGGTTGGCTCCTTCAACCGCGTTTTCTCAGTGAATGGAATTCAGGCAGTCGATGCGCTATTCGGTTGAAATAAAGAAATTCCTTTACAGCCAGTACTTTTATGGCGGCCTGCGCATCGCAGTCGGCGTGTCGTTACCGGCCATATTGTGTTTGATCGTATTTCACGATCGCGAACTCGGCTTCACCATCGCGACCGGCGCACTCGGCGCATGCGTGGTCGATATGCCGGGCCCGCTCAAGTACAAGCACAACGAGATGCTGGCGTGCACGGTGATCGGCTTCCTGTCCGCGCTCGCCACCGGTCTCGCCACGATCAATCCGGTGGCGCTATGGTGCACGGTCGTGCCGCTCACGTTCCTGCTCTCATTGATCGTTGTGTATGGCAACCGCTGGCCGCAGATCAGCTTCGCCACGTTGTTCATGATGATCATGACGCTGGAAGAGCATTTCACGCCGATGCAGGCGCTCGTCAATGCGTCGTGGATTCTGGTGGGCGGTCTCTGGTACACGTACTGGTCGACCTTCGTTAGCCGCTGGATGATGCATCGCATCGAACAGCAGGCGCTCGCCGAAAGTGTGTTCGCGTGCGCGGACTATCTGCTCGCGCGCGCCGCCTTCTACGATCTCGATAACGATCTCGACGAGTGCTATCGCAATCTGGTCGACAAACAGATCGCCGCGGTCGATCGTCAGGATGCCGCGCGCGACATCGTGCTGCGCAACCTGCCG
This sequence comes from Paraburkholderia sp. BL23I1N1, assembly GCF_003610295.1. Classification (NCBI taxonomy): domain Bacteria; kingdom Pseudomonadati; phylum Pseudomonadota; class Betaproteobacteria; order Burkholderiales; family Burkholderiaceae; genus Paraburkholderia; species Paraburkholderia sp. BL23I1N1. The sequence goes on from NZ_RAPV01000001.1 coordinate 2,972,268, forward strand.
AAATTGAAAACCGGCCGGCTCGAACCGCGCCGGGCAATGCTGTTCAATCTGTTCATCAATACCGTCGATCTGCACGAATTGTTTGTCGGCGCGCATGTCGATTACTCGCTGGTGCGCAACACGTTTGGCGGCTCCGACCTGCTGGTGTTCTACCGCGATCTGATTCGCAAATCCGCCGCCGATCTCGAAGAAATCGGACTCGCGGTATTGCAAAACCAGCCGCCCCGCGTGCGCGTGAATGTCAAAGCCGAATTGCGCGCCATCGAGTTCGAGATCGAACTGATGCGCAAGCAGGACCTCCCGGCCAAAAATCCTGAGGCCTATTCGGCAATATCGTCCACCTTCCGGCGTATCTGGAGCGCCACGCGTCTGATCGACAGGATGCGCAAAAGCCTGTCGAGCGATCCGGGCGCGAGCGAGACGGAGACCGAACTGCGCCTCGACAAGGCGCTCTCCCGCTTCGTATCGAGCCGCCGCGTGCCGTTCGGGCAGATCTTCTCGAATCTGACCATGGCCTCGCCGAGCTTCCGCCATGCGCTGCGCGTGACGATTGCGGTCGCCGTGGGTTTCTGGCTCGGCCGGTTGTTGCCGCTCACCAATGCGTACTGGATCGTGATGACCACCGTCATCATTCTGAAGCCGGGCTATTCCCTGACCAAGCAGCGCAATGGGCAGCGGATAATCGGCACGCTGATCGGCTGTGCGGCGAGTATCGCGTTGATGATTTTCGTCAAGGAACCGCACATCCTGCTCGTGGTGATGTTCGCCTCGATGGTGATGAGCTACAGCCTGTTGCTGTTCAATTACACGGCGAGCGTGGTGTTCACGTCCTCGTACGTGCTGCTCATGTTCCATCTGCTCGCGCCAGGCAGCATGCGCATCATTGGCGAGCGAGCAATCGATACCGTGGTGGGCTGCGCGATCGCGATTGCGGCGAGCCACCTGTTTCCCTACTGGGAATACCGGCTGATGGGCAAGCTCGTCAACACCATGATCAATGCGACGCGGCAGTATCTGGAAGCGAGCTGGTGGTGGAGCGGCAAGCCGGCCGCCGCGGTGGTTGCCACGGTGACCGAGGCCGGTGCGTTTGCGCCCGCCGCGGCAATGGCCGATCCGGCGATCGAATTCGGCACGCCGGCGCGGGCGGTGGCAATCGCCGGTGTAAATGCGAGCGGCAACGCTGCTCCGAAAGCCGGTGCAAGCGCCAGCGCAAACACGAGTGTGGCCGCTGCTACCAATGCTGGCTCAAGCAGCGCCAGCGCCAGTCCGGTCAACCATGCAGCCGCCAAGCCAGCCGGCGGCGCATCCGCTGCCGCCGTCGCGGCCGCAACAGCGCTTGATCGCGATTATCGCTACCGGCTCGCGCGCAAGAACGTCCACGTTGCGTTTGCCAATCTGGGCCAGGCGTTCCAGCGCATGATGCTCGAGCCGAGGTCCGCGCAGAAGTTCGTGCCGGAATTGAACGACCTGCTGGTGCGCAGCCACGTGCTCGCCTCGCAGATCACGGCGGCCGCGCCGTTGCTGCGCACTTCTGCGCAGCACGCCGACAGCGTCTCGCAACAGCCCTTGCAACGCGCGCTGAGCGTGGTCCGCGACAATCTGACCGAGGCCGAAGCGGGCAGCGCGCCGCCGGCCGATCAGGGCGAACAGATCAGACTACTGATGCGTGAGTTGGACACGATGGTGGTCGAGACGGAGAAATCGCCGGACCACTCGGCAGACGCCGTGAACGACATGAAATTGCTCGCCCATCAGTGCAAGCAGATGCTGACGGCGTCGGTGCAGATTCGCAAAGATGCGAGCATGATTCGTCTGCCGGAAGAGTGAGACGATCGCGGCGCCTTATTGCGGCGCTGCCTTATTGTGCGGCGCCGCTTGCAGGCTTCGCGGCGGTAGCCGCGGACGCCACAGCCGCCGCGTCTGACGCAACGGTCGGTGCCGGCGCGTTCTGGCGATCGAAATCGCGCTTTTCCGTAATGGCGTTATAGAAGAGCGTGGCGATCACCAGCAGGACCGCGACCACAATGAAAACAGCAATGCCAAAGGTCGGGTTCTTCTTGCGCGGCGGTGTGTTCATGAGGCGGGCTCGGTTCGCGAGGCAATCGCGGATAGTGTCTGGGAAGGCGGCATTCTACGCCCACTGAGCTTGCACACGGCTTGCAGTCAGCGCCCTTCCACCACCGCCGCAGGTCGTACCGGCAGCGCCGTCGAATACTTGATCTGTTCTAAGAAAAAAATTACCTGAACAAGATCAATGGCCTATGTGATTTCTCATGAAGTGCGGCACCGCCATGGCACCGCGAGGCGCTACCGGTGTGCGCGCGCTGTCCCGATCAGCTCGCGCATGAACTGAAGTTCGCGCTTCAGATCGGCGGCATCGCTGCCGGGCGCAACCTGAGTCATCGCCTCGACTACTCGTTCGATCACGCCGTCCGTGCGATCCAGCACGCCCCATAGCGCGCCGAGCTGCCTACGCAGCGATTCGACGATCACCTGATCGCGCATCTCGATCTCGGACAGGATTGCCGCAGCGTCATTAGCTGTCGGGTCGCGCCGTAGCCTGATCAGCATTTCGGCGTTCAATGTCAGTCCAGCCGCCTGCGCTGCCCTTTCCAGTTCGGCGTGCAGCAGAGGCGGTATGCGCAGCGAGGTCTTGATCGGTTCTTGGTCTTTGGGCATGCGCGCGATTCTATCGATGCCCTAAATAAGGCGCCAGATCGCAACTGTTTGCAGCCGAAATGACGCCGATTTACACTCCTGATCGGCGGATCGAAACGCGAGAATCGCCGCCAAAATGCATCTCAGGCCGGCATATCGCCCGGTGACATCCGAGGAACAAGCGCGCGATGGACAGGCAAGACGCAGTACTGGCAACCGCTCAAAAAACAAGCGATGCGCTCGATATCGTCCTCAGCAAGGCCGCGCAGCTCGAGTCACTGCTCGCCCTGATGACAGTAGACTCGATATCGGCCGATCTGCTTGGAAAGCATCAACAAAACATATGCTGGCTAGGACGATGCCTGGCGGCCGAGATCGCGGAAGCAGCGGCACGCCTGTGAGCTACAGAACGCGGGCATTTAGTAGCGTGTGCCTTACCGAATCTTTTCCCTGATGTAGAATTCACCCGAAAATAATATCGAGGGGCACCGTGAAAAAACAGGCTATTCCAGCACTCACAGGATTACGTTTCGTCGCCGCCGCCGCGATCGTGCTCGATCATCTATGGCCAGTGATATTCAAGCTGAATCCGGGTGTACCGTTCGCCGATCCATTTCACCAGTTGTCGTTTCTCGGCATGTCGCTGTTCTTCGTGCTTAGCGGCTTCATCATCCATTACAACTATTCGGATACCGTCGGCTCAACGCGCGGCCTATATGACTTTGCCGTCGCCCGCTTCAGCCGCCTGTACCCGCTATTCTTCGCGCTAGCGGCCTTCGACGTTATCTGCGGCAACTTCTTTCTTTACGCGCCCGACGCCTATCGCCTGCAGGATCTGGAGGCGCTGTCCTACCTACTGGCAGGCGTGCAGAGCTGGGTATACGGTTTCATCGGCGATAGCCCGATCGCGTTCGCGTTCCATTACACCTTCGTCGCCTGGTCGATCAGTACCGAGTTCTTCCTGTATCTGACGTATCCGATAATCTGCCTGCTGATGCTGCGCGCCGGTACGCCACGCCGCGCCGTCGTCGGCGCACTCGCCATCGGTGCCATGGCGGCTGTCGCGCTGTCACTGCTGAAGCAGCATACGGCGTTTATTGATCATGTCGGCGCGTTGATCGGGATCGTCGAGAACCCGAAGGCAAATCCGGGCACGCTGTTTTCGGACTGGTTTAATTACATCGCGCCGTACTCGCGCGTGCTTGAGTTCCTTACGGGGTGCGCGATTGCCCAGGCACATATGGTATTGGCGCGGCGCAGCGTAGGTATTAGGGAATTGCGTTTTGCCAGGCTCGCGATCGCGATAGCTGTTGTCAACATCGCGCTATTCGTGCTGCGCAACGAGCTGGGCTCACCGCGGCTCGCCGCAGTGGTGGGCATCGTTGGCTTGCTGCCGGCGATCGCGACGGTAATTTTCTGCTGTGCCCGCTACAGCGTGAAGCCACTGTCGTATGCCCCGCTGGTTGCGCTCGGCGAGGCCAGCTATTCGATGTACCTGCTGCATATGATCGTGATAGAGAAGTCGGCGCCGGGCGTTTCCGTCGACGCCACTCCGGAAAACATCGCGATCTTCATCGGCCGCACGGTGATCATTCTGGCGGCCATCGCGGTAATCTCGCTCGGCACACACCGATATTTCGAGCAGCCCGCGCGCCGATTCCTCCGCAGGCTGCTGTCTCCACGCGTCCGATCTATCGGCGCACGCGGCACTGTAAGTACCCGTTGACCGTTGCCGTGCTGGTCGTCACGCTGCCGGCCTCGGCGACGAGATAAACCGTTGTGGTTGAGCTGATATTGATGCGCTTGACCATCGCATTAATGGCTGTCGTACCGTTTGTTCCAGTGGTGAGCGTCGTTCCCAGATAAGTGGTGTCCGGGCTCGCAGGAAGCGTGGCTGACGTCGTCGTGATACCGGCTGCGATATTCGCGACGACGGTCGATGCAGCCGGTAAAAACAGCGCCTGCCCCCAGCAATCGTAATCGCCAGCCGCTAGGGAAATGCTCGTCGCATTGACTGTTGCGCCGGAAGTGATAGACGTACCGGCCGTCGAGTTCGCTGCGAAATAACCGATGCTTCCAGCGCTTGCACTATCGGCGAGTGTCGTGCCGACAATTCCAGCTGTCGTCGATGGCGTGATCGTGCCGGAAGCATTGAACGTTGTGGCCTTGACGGCCGCTGCAGTCGTGCAACCCAGGCATGGCGGCGCCGCAAAGATGGTATTCGTGAATTGCGTGGTGGCGACCTGCATTGTATTCGTTCCGGCTGCCGCAGTCGTCGCAGTCGCGGCGCCAAGTGCGGGCGCGTTCAGGCTGGTGATATCGGTGTTTGCGCCGCTCGATGCAATGGTGAGCGCTGCTTTCGTCTGGAAAGAGGGGTAAGCGCTGGCGCCATTCGAGGCGAAGATCGTCCCCGATGCTGAAGGCCCAATTAAAGAAACAGCGCTTGTGGCATTGCCAACCATCACATTGTACTGGGTCAGCGCGTTCAGGCCCGTGCCACCGTTTGCCACCGGCACAATGCCTGTCAGCGCAGTGCCGGGCACATTAGCCCATCCGGCGGCACTCGACGGTCCGGTCGAGATGATGGCCTGTCCAGAAGACGATCCCGAAGTGTTCAGAAGCTGGACTGGGACCGTAGTGGTGGCAAACACGGATGCCGCAGCGAGCAGTCCGGCAACCGCCGCCAAGACTCTGGAGATTCGATTTTTCATTTTTCAGTCCTTGATGATGGCTCGGGAGCCTTCGTTAGGTTCGATTGATTCGGCACAGTGGTCGGTTGGCTTCCCTGCAATGAGCGTCGCGGCCCAGCCGAGGAACGCGCACATCGCACAGCCCCATTCCTTCCCTTCAAGCCGCGCCTTTGCGGAGCGACTGCTGATCGTCTCGCGCGGGTCGCCACCTGTGATAGCGTTGCCGAGACAGTCGACGCAGTAAGCAACGCTATGCGCCCATCCATCACCGTTCGGGTGATAGACGAATATCACCGCGCGGGCGACGTTCCATAGCGCGATCGCAAGATTGGAAACGTAGATCCAGATAATCACGATTGGCTCCCCGGTGGCAGCGATTGCGCTAGCAACTCGGTCTTGCGATCGCTGCTCTGCGTGGTGCCGAACCAGAAGTGCACAGCGACGAGCCATGCTGTGCCGAGTGTGCCCGTGAAACCGTACACAATGGCCTTATTGGCGTCGGGCACATTCACATACATCAGCATCACCAGCATGGCGAAGAAGCCGGCCGTAATCGCGAGCGTGAGCAGTGTGGGCGTCCATGACTTTGTCGACACCTGCATATCGCGCGCGCTCACCGTGTCCTGCACGGTCAGACTCGCAAGCGTCTCTGTATCCTTGAACCCGGCCTGCGCCATCGCAACTGCGTAATCCTGATCGGCCTTACGCATCGCGGCGAGCTGCTCCGGCGTCGCACCGCTGATTGCCGCGGCGAGCGTGGCCTGACGGTCGTCAGTCGACGCGGTTGGCTGCGGAGTAATGCCGAACACGCTTTCAAGTGCCGTCACCGCGCCGCCAGCGAGCGGACCGCCCAATACCGTCGCGATCGTTGGCGCGAGCGTCTTGACGACGTTTAGCGCATCTGTCCATCCGCTCATGGCGATTCTCCTGCAAGAATGTTGTTTGCGATGCGGCGAGCCCAGCCCTTCGAATAGCTTGGCCAGACATCGAGTCCACACATGTACAGCAGGCGATATGCGTCAAACTTCGCGATCAGCCTGTCCACATTCGCGGCCTTCACTGCAGCAAGCGTGGCGGGTCCAAACTGCCCATCTGGAGTCGCACCGGTGCACTGTTGAAGCCACAGGACCGGATGGCCGCCGTTGTACGCAGCGTCGAACACCTGTTGACCAATGCGGGGATCGAAATCATCGCAGTGAAATACATCCCAGTACTTCGTCTTTGCGATCTGTTTCGCCTGATCCAGCGTGAGATCGTGCATGTCGCCCTGGAAGCCACATTCGCGGGCGACCGCCTGTGTGATTCCCCACATCGTCGGGCCGCCGTCGTCCACGACGTACCCGCGCTCGATGCCGATCACATATGCGAACGTGTCGTCAAAGCCGCTCATTCGATGCTCCTCGCGCGGCGCTCGCGCCTGATCGTTACGTAGGTCTGCACGACGCTGTAGACCGTCGATGCAATGAGTGCAATTCCCGATAGGGTGATGCTGTCGATGGCATGCCCGATCGCAAGACCTAGCCACGCCGGAACCGTTTTTAGCGCGGCGACGAGCGCGTCTTTGTAGTTATCCATTCTTATGCCCCGATATTGTTGGCCGTGAATGCCGTGCCTGTTGAACTGTTGCTATAGCGAGTCGTGATATTGGCGGGATCAGCGATGTTGTCGATCATGCTGCATGCCACTGAAGCAGCATCGATCACCGCGCCGTTTGTCGCATAACCACGGAATGTATTGCCCTGAATCGAGCTATAACTCTCGCTGAGCATCACGGCTTGCTGGATGCCGGGCGTCGCGGCAGCGTTATAAATGTTGTTGCCCTTCACCATGTTGTTGCGCCCACCGGTCGAATAGACGCTGTATTTCATCTCGCGGAAGGTGTTGCCGAGAATCGTGCAGCCCTGACAGTTCTGCATATAGACGCCATAGGCATTCGCTTCGGCGGGCGCGTTGTAGATCTGAGCGCCCTCGATAACGACGCCTTGGCAACCATTCAGGTAGATGAGATTCACTTGGGTAACGACGTTACCCATATCGAACCATCCACCTAGAATCGTCACCATTGAATCAGCCGAACCAGAACCGCCAGCCGCGTTCACATAGACACCATATGTTGAAACGTTGTCCGCGCGGCAATTAATCAGTTGCACATCCTCATTACCGGTATTTGCCGACGCGGACATGTCCAATTCATAGCCAATCGGCATTGCGAGCGTTTCGCAGGCAATGAACATGAGATCCGAAACATAAGCCCCATAGGCGAAGAAGCCGATAGAACCGGTACTTGACGAACCCACTACGTAGCAATCACGGAACACGCTCGATTTGTTGCCACCCGGATTTGTGCCGCCGCCGTTGATATCGAAGCCCCGGCAATTGCTGACACCATTGGGAGGTGACACAATGATCTGGTTCGCGATCGTATTGCCGGCGCCCATCAGGCTCACGCCATAAAGATGGTTGTTAACCTGCAGATCGGTCAGTTCAAGTACAGCTGTGTACTGACCGGTAATCCCAACACCACCAGTTCCAGCAATCGTCTTATCAACCGTAAGATTGCGAATTGCGACTCCCTGAAGCGTCGAGCCCGCAGCACCAATTACCTGAATAGCCGATTGATTAGCACCGGTACTCTTGATGACCGTCGAATGCCGTCCTTTGCCTTGCAGAATCGTGTTTTGTCCGACGCTTCCCACGCCAGTCCCGATTTGAACCAGCGTGCCGATGAGGTATGTACGCGCCTCGAACTGGACGATGCCGCCCGTGTTCTGCAGGAAGTTAATCGCGCTCTGGATCGCGCTCGAATCATCCGTCGCGCCATCTGCGGCAGCGCCGAACCATTCAGGATAGATCGTCATCCCATTGGTCGCACGCGCCGCCATGTTCATGAGCAGCTTGACGGGCCCGGCAAGCGGCGCAGACTGCAATTGCACAAGCTCTGTGCCGGCCTTCCCAATGAAATAGCCGCCGTTGATCGGGAACAGCTGCGTGTTCGGGTTGAAGGTCAGTGCGGCAGAGATCAGCGTCGGGCCCGGGATGATCAGCGTCGCTCCTGTGCTGCCCAAGGCAGCGATGGCGTTCTGCACAGCAGCCGTATCGTCTGTGACGCCATCGCACTTCGCGCCGTAGGCGGGGTCGCGCAAATCGATGAAATCGTTGATACGGTTCGACAGCTTCGATCCTGCCGCGACAGACGAATCTGTGACAGTGCCGTTTCCAGGCGTGCCGACGGCGACAGACTGTCCGACCTTTACCACCACCTGCTTGATGCCGACGGGAATCGGCGCGCCAAAGTTGATATAGCCAGCCGGCACAGTGAAGCCAAACTGCGGGACGCCAGCGAAATAGGCCCATACATTTGCAGCACTGCCCGGCGAAACTGGTATCGGAAGCTGAACGGTGGTCCCTTCTACATAATCAACGCCCGAGTTGAAAACATAGTCCGTCATCTGCCCGTAGTTCAGCGCGAGTGTCGTCGGCGAGCACACCGGCAGCGACATCACGGTGTTGCCGCTCTTGTCCAGCACCAGCATCGAATACTGGCCGGACGGCAGATATGCGGCAACGGGCGAGCCGTTGAGCGAGATCGATCCCTGCACGGTCCCGAGCGGCTGCGCCATGGGGATCGTAAGGCCGATGTCCTGATAAACCGTCAGCGGGTTTGTAACCGGGTTGACGTTCGGCTGCCCGATGTAGATGCTGCCCCCGTCGAGCGGAAGGCCCGCAAGGTTAGGGAAAAACTGGATCGGATTGGCTAGTTCGCTCGCGTTCATCGCTTACCTGTTCGATTTTGAATTGTTTTCCTGCCGTACCGAATTGATCGCGCCAGCCAGCCAGCGCTCGCGCGTCCCCGAATCGTTTGGTGCTGCAGCCTCTTTCGCGAGGGCGTAAAACCGCCGCATCGCGCCTGAGTTCGCTGCAGCCTTGATCTGTTGCTCGGTGGGCGCGCCGCCGGACTTCGCTAGCTGCGTGAACTCGGGCGATACGAGCAGCTCGTCGGCGGCCTTCATCACGTCTGGCTTGCCGTGCGTGAGCGCGCTGACAATCGCGTGACCGAGGCCTGCGCCAACCGGGCCACCCACGTGCGCGCCGCCTGTCACCGCCGCACCAATCGCCGCCTGACGGCCTTTGTCGAGCACCTTGGACATCAGGCCGTCCGGAGCGGTACCGAGGTCCTGCCGGGCGGCCATGATCCGCCCGGTGGAAATGTTTTCGCGCAGGGAGTTCGCCACGCCGCGCGAGACCGTCGCGAGGTCGAGAAACTGACGGCGGCTGTCGGCCGGCAGACTCGCCATCAGCGCATTGAAGGCGCCTGAATTTTTCTTGACGCCATCCATCCAGTCAGCAAACGATTTGAAATTGAGCGTCCCGTTTTTCGTGGCATTGCCGAAGGCATATTGCAGGCCGCTCGTCGCCGCCTTCTGGCGAAGGTTCTCCGGGATCTGCTTCATCAGGTTGACGAACTTCGTCTCGTCGCCCTTCGACATAGATTGCACGGCCGTGCCGAGCTTGCCCACGATCGAGTCGCCAAGCTGGCGACCGAAGAGCTTCGTCATGTCGTCTTCGTAGCTCTTGCGCATCGCCACGGTTGCCGTGGCCGTGCGGTAGGTATCGCCGACACCCATGTCGTCCGCGACTTGCTCCTGATCCTGCGCGAGCTCGCCATAGAGCTTCTTGAGCAGCGGTACCGGCGATTTGGAAAACGGGCTCAGTTGCCCATCGAGCGCCATGCCGATATGCTGCCGCTCGTTGTCGAGCAGCGCGTACGTCGGCTGCTGCAGCTCGGGCTCAAGCCCGAGATCGCGCGGGTCGATCATCTGGCCGCCGACGGTCATCGGCTGCTCTTTCGGGGTAAGGCGCGCCAATAGGCGCTGCTCGCCATCCGTCAGGTTCCTGGCGTTCCCACCGAGATCCTCGAGGCGCTGATTGATGAAGGCGAGCGTATTCGGCGCCGGCGCGGCGGTGCCAGCCGGAATTCCCTTATTGACTTCGCCATAGAGGCTTTCTGCGGTGTCACCGAGGCCATCGATGATCGCCTGATGCTGGTTCTTGACTTCGGCAGACAGCTCGCTCAGATCAGTCGTGCCGCCAGCCTTCTCGATGAGCGCCTGCGCGCGCTGGCCGAGCGACTGCAGGTTCTCGGTCTGCGCCTGACCCGCCAGGCTACCCGGGTTTGATTTGATCGCCTGCGCGAGCTCTCGATACGACTGGTTCGTCGTCATGTGATCGGGATCGAGCAGATCCGTCACGCCGAGCCGGTTCGCGGCTTCGACGACAGCCTGATCTGGCGCGGCCTGTGTTGCCAGTATGTCTCGCGCCGCATTCTTGCCGAGTCCAAAAGGCGCGCCCTGAGCGCCGACCGCTTTGCGGGTCTGCGCGGCCAGCTCGGACGGCTGCATGAGCTCCGGTGACTGGACATTGGCTGCGGGTCCAAGTCCGGGCGCAGCTTCGGCAGTCGCTTGGGCAGCTGGCACGGGCGCAGCAGCAGTGGCCGCAGTGGCGCTTTCCGTCGCGGGCGATGGCGTAGCGACGCCATTCGAATTGACGTTGATGGGTGCCGCGGTTGGCGGAACCTCATTGAATTGCCCAGGCGCAGCACTTGCCGTTGCAGGGCGAGCGGCCGTCGGCGGCGCTGCGGGCGCACCCTCCTGAGGCGCGGTGCTTCCCATCGTCGGCTCAACGCGTTCAGCGCCGCCTGCTGCTGCTTGCGCTTCTGCTTTTGTCGCGCCATACATGCGCTGCGCAACTGCGGCTACTGCCGGCGATGCTTGACCGGCCATCCCCTCGAGCGCGCTCACGCCGCCCATGGTGAGGGCCATCGTGCCCAGATTGATAGCGAGCTGCGCCGCCGGCGAATAGCCTGCATCGGCGGCATGCTGCGAAGCAGCCTGACCGGCTGCCATCGCTGCCGCCTGCTTGCCAGCATCGGCTCCAAACGTCTTGCCGAGCTGCCCAACGATGCCCGGCACTTCCGCCGCTGCACGTCCGGCACCAGCAAACGTGCCAGCTTCCGCGACGCCCTGCGCGGCCGCATTTACGCCACGCTCGACATTGCCCACCGGCTGCGGCAATCCGAGCTTGTTCGCGAGCGCCGCTGCCTGCGCGCCAAGTGGTGCAATCTGTGGATCATGGCCTACCAGCGCACCCACCTGATTTAGCGTCGCGGCGATCGGGTCATAGCCCAGGCCGACCGTATTGCCCACCGCCTGAATCGCATCGCGTGCTGTCAGCCCGAGCTGGCGCCCGACGTCACCGGCAAAGCCTTGTGATTGCGGCCCCTGATTCGGGTCGGTCAGCGTCGCGCCTTGCGGCAGCTGCGCGCGGCCAGCCTGAATATCCGCCTGCATCTGCGCGCGTACGTCGGGCGGCATCTGTCCATTGTTGAATGCCGAGACGGCGCCAGCCGGGATTTGTATCACCTGTCCGGCAGACTGTGGCACCGTGGGCGTGCCCTGCTGCGGCTGCTGTCCCGCCGGCGGCGTCTCGCCAATGTCCTGTCCGTTCGGCCCGGTCTGGATGATCGTGCCGGGCGCCTGAGTGCCGGTATCCGTCGGGTTGAGCTGCATGCCCTGCGGCAACATCACCTTGCCGCCCCGCACGTCCTGCTCGAACTCGGCGGCCGACTGCGGGTCCATCTGTCCTGCCTTATAGGCAGCGAAGACCTTCGAGAGACTCGGTGCGTTCGTGTTCGGCATGCCGACACCGAGGTTCGACGTGTCGGGCGCAGCCTGAAGCTGATACGGGTTAGCACCCTGCGCGCCGCCGCCCTGATCCTGCATGAACGATGGCGTCGCCGTTGCATTGTTCGGCGATGCACCCGTCACACGCTTGACGTAGGCCATCGTCTTATTGCCCCAGTTGCTGGGATCCGTGCCGCCGTGATATTCCGCCGTCGCGAGAATCGGATTTCCACCGTTGCGGTCCATCGACTGCTTGAGAAGATAGGCCGCGCCATAGGCCGCCGTCTGCGGATTCAGATACGGATCGACGCCCGTCTGCTTGAGGATCGCCTGCCGTGTATCCGGCGTGATCTGGTACGGCGTGCGCGCGCCTGCGCTGCTCACCTGATCAGCATTCGATTTCTCGCCCAAAGTGCGGATGTTCTGCAGCCACCCGTTAGGAATGCCGACGGCAGCCGATGCCGACTGATCGGCTGCGGCATAGACCGGGTCGCTATAGCTGGTCGGAAAGACGGTTTGGTCGGCCATCTCACTGCCCGTAAGACATATAGCGCGGCATTGCGCCAGGCGCTGCGTTCGGCGGCGTCACATTGCTCGTTGCGCCCTTCAGGCCGCGTGCCATGAAGTCGTTGAACGAGGTTCCGGCTGGCACCTGAACGCCCAGCACATTGCCATCGCGCGGCAACTTGCCCATCGATCCAGCGGCGCTTATCCAGTCGGCCTTCGCGTCGTTGTATTGCGCCATACGGCGCTGCACGTTCGCATATGAGTTCAGCCACGCCGTGATCTGGTCAGGATCGGCGTTGTCCGAAGGGAAGCCCTTCTGGATGATCGATGCATCCTTGTCAGTGGTGCGGCCGCCCTGAATCTGCCCGAAGATTGCGCTCGCGCGCATCGATGCATATTCCTTCTTCAGGTCGTTGACGGAGTCCTGACCGCCAAGCACGTCCTGCAGGGTCATCTGCACGTTGCCGGCGATGCCGCCATGCTGCCACGCGCCGTTGCTCACGAGACCTTGAATCTGATTCGCAATGCCTGTAGCGCGATCAGCAGACTGCTGAAGCTGCTGCGATTGCGCAACCGCAGTCGCCTGCTGCTCGGCCATCCCGGATGCCATATTCGGCACCATCTGTTGGTACCGCAGCTGCTGCATACGGATCGCGGTATCGGTTTGGAATTTCTGCTGATCAAGACCGAACGCGGCGACGCGCTGCTGCACCTGGTTCTGGATGTTCTGGACGTTCGTTTGCGTCTGCGCGAGGTTGGCCTGCGCCTGCTCAGGTGCGACGGATGCATTCGCCTGTGCCGTCGTCGCTTCGGCCGCCGTCTTGCCGATCGTCGCGGGCTCGGTCATCAGCGTCGAGAAGTGCGACGCGAAGTCCTGCGGACCCATCGCGGCGGATAGCGCGGCGCCGAGATAGCCCTGCGCCGCCTTCGGATCACTATCGATCAGCTTGCTGATCGTTTGTGCATCCTGCATCTGCTTCGCGAAGACCGGATTGCTCGGATCGGTGCCGGAGTTCTGGAGTGCCGTGACCTGCTGCCCGACGATCTGCTGCGCGAGATCCGGGCGCCCATTCACGAGCGCCGCATATGCGCGGCTCGGGCCGTCAAGCTGCTGCTGTTGCTGCTGCTGATGGATCATGTTCCAACCTTCCGCAAGGCCGGCATGCTGGTCGGGAAACATCGACGTCAGCGCAGCGAAATTGGACGGCGTCGGATTTGCCAGCGCCTGCTGCAGCATCTGCGGATACATCATCTGCCGCTGAAGGGCGACGGTCTGAACAGCACCCTGGACGCCAGCCAGATTCGCCTGTGCGCCCGTGAGATTTGCCTGCTGACCGAGCAGCCCGGTTTGCGCCTGCACATTCTGGATGTTGGCGGACTTCAGCAGCGCGGCCTGCGGATCGATATCCGGAAGCATCGCGCTGTAATTGACTGGCTGCGGCGGCGTCGCCGAAATGTCGGACATGGACGTTCCTTAACCTAATCCGTAGGTAGGGCTTAGCCCGTAGGTCGGGTCGTTCGCCGGCATCGTGAAGCCAGGATTTGTGAAGCCGTATCCGCCACTCCCGCCGCTGCCGTTACCAAGACCGCCCGCTGCCGCCTGAATAGCTGCAAGCGCGCTCGAACCCGTGCTGCCGCCGAGAATGGTGTTGAGCGAACCAGCGCCGGCATTTGCGCCCGCGAGCGTCGCGCCAGCCTGCGCAGCACCGGCCTGCCCGAGAAGATTCGTGATGTTGTTGCCGGTAGACATCGCTGCCGTGCCGGTGCCGGCCGCAGCGCTTTCGCCTTGCTGGATCAGGTTCCCATACCCGGATAGCAGTCCTTGCGTACCGGTCAGCGATGCGCCAAGGTTCCCGATCTGGGTTTGCATCGTGTTCGAAAGAACCTGTCCCGGCAGGTAGCCGAGCGACGCGATGGTGTTGCCCCCACGCAAGCTGCCGGTCGCGCTCGCGTTCTGCAGAATGGATTGCTGCCCAAGCCGCATCGCGTTGGTGTACATCGGGTTCTGCGTGAGACCCTGAATTGCAGTCTGCTGCGCCCCGCTTCCGTTTGCGCCCGTCAGGTTGCCCAGCTGGGTAAGCGTGTTGCCGTACTGGTCGAGCGTGTTGTTGTAGCCCGTCATTGCTCCGGTGCCAGCACTGACATATGGCGCGAGCAGCCCCTGGACGGTGTTGAATTCCCCAAGTTGAACCTGCTGGCCTGCTTGCGATGCCGCCGCCTGCGTATCGGCAGCACTTTGCGCACCGCTCGAGCTGATTGCGGCTCCAGCGACAGATCCGACGGCGGCCGCTGCAAATCCCCATGGCATGATCAGCCCTCCTTAACGAGGACGCGATCGACCTTGTCGGGATCGGTCTCGTCGGTGGCGTGAACGCAAAACCACACCGAATCGGTGATCGCGTCGATCCGGTGTTTCTTGTTCGCGGGAATGACGATCGCAGTCGGGCCGATGTGATATGACACAGCGCCGTCGATCTCTACCGTCACGATTCCCTGCGCCAGAATGGAAATGTGGTCGTAGAGATGCTCGTGGGTTTCGGCGTAGTTACCAGCCTCAAGCGTCATCTGCTTGGCATACTCACGACCAGAGAAGTAATGCTTGATGTGCAGATCGACTTCCGGCTTGCGCGACTGCGCCATCGCCTCAACGACTGCCTGGGAGATAGCGAGATTCAGCATGGCGACCACCGGCGGCGATCTGCGCGGATACACACGATCAGCGTCATACGATCGCTGTCGCTTTCGTTCTTCACCCAGTGCTCGAGGCGATTGTCGAAGTGGTACAGATCGCCCGGCTCGGGATTGATGAACTCATCGCCACACTGGAAAATCGCGCCCGGGGCGCTGCGCAGCGACAGATAGAACTTGTCGTAGTACTCGACATGCCAGCCGCGATCGACGTGCGGTGCGATCGCTTCGCCGGCGGGAATGCGGGTGATCAGGATGCCGCCCAGCATCTCGCCGGACACGCGCTGCATCAGCGGGAAAAGCAGCGGATCGAGCGCCGCGCGCAGGACGTCATAGGCCGGATACCAGATCGGCACGTGGGCATCGTTGAAGCCCGCGTAATCGCCGCGTGCGGCGTAGGGCGCGACGTCGTTGTAGCGCACCCAGATATCGGACATGCGGGCATGCGGCGTGCCCTGCCCGTTCTTGCGGAAGCCGTTGGCGTCCCACAGTTCCGGATGCGCGTCGAGCGCCGCAACGAGCGGGGCGACGTCAATGCCTGAATCGAGTTTGGTGAAGTAATGCATGCGTGCCGACGGAGTCCGTTCGCGCCATCTCGTGATGGCTTTTCGCGGCTGCCGGATTGGCGCGCCGCCCGTTGAACTGAACTCGCGTGGGCAATCTGGAGGGAATCGACGCCCATTACGCGGCTATGGGCAGCCTCACGAACGATATTGCATTTCTATCGTTAATTCAATACCGATAGCGTATTACGAAGCGATCGCACCCGAAATTGTGAGCGTCGCGCCGTTGGTTTCTGCGAATAGTTCCATGCCTGCCGTCAACTTCTGGTTGATCGCGTTAGTCAGCGACAGCGCTGCGCCGGGTGGTACCGATACGCGATCTACGTGCGTCGCATCGGCTGCAGTGCCGCCATTCGGCATGATGAAGAGGTCGACGACAGCCGATCCTGCCGCGCCGGCAGGGTTCCATGCGCTTGCCGCAGTGATCGATACCTGCGAGCCCGCGGGCACCGGACCATAGACGAGAGCCGGCGCCGCGGCGTTGACTACCTGGCAGAGCTGGGCCCAGTTCACTTGCGTGGTCATGTTGATCTCCTAGAACGCGGGCCGCGCCTGAATGTATCCATCGACCGACATAGTCGAGGTTGTGAATGTCGATTCGGCAACCAGATAGACCGTGGCGGCATTGGCCAGCACGATCCGTAGCAATGGCGCCCAGAGGTTGAACGCGGGCGTGCCGCTCAATGCCATCTGCTGCTGCTGATAGGTATCGGGCGGCCCCAGCGTTGCAGAATTCGACGAAACGCCGGCGGTGATCGACTCGACAACAGTCGCCGCGCCAGAGTTGAAAACGACGATGCCCGAGACGTCCCATGTACCGGCCGCAAGCGGAATGCTGCATGCGTTCGCAATGACGCCCGAAGTGAGCGCATTGCCCGTGCTGGATGCCTTCTGGTAGACGCCGCCGGGCGATGTGGCCTTGTATGCGCCGGGAGCCTGCGCGATGAATGCATTGCCCTGCATGAGCGCCTGCATCCCGCTATCCGGCCTCGCTGACGTCTTCGCCATCGATTCCGCGAGCAGCAGAGCCGTAGTCAGGCTATCGCGTGCACCGCGCACCGGAGCGACCTGACCATTTACGAGCAGCGAGAGAAGAAGCGCCGCACCGCCGCTCTGCTCGATTGCATTGGGCAGGTTTGTCCTGATGTCTGTCGTCATCGCCTCGAGGCGACGCACGGCGGACTGGTTCTGCCCAAAGGCCTCGGCCAGCTCTTTCCGGTTCGCTGCCGACGTCGCGATCGTGATATCGGTCATGCTGCCAACGGCTCAGTGGTAGCTTCGAGCGAAGCGAATGAGATCGGGGCCGCGTTGTAACCCGCAAACCGATAGCCACGGAAGTTGCGGAAGAAATGCTTCGGGCGCCACTGGACGCGCTTCTTGGTCTGCCCCTGAATGCCCATCGACTTGAACTGCGGTCTGCTCCACACCAGCCCGTCGTCCGTGTATTGCATGCTGATCGTGTCATTCTCGCTGAGTGCCGAGCGACCATACGTGCCGATCAGCTCGAGCGCATTGACAACGATCCCCCGCGCGCCGTTGTAGGCGAAGACGGTATCGAACTGCCAGCGCGCATCAGCGCCATATTGTTGTGCGGTAGTCGGATCGACAAACCCCATGCGCTGATCGGTCTTATCGCCGAATATGAACTTGCCGTAGCAATAGACCGGGTGCCACGCGCGCCACGCGCCGCTACCGTCTGCCGATGAATCGAGCATGTACCAGAGCGGCATCTTGGCGTTCTGGGAGCCCATCACGTCGTAGACGAAGGTCTGGTTCGGCAGGTGGAGATAGATGAACTGCTGTTCCTTCTCCGCGCGGTATTCGAGCGTCGCGCCATACAGCTGGGCCTCAGTGTATCCGGCCAGCACCATCTGGATTTCGCGTGTTGCGATCGGTTGAGCAATTCCGAGGCCCACGGACAGGAACACGCTCGGCGCTTCGTCCGCAGCACTGCCGACGAAGGCGAAGCCCTGGCTTGTGATGCATTTGGCCTGCGGGCCGATGACCCCCTTCTGGATCGTCGCACCGACGTTCTCCTGAAACGGGTATCCAGTGCCGCCCACGTTGTCCATCACCGCGATCGTGTACCGGTTGCACAGATACAGCTCGTTGCGGAACTTCAGTCCACCATTGAGCGGATCTGGCGAGTTCGAGTCGCTCCCATACTTCTGGGAATTGATGCTGAACTGGTTGTTGAGGTCGGTGACGTACGAAAACGCGCCATCAAACAGGACGAAGTAGCCACCCATCCAGAGCAGATCAATGGGAGACCCAACGTTTCCATCCATGCACTGCTGAAGCGTCGGCAACCCTTGCGTTGACCCGCTAGGCAATTGCGTCGTCCAGAAAAACAGGGTCTTCGCGCTGACGATTCCGATGCCCTGGTTCGGAAATCCATAGGCCATCGAGACAGGAAGACCGTCATTTGGAAGTTGGCCCAGCACCTTTACTGCACCGGTTGAGCTCACCGAGACGAAATTTGTCCCAATCACGCGGTAGCACATGCCCTGCCAGTTGATGCCGCCACGGTCAAACCCGGTGAGCGCGGCCGCGCCGACATCGAACCGCGTCAGGCCCTCTGCCGAGCGCAGGAACATCCGGGAGATACCGGATTCCTTGAGTACGGGAACAAGGTTGCGCGGATAGGACGTGCGGAACTCTGCCCCGCTGTCCGTATACGCGCCGCTCGCGATCGGGATCTGCATAACGCGTCAGGCTGCCGCGCTCTGGAAGCCCTCACCCGGCGTCACATAGACGGTCCCGGTGTTCGCTCCGGTCGCAAACAGCGACATCGCACCGTGCGTGTCGGCCTTGGTGATCACCTCGGACGAGTTCGGGCCGATCGGATAATCCTTGATGGTCGCCGGATAATCGTCGGCAGTGTTCGAGCAGCGCACGAAGACAGGGAACGCATTCGGGTTGAGCACGCGCACCGCCTTGGCGAGCGGGTCAATACCGATGAGCGATGACGTCGAGCTCACCGTGACTGCCTGGGTCTGCTCATAGGCCGGCGAGAAAGGCTGATTGAGCATGGTTCAGACTCCATCGAGAGGCTGCACGACGAACGTCGCGCGGTTAATTGCAAGCGTCGTCGCCTGATCGGCCGACGCGACAAGCTGAATGATGTCGCCAGTGTTGATCACACTGTTGACGTTGTTCGGGTTCTGCAGCACGCCGGCGAAGTTGTAGCAGTCCGCCACACCCGTGCCGACCTTCACTGCCTGGAACTCTGAGGTGTACAACGTGCCGCCGACCGGACCCGTCTGAACCTGAAGCGTGAGCACACGCGGATTCGGCAGTGAGCCATCGAGCGCGACCCAGAAGTCGAGCGCCTGAATGGTGCGCGTTGCCTGCATCAGGCCCGTGACGACATTGAGCGTCAGCGCCTGTCCACCTACTTTCACGATGCTATTGCCGTTCGCGTCATACGGCGCGACGACAGCGGGCAGCGTCGTGAGTGCGAGATTCTCGGCTTGCGTGCGTCGCAGTCCATACAGGCTCGCAGCGCTGAGGATGCCGCTCGGCAACGTCAGCGCGCTCTGCAGCAGCGCCAGAACCGAACTCAGGCTGGCCTTGCGCGGCTGGCCAGAGTTCTGATTCCAGATCGCGATCTGGTCGGATAGCTGCGGCGTGGTATCCGACGACAGCTGATTGATGTTCGACATGTGCGGTCCTCAGTTGCTATCCGGCCACGGATCGCCGCTCGGTTCGAGCAATGCGTCGTTCGTCGTGGTGACGCGATCGACGGGCGCGAAAAACTGTTGGTTTTTGGTGTTGCGCCGATTGCCCATACCGATCGGCATCTGCCGTGGCATCTGCATCTGGGGAATCTCGTAATTGCCCATCAGCAATGTCTTGTAGCCGTCCCGCGCAGCGATGCGCGTGTCCAGCGATACCTGCTTGCCGATGGTCGGCGCAAGACGCAGAGCAAGATTCGTGATGAATGCCTGTTCCGACCAGTCAGGAATGCCAGCATCATCGTTCGTGCTACTGGCATCTGCGGATGGCGGAATGTTGTAGCCAATCCGGATCCCGCGCGCGTCCCACTGGGTACCCATCCGGTCGCAGCGCTTTAGCGCAGTCGTAATCTCGTCAGGCGAAAGGTCGAACACATACCCAGCGAGGCCCAGTTCCTCATAGGCCCCTTCGATGAGTTCGAGCTTTGTCGACACGCGCGCCTCTATGCAGGTTGCTTATCGCCGCCGGCAGCCTGCTTCTGCTTGCCGGCCGCTTTCGCAGCTTCAGCCTCGACGACGATCCGCGCTGCCTCAGCTTCGGCTTCAGCCGCCTGTTTCATAGCCGTCGGCGTCAGATACCAGCCCTGCTCGAGGTAATCCGGAACCTCATGTTCATCGACGATGATCTTGTCGACGTGCACACCGTGAATGCGCTCTTCGGTGCCCTTGCGATAAAGCATCGTCGCTGACTTGAGGCCATTCATCCTGTGATCTCCGAAATGGGAGCAGCGGCCCGAAGGCCGCCGCGAGGTTTAACGCGGAACGAAACTCATCGTTGGCACAACGCTATACGTCGTGATGACCTGGTCACCGGTGCTCACTGGCACAACGCCTGGCGATACCGCAGCGATTGCGATGGTCGTTGCGCCGCGCTTGAGCTGAATGTTGCTGACCGTGCCGCCCGTCACCACCACCGATCCCGCTGCCTGTGCGGTATAGGTGTAGGGCGACGCGCCAGGCGCGATGTTGGCGATCGGCTGCACATGGCCCCACGCGGCGCTGTTCGAGCCACCGATAACCTGCCACACGGTGCCGTCCGACTTGAGCTCAATGACCGAGTTCTGGGCGTTCAGAGACTGCGATGCCGCGCCTTCGATCAGGGAGCCATCAGCCGTGATGACCGTGACAGCGTTAGCGGCCGCGAACGCCGCGTCGCTGCGCTTGATCATCTTGTGCTGGCCTTTAGAGCCGGACGCAGCAGGCAGCGTAACCTGCACGTTCTGGCTCGAAGCATCGACCTCAATCAGGAAGTCGTTGTTCTGCGCGGCATAGGGCGATGGGTTGGCATCGGCCGCTGCTGCGACGAGCTTCGTAATCGGCTCGTACGTGTATCCGGCGCCGCCGCCGGGACCGACCGGGCTCTGGCCGTAGTCGGTGGATCGGGTGATTTGCATGTCGAACTCCTGTAAGGCCTGATTTGGCCGGCGATCAGACCTGATTGAAGAGCTCAACACCGCACATCTCGGTATTGAGCACAGCGACGCCGAAGAACACGTCCGCGCGGTACAGGATCGTCTTGGTCTTGATGTCGTAAAACTTCTCAAGCTCCATTTCGATACCCTGCTCGGTCGTCGCACGCAGCACCTGCACGCCAGCATCGGTCGGCGGTGCGAAGCGGCCCGGAAGCAGCTCGACAGCGGACTTCTTCCAGTGCGGGTTGAGCGCAGACGCAGCCGTGTTCAGCCAGGTGATTGCAGCGCCGTTGGCCGGCGTCGCGCTGATGTTCTGATAGCAGATTTCGGCGTTCGAACCACCCTGACCGCTGATGAACGGAGGCGTGATCTGGAGGTGGGTTCCGTCGACGACGGTCACCACACGGAAGGTCTTCGGCTGGCCGGTGTCCTGCTTCGTGATGTGATGCACCGAATCGACGTTCGCCACCTGGAAGCAATCACCCGGCTGCACGCCAGCGGTCGCACTGACCTGGATCGTCTGGAAGCGGTTGTCGACATTGGTCACCTCTCCATACGAAGCAGCGACTGTCGCCTGCGGCACGTAATACTGGTTCGCCGCGCCGATCGTGATGGCACCACCTGCGGCCGCGATGATGCGCGGTGCGTAGTCCATCTTGAACACGCTGAAGTTCGACACGTCGCCGATGTATGCCTTGTCGTAGGCAGTTTCCGGACGACCGGCCATCGTCTGACGGCCAGCGAGGTTACTCGCCATCGAGTTGTAGTCGCGCGACGAGAACGCGGCATAACGGTCGTCAGCACCGATGCCCTGTTCGTTGTAGATTGAGTCCACCGCGGCAACGTCATCGAAGCCGCTGGCAGCCGATGTGCGCTTCACGACCAGCGAACCGAGCGACGTCACAGCGCCATTCACAGCGATGTTGATGTCCGAGGCCAGCTTCGTCTTCGCAGCGTCACCGAGACGGTTCTCCTGCAGCGCATCGCGCAGCTCGAGCGCAGTCATCGTCCACGGCACCGAGCGCGGCGTGTTGATCGACGCCGGCACGGACAGCTGGGTATACGAGTTGAAGTTGCCGGTCATATCGGTGCCCGAATACGATTGGGCGATATACGGCATCGGGCGCCAGATGATGTTCGCCGACCGTTCCATTGCTTGCTGGTCGGTCGTGTACTTGCTCACCAGACGCGACATGACGAGCATGTCATTGAAGCCTTCGAGCAGCTGCTCGAACGCGACACGCTCTTCCTTCGAAAATGCGTTGCTCATTTTGCTTGTCCTCTATCCCGAGTTGACAGAGAGCAACTGCGGCGAACTAGCGCTGTTGTTGCGCCCGTTTAAGCTGTGCCTTGTAGGAGAGGACCTTCGAATAATCGCCAGTCTTTTCCGCCTCGGCCCGCAGCTGCTCCAGTTTCTTCTCGCCACCGCCAGCCGCCGGAGCAGCAGCCGATGACGAAACGCGCGCTTCTGGCGCGGCTTTGGTTGCATTGCGGGTGGACACTTTCAACTCCTTTTCGAGCTTGCCTGCCGCGAATGCGAACCGGACGGGATCTGTGATTTTGGCGAGGTCACGCAATTTGTTCGGATACTTGCCCAACGCAGCTACCAGTACTTCAGGCTTGTCGGAACCAGCCAGCAAGATGCCCTGCTGCACCGGCGAAAGCTCGATAACAACCGTCGCTTCCAGTTCCTTGAAGTCCTTGATGCGTAGCGCCTTCGCGCCGCGCTCGTAGGCCGCCAGACGTTCCTGGTTGCCACGCTCGCGCGCTTCGGCTTCTGCGTTGACCTTCGCCGCAGCAGCATCGACTTCGGCCTTATCGGCGTACCACTTGCCGACTGCCGCATCGAACTTGCCTTCGTCGTAGTCGAAGTTCTCAAGCTTCGGCTTCGGGCCGAGCGTGGGAACTGCAGGTGCTTGCGTTGGCCGGGAGACAGCTTCGCTCGCTTCTTTCTCACGGAGCTTCCGTGTGAGTTCGCGATTCTGCTTCCGGAGATCCTTAACCCATTGCGGGGCGTTTTCCTGCCCTTCTTCGCCTGAGGCCGGCGCTTCCTCGTCGCCAAACTGAATGACTGCTTCGCTGTCTTCTTCACCTTCCGCAGCAACGCCATCGCCATGGGCGGGTTGCGTTACTTCGGCAGTGGTGGCCGTCTGGCCTTCCAGATCGACCTCAATTTCAGCGATTACATGTTCATTCTCGTTGGGCGTTTCTGCCGTTGTGTCCATGAAAATCCCGTGTCAACTCACAGCTTGAGGCGCTGCGGTGGCCTGATTGCGTATTTCTATAGCTTTTGCAAATCAAAAGCAAGACGCTATTGCGCCATAGCAGGTTGCTGCATCGCGGAAGCGGCTTGCGGAGGAACCGGAGCTGCAGCAGCCGGCGCACCGGCGGCGGCTGTCGCGTCCTGGTTGGTTTGCTGGATCAGCGTATTGAGGATGTCCATTGCCGCCTGAAGGCGATTCGTGTGGGCATCAGAAAGCTTCGCAATGGCATCGGCACGGCTGTTTGCGGCATCCGCATAGGTCTTGACCGTATCGGCCTGCGCCTTGCCGGCGCGCGCGCTCGCTTCCTGCGCGGACGCCATGTAGAACTGGCTCTGCGGATCGGGCGGCTGGTTCGCCTGCGCCTGTGCGGCCGCGGCCATTTCGCGCTGTTCAGCCTCATTGGGCTTGATGACGCCCTGCTTGACGAGCATCTTGTGCAGATATTCCTTCAGGTCGTCGAGGCCTTCGCCGTCCATGTTCGACAGGATCAGCGACGACAGAATCGACGCCAGCTGCGGATCCTGCACGAACTGCAGCATGCCGGTGAGCGCTCGCACGGTGGCATCGCGCCGGCTGGTGAAGTTCGGGCCGACGTCGACAGTGACCTCATATTTCCCCTTCGATGGGTCATTCGTCACGCGCGCGGCACCGTCGATGATCTTTGGTTGATGCAGGCGCGCGACGCCCTGTGCTCCGTCCTTACCGATCGTTGTCATGCGGCGATCTTCCTCGTCGTACAGCTCGCGGGCCATGCCGAGCCAGATCTCGCCGCAGCGCTTCATCGACTTGCCCATGTTGTCCATGTAGATGAAGGCCTGCATGTCGATCTTGTTCTGCACCAGCTCGACAGCCTTGGCACTGACGTTCGACACAACCTGCTCGCCCGCTTCCTGCTCGCCGGTCACTTCCTGAATTGCCGATGCAGTGAGCTCGGTGAGCGCGATCATCGCCGGCGGAATGGCAGGCGGCTGCGTTGTACCGATCGGGCCTGCCGGAATTTCCTCGCCATTCATGTTCGTGATGGCGTTGATCAGCAGATACGGGTTGTCATCAATGTTGTCGTTGGCCCACGTGGTTTCGTGGCCCTTGATCTGCTCGGGCGTAAAGATCGGCTTCTGCCGCGGCGACAGCGCGGCAATCAGCGCGAGCAGCGAGATCTGCATGTTGAACAGGCGCTGCGCATCCTTGCCGAGCCGCACGTGGCCCATGATGCGCTCCTGATTGTCGATATATGCCCGCTTGGCGTAATACGGCACAACCGGGATATTCGGACCAGCGATGAAGCCGCAGTCTTCCAGCACGACACCGCCATCGTGAATCCACTTGCGCACGCGGCGTTTCTTGACGGTGCGCTCACGGATGTGCTGATAACCCTGGTCCTCCAGATCCTTACGATACTCGTCGGTGAGGTCTGCGTCTTCGACCTTGATGTCCTTCTGGTTCTGGTTGAGCAACCGGAACACGTGCAGCTTGCGCTTCACATCCTCGATGCGGTAATACTCAGCGATGTAGACGACGTCCGGCGTGTACCAGTCGAACTCGGTCATCTTCTGGACTTTGCGGAACGTCGCCGGCTGGCCCATTGCTGCACCGCCAAACGGATCGGCATCGCCCGTGCTGCCGTACTTCTCCGCATATTCCTCGCGGTCCATCGAGCTGATCACCCAGCATCGCGACGCGTCGCTCTTGTCGTACTTCTTGCCGTCGAGACTCCAGAAAACCGATGAGTCGGCATCGTAGATCGGCTCGAAGCAGATCTGCTGCGTCTCATCATCCTCATCGTATTCGTCGGTGTAGCTGTTGCGCAGACGCCAGGCGCCAAAGCCTCCAGCAATGCCCTCGTCGAACGCGTTGTCGTAAGCCTCCTGACCGCCGCTGCGCTGCTCATCGGCGCGGTATAGGTCATTCAGCAGATTGGCGGTCTCATCGTCCGCATCGTCATCCTTGGGCCGGTAGTCAACCGAGATGCGATTGTTGCGGTACTCGCTGAAGATGCGCACACAGGCCATGTGCAGCTTGTTGACCTCGAAGCGTGGCTTGTTGTCGAACTGCAGGCGAAGCGCGTCTTCCCACTGCGCACCGTCGACATAGACAAAGCGGCGATCCTGAAGGCATTTGAGCCGGATTTCCTGCTGCGACTTGTAAGCCATGTCGAAGCTGGTCAGCGACTCTTCAACGACCGCCGCATGAATCTCTGCCTTCGTCTTTGCCATCTTTTCCGCCGCAATTGATAGAATTATCCAATTGCATATAGCTAATCGATAGCGCTTTTAACGTCAAACGGTTATGCGCAGTTCCGGTCGAAGTTCGCAAAACATATACATCAGTTGCTGACTGAGGCGCTGGATCGCGTACGCCTCAAACTCAGCACTCGGCGCCTCTTCACCCCAATGCTTACAAATATTCTGGAAGATATGCACGCACTCGTGCACGAGCATGCAGGCCAACTGAATGCCATCTGTGCCCCTCATGCGCTCCATATCAACGCATACGATCGCCACGCTCTCCCCGACGCCCGTCGTATCGTCAAGCCAATGCATGGTGGCTGCCATCCCCGGAATGACAAATGGGCTCGGGGACTTAATCTTGAACCGCCGCATCTCGCGCAGATACACGCGCTCGTCGATACATAGGCCGACATTGCAGGGACGCATTAGCAGTGCGTCATCGATATATTTCATCGCAGGTTGTTCCAATGACTCGCAGTTCGAGGAATGGCAATCGAGCCTTTCGGCTCAGCCGCTTTGTTGATGACGGCGAGGCGCCGCATCATGTAGGCATAACGCGAGGCTGATAGCAAGTCGTCGCGCTCCTTCACGATCTGGCCGTTCTTGTCGCGGTGGTATAGGCGCTTCTCTTCGAACCAGTCGGTGAGGTTCGCGAAAACCTTCCACGTGCCGTTCTCCATCCGGTTCTGCATCTCCCACAAGCCAGCCTCGACGCTGTAACCGCCAGAAGGCCAGGTCGCGTGCACGCCGAGCATCTTGAAACCCGCGTCGGCGTATTGCTTCTTCAGCACTTCGCCACCGCCTTTTTCGTGCTGCAGACCATCGTGCGGCCATGCGTATGGCACGTCCTTCGCCCAGCCCTGCGTCGCGATGCGGGCCTGCGAGGCGTCTTTCTGGCTGGCCCGCCATGCATGCGTGACATAGATCGCGTCGGCGTCGCGATCATGCGCCAGCTGCACATGCGCCTGCGGGTGATCCCAGCCGAAGTCGAGGCCGTTCAGTACGAACCAGTGCGGCGGAATCTGGAAAGGTTGAATGGTGATCTGTTCATCGGGCACCGTGAATATCAACCCGGCGCCGACAGCCGGAACGCCCTTCGAACGCATCTCACGCTGGTAGGCCGGATACGCCGCGAGGATCTGCGCCTTCGCCTGTTCTGTCAGGTGAGGCGCGTCGGCCCAGGTGACATTCAGGAGGAACTGGCCTTCCTTGATGTCCTCCATGAACTGCGACACCAGCGGCGTCATGCCGTTTTCCGGCGTGAACGTCAGCGTCACCAGGCCGCCGCGGTTGTCGTCGCCAGTCAGCGTGCGCGTCAGACACTGCGGGTAAATATCCTGATCGCGTGGCTCTTCGTCGATCCAGATGTAATCGATCGAGTCGCCCATCAGCACATGCTGGCCCTGCTCATAGGCCTTCAGCGACAGGCTCGACCAGCCGCCGCTCACGTGCTTGATCTGCACATCCTTGATCAGGTTCTTCGTCTGTGGCGAGCGGATGAAGTCGCCAATGCATTCAGCCGGGATCGTGCCTTTGCCGTTCGGGCGATCACCATCGAAGTCGCCGAGCAGCTTGCGTTGGATCACGTCCCGTATTTGCTCACCTGAAACGCCTAGCGCCCAAGCGCGAATAGGCCGCTTGAAGCGATAGCCTTCCCACCAGTCCGGATAGCGGCCGGTCAGGTGCATTGCCATCTCAAACGCCGCGCTCTCCGTCTTGCCGACGCGGTTCGCGGCCATCAGCAGACGCTGGCGGTTCTCCGCGCCGGCGGCAAAGAATTTCGCCTGCCATTCATATGGCGTGTAAAAAGCGAGTCGGTTCTTCGCGCGTCGCTCCGCTTTCTCGAGCAGCGCGGCGAGCAGCTCAGCCTTGGCGAGCCGGATCGATTCCGAGGGCTGCGCTGTGCTGGGCGATGAGCTGGTCAAGTTGTTCATCCGTATAGTTTTCGACGCGACTGCCCTCGGCATTGCGCTTGTTGATGTCCTCGACAGCTTCCTTGTTTGCACGTAACAGGTTCACGCCGATCTCGCTGGCGTCGTTCGCCATTCGCGTCAGCGCAGAGATTCCCTTGAGCGCTTCGACGCCCTCAGGTGTCAGCGGATTAGCATCGTCGATCTCAGCCGACTTCGTGTGCGCAATGCCCGCGAGTCGTCGTGCGGTCGCCGCGCCATAATCCGCTGCCGCGAGCAGATGCTCGCTCACCGACATGAGGCGCGCTGCGAGGTTTTGCGCAGTTATCTGCGAAGCTATTGGAAGGCGTTGCAAAGCCGTATTGGCCGTAGCCAATTGATTTGCAACGGTTTTTATTGAATCTACGCGGGATGATAATTTCTGCCGGATGGCCGCTTCGGAGATTCCAAACTCCCGCGCGAGCGCGCGCCGCGCCTCACCCGCGATGAGGCGCCGCTCGACTTCAGCCCACTGCTCCGGCGTCAAAGCAGACTTGCGACCCATGATCTATCGTCCCGTCAGGAGATAGATTACGAACAGAAATATGAATACTTCGAGAACTTGGATCACGGCTTTTCCTTGCCCTTCGGTTTGCCGCCATTGGCCCGCTTCATGAGCTTCTCGGCGCCAGCCTTATCGGCCTTCCTGTCAGCCGGCGAGCCTTCATATTTGCGCTCAGCTGTCTTGAGGGTCATCTTTTTGGCGGGTTTGTCTTTCACTTCTTCCCTCCAGATTTCGTTACGCTCGCATAGCGCTCAGCTTTCTTGGCCGCATGCTGCTTCGCGGCGCCATGACGCATGCGATCGGCTTTGATCTCTTCGGCACGCGCGAGCGTCTCCGCATCGGACTCAGCGCGCCAGCGCTTATCCTCAGCTGACATTGCTGGTTTTCTGGTCATCTTTTGGCTCCGTGATGATTCCGTTGGTATAGGCGCAAGCGCGCCATGCCGACCACATCACGGTTCGGAGAACCTCCAGTCTCTCGGCTGGGATGCGATCGGGAGCAAGCTCTGACTCGAAAACCGCATTGAACAGCTGCCACTGGGTAGCAACCTCGGCGCGGCGCCGAGCCAGAATTTCGCGAAACTTCGACACGGTCTAAAGAATCGATTCGAGCTTATCGAGATCCGCATGCAGGCTCGCCACGGCTCCAGATTCGAATGTCCATAGGTGCGAGCGCAAGCGCGCGAGCGCGCTCCTCGCGGCTTCCCTCTTAGCCGAGTCGACCACGGCCACGGTCGATGTGCCGACGTCTTGCAAGGCATTGCTCACAGACGATGAGGTGTCGCTTGCGGACGTGCTTTCCGCAGGCGATGCAGCGACGTTTGGGACTTCAGCCATACCCTCCGCAGACGGTGTTGATGTCTCGGGCGATGTCGGCGCAGATGGCGTGGAACTCGGCGCCGGTGATAAAGCGGTTATCGCCGCCTGGACGTTTCCCGCTTCACTCACAGTCGCCGAACTCTCCGTAGAACCGACAGACGAGGCACCGACCGGCTTGGAGCTCAGCGCGGCATCCGCAGCCGCCGCAATGGGTTCCCCCGGCTGCGCGACCGCCGGCGCGTTCGATTCGGCAGCCGCGCTCTCAGCACCCGGGTGAATCAGGTGCTCGACCTTCTCGCCGAGGCTTTTGAACTCATCGACGATCTCACTGATAATGCTCGGCTCGCTGCTGCTGGGCGCCGCGTCGGCGGCGATCTTTGCTGATGCTTCGGCTACAGGGTCGCTCACGATATTTCCTTGATGGGTAGATTCATGCCGTATTTGACGTTGGACTTACGGCCGTTGTCCTTGCTGCTCAAGTGATACCCGTTACAAATCTGGCACCGGTAAAACCACAACTCAGGCGATTGCCCGACCTCGATGTAATGCAGCCCCGCCGCACGCGCCGTCGCTTCATCCGGATATCGGTTCTTGCCGGCACAACGCCGAACAATTGCTGTTACCTCCAGACCATGCGAGCGCAGTGGGGCATTCATAAGCGCGCCTAGCCGAGAACTTGCCAGTCTTCAGCCATCACATCGGTCTGCGAGGCGAGCCACGGCACAATCTTGCCGTCCGCCGTCTTCATATCGATGTGCGGGCAATAATCGATCTGCGTGCCCTCCGGATAGATACCGAGCAATGGCGGCCGGTTCACCGAGAACGTGCTGCCAGGTACGAGGAACAGGAACATGCCCTTACCGTTCCATCCGGAGCGCGCGACCTTCATGCCGGCCTTCAGCATCGCGACCGCATCACCAAACGTCAGAGACTGTGCGTCACCCTCGATGACCCGATATGCCGCTTCGAAAGTTTCTTTCGGCGACCAGCTCATGTAGCCATCTTCGTATTTCACGGCATAGCCTTCTCTGCCGTCCCGCTCTTCATGCCATGCGGTGATGATCTTGGTTCCAATATAGTTCTTCGTCACGTGCCTCTCCTGGTGGTGAGTAAAGCAGTCAATCGCGCCGCCGATGATCTTCGAGCGCTAGAAGCGGCACTTCCTTGATCTCCCGCACTGCCTCGGGCGGCAGATCGATTACGTTGGGATCAAAAGTGGTGCGCGCCGCCGCTATTTCTTCATTGCGCTGCCGCGCAGCACCGTAAAGAATGTGAAGCGCCGGATAGATGAATGGCTCATACATGATGGAAATACTCCGAGTGATTTGTCGACCGCGCGCGCCACCGAAAATAGCTCTGTTCAGCCTGCACATCTGTCAAGAAACGAAGCGCGCGGGACTCATAGACGTGATCTGGCAAGCGCGCCGCCGCGGCGCCGATTTCAATCTCGCCAACAGCAAACTGCTCCGCGACGCGAAGGCGGCAGATCGCAATTTGCGGCGACTCGTCGGTGAACATCCCGTGATACCGCCGGTTCATTTGCGCTTCGGCAAGCCATATAGTTTTTTGAATGCCTGTTTCGTCCAGGCACGGATGCGGGTAAAGCGTGTACTTGCAGCGGAATGCGATGTCGGCCGCGAGCTGCGAATTCTTCGTCGGTTCGTAGATCGAATAGCCAGATGGCACGACATCGATCCGGCAATAGCTTTGTCCGTACATCGTGCGCAGCTCGGCGATGAATCCCTCTGCGCGTGCGGTCCAGTAATCGAGTTCAGCGCCTTTCAGCTCGTCGAAATTCATTCCATACCTCGCACGTCCCACTCCGCGTCGCCACTCTCGAAGAACGGCGCCAGCGACTTCCGGTTGTCCTTCAGCAGCGCCTCGACGCGGCATGTGCCATCAGCATTAAAGAGCCGGCGCGCCGCCAGATCGCGATATTGCGGCGGCAAATCGACATCGACACACAGATATGCGCGCTTCCCAGCATCGTGGATCGGGAGTCGCACGCGGCTCACCAGACACTCGAATTGCTGCGATGACTCCTGCGTCGCACCCACAATTTCAAAATCTAGAGACATGCGAACCAATAGCCTCACGCTGCCTCCAGCAATGGCAATCCCATCTTTTCCGCTCGAACAGGCTCCCAACGCTCATATGCGCGGTCCCACACGTCGTATTTCTCCTGCCTCGGTGTGCCGACGCGGTTCTGGTCGATCCATGCATGACACGGGCTGCAGCCAGGCACGGTGTAGACGTTGTCGGCCTTCCTGGCGCCAGCTTTGCCGTGACGGCTCTGGTTCGAATGGCAATCGACTACCGACTGATGAGCCCAACCGATGCTGCAGCAGATACCCGGCACGCGCAGATAGCATTCTTCGCCGCGGCACGCGTCGATGAACTTCGAACCTTCGGTAACGGTCGGCCGCTTGCGACGCGACTTGATTGGGCCGCTGCGCTTCATCGGTGTGCCGCGCGACAGCACCACGTACGCTTTGCCCGGCTTGCGAACGAATCCTGTGCGCTTCATGCCAATGTCCCTAATACGTAGGCCGTTCCCATCAACACCAAGATGGCCCAGAACCGCCAGTCATGCATACCGATCCGCCGCGTAGATAGCACACATGCGGCACAGCCGAACGCAAGGCCAACGAAAGGGCCAACGAAAGCGTCATGCATGATTGCTCCACTTGGACCGAACCATGGCATCGATCGAACTGACCACAACCGGATCGGCACGCGGCCACCAGTTATCGCCAGCGCGATACATCTCGTCGACTTCGGTATCGCTCATGCCCGCCGGCATGCCAGCCGCCTTCCTGCGCTTTTCGATGAGGCGCTTTCGGTATGCTGCCGGCGTCGCCGACAAGGGCTTCGGCGCGTTCTCGCCCGGGCCGAAGACGTACACGATCTCGTGATACGAGCCGCGCCATTCGACGATGTGAGCGGTCTCGCGCAGCACCATCGCGGACAGCACGTCGCGGACAGACCGTTTCTCAGCGCTGAGCAGCTCTGCGACCTCGGCCGCCGTGCGCGGTACCGCCGCGGCATCATCCTTCGGGGCCATCAGTTCACGGATCTTTGTCGGCAACGACTGATGCACCAGCCCGATCGCGCGGGCCTTGGCGCGGATCGTCTCGATGCTGCGGCCGCCGAAGAGATGCAGATTCGCGGCGAGCGGGCGGCCTGAGGTGTAAATCTCGGTAAGCGTCTTCAGCTCGGGAACGGTCCAGACTCTGCGCATGCTAGATCTCCTGAATCTCGATGTTGTGCACGACCTTCATCAAATGGCGCTTGAGCAGGTACATCGGCGTGCGCATGCCCTTGACGTCCTCGATTACTGGTGTGCCGCGCGGCATCTCGTACACGAAGTCGGCGATGTAAAGCCGGGCGCGAAGCTTCTTCCCGGCGATCGTCGTGCCCGGCACGACCACAAACGGCACCTGAATCTTCAGGTTCGCGATTTCACCAGCCTTGTGGCGCGCCGCCAGCACGCGGTAGCGCGCTGCCTCGCGCTCGCTGTCGAACTTGATCCCGTCGACGATTTCTTTCCGATTGCCGTACTTCGTACGAGGTCCCTGCACTTCGCTGATCAGCTGCTTGATTGGCGATTCGAGCGATACCGGTTCGACGGATGCAAGACGCGCCGCCGCGCCGGCGATCTCGCTGCGAACGCGGGCAGTTCCGACACGGCCGCCTGCGATTGAGCCTTCCGGGAAGCGGAGCCTGTTCTTGCTCATGATGCGTAGTCGTCCACAGGCATGAGCGCATCGCCAAAGGTAACGCGCGCAAACTGGTAAAGGTCCGCAGCGTTGAAGCGCTGGGCATCGGAAAGAACGAACTCGACAGCAGCGGTATCACGCGCCGCCCGGGCGACCAGCACGCGGTAGTAGCGCCAGTCCTCGTCGGCCTTGCGCTCTCGCATGCCGCATTCAGCGCCATGTGCATCTACACCTTCCGGTGACCGGAACCACTCGGCCATATCTGGCTGTCCAACGGCAGCCGGTGCTGCCTCGGCATCGATGAACGTCGTCACAAACCCCGCGTACGTCGGCCGATCATCGCCATCGCGGCCACGCGCAGCCACCGCCAGCGCATGTGCCTCGCGAAGCCGCTGGGGCGTAATGCCTTTCCCGACCCATGTCAGCACGTGCACCCGGTCCCGGCTGCGGTCGATCGACAGGTCCTTGCCTCGGGCGCGCTCGAGCGAGATCAGCAAATCGGTGAGTTCGCGTTCGGGTTCAGGGTTCGGTTTCTCATTTTCAGCAGCAGCAGCAACGGACTTATCCACAGCGTCCGTCGCGCGCGTTGCTGCTGTAGTCTCTGTAGTAGTCTCTGTACTGTTAACGGAATGGGGATCTGCACTCCCGCGAGCGAGGGTTTGCCCATCCCGCGAATCAGGGTTTCCCGATTTGGCGGGATGGACTTTTCCCATTTCCCGAGATGGACTTTTCCCATTTCGGGAAATGGACTTTTCCGACTTGGTGCCAGCGGACTTCGAACCCTGCTTTTTGGTCACCGGATCAGACGAAAGGAGCAGTTCGAGCGCGTCTTCATCGATGCGAAAATAGGTCTTGTGCTCGATTCGTTTAGCGGTCTCGATCAGCACGCCTTTGGCCCGCAATGAGCGTCGAGCGCTGCGCTGCTCCTCATAGGACAGACCCGTTTCCTCCTCAAGCTCTTCCACGGTCTTGTGCACGCCCAGGTCGCTCGCGGCCTTGTCCTGCCAGTAGAAGATCTGGCAGAACAGCACCGACGCGTTCACGCCGCCCAGGTAGCGGCTCAGGAACGGGTAATAGGCGATCGGCCGACCCAGCTCGCGGAGAACGTCTGCTGCCCTCATGCGCGCGGCTCCCCCTGCGGTAGGGTGAGCCGATACTGAACACCGCGGCCCGGCACGCGCATGCGGACGAAGTAGCCGTCGCGCTCCAGCTCGGCAACGAACTTGCGCGCCGCCGACTCGCTGACGCCGCATTCGTGCGACAGGCGCTGGTGCGTAATGAAGCCTTCCAGCGTCGTCAGGTGAGCATTACGCGTGATCGCGAGCAGCACGATCTTCTTCAGGCCCGGGATCTCGAAGCGCCAGGCGATGTTTTCGTGATGCAAACTCATATGCGGATCCCAAGCCAGTGGTTGGCGAAACCGCGCAGCCAGCTGGCGGCATAGAGAAACGACAGCGCGAAAATGCCCCACTGGTGGGCTTTCCACGTGGCGTAGAACCAGAACGGCTGGGCGACCAGTCCGAAAAGGCAGGCGTAGCGACGACGGTTCATGTTCACGTCCTGCGACAGG
This sequence comes from Paraburkholderia sp. BL23I1N1, assembly GCF_003610295.1. Lineage (NCBI taxonomy): Bacteria > Pseudomonadati > Pseudomonadota > Betaproteobacteria > Burkholderiales > Burkholderiaceae > Paraburkholderia > Paraburkholderia sp. BL23I1N1. The sequence goes on from NZ_RAPV01000001.1 coordinate 3,006,256, forward strand.
AACACGGCGGCGACACCGAATAAGCCAATACCGATTTGCTCGAGCATCTGGACGCCCTATCGCAAGCCACATTCACCCGCGCCCTGCCGCGCGCATTCGCATGCCGCGCCGACCTTGCACAGGGTTGCGATTGCATCGAGATACGGCCGACTCACGAGCGCATAGCCCGCGACATCGATCGCCTTGTCGATCTCGGAAATGAGTACGCCCCGCTGGCCGCTCAGAAAGCGACTGACTTCGGATGCATCCCAGCCGATCTGTTCGGCTGCACGCTTTCTGTCGGGACCTGTGAGCACGTCCCGCAGCGCCTGTTCTATGTTCGGCTTGGCCATGGCTGGCAACCCCTAGCAATACAAGTTGAGTGCTGTTGCTGCAGAGCACCAATAAAGTTTGTTTCAAGCAGCGGTCGCCGTTTCTGGCGACGCGGTTCGGTAGAAAAATGCAAGGAGCTCTTTCTGGGTAACCGGCCAGCCGAACGCCTTGCACGCCGCCGCCAGACCAGCCATGAGCGCAGGCTTCGGGATCTTCCGGCGCGTCATCAGGTGAACCTCGATGTAGCCCCGGGTGGTCCCGGCGATCTCTGCGAAACGCCCGCGCTCTTCCGTCGCGAGGCCTTGATACAACGACTTGAAATCCATGAGAGGTCACCTGTGCGATCACTTCCTACAGATCATATACCTCCCGGGTATATGTTTGCAAGCGAACATATACCTGCGAGGGACATTTACCCAATAGGTATAAACACGTCTAATTGCGGCATGGACATTTGGGAAATCCGCCTCGCCAACATGCGGCTCCTCGCTCAGAAAGCGGGGAGCGGTGCGGCATTGGCGCGCAAGCTGGAAATGGCCTATCCGCTGCTGCAGAACTACATCGGAAAGAACCCCACGAAGAAGCTCGGCGATGTGCCCGTGCATCGGGCTGAAGACGCTTTCGAGCTGCCCCGCGGATGGATGGACAGACTGCATGGAACAGAGGAGAAAGCGCCCGCACCTGATTCATCGATCTGGCCATTTGCCGTTGAGCGCAGACGGTTTGATGCGCTGCCACCGCAGGAACAGGAGCGCATCGGGCGCTTTGTCAAAGACACCGTGGAAACATGGGAAGCGACACAGGCCCGGGACGCGCGCAAGGCCGGATAAGGGGACCGCCCGGCGCCGTCATCATCAGATTCCCTGTCGCACGACGCAGGGTTGTTGGCGAACCTGAGACCTGAATTCACCACAGAAGAAAACGAGCCCGCCACGAGCGGGCTCTTTGCTGTTCAAAATATATACCCCTCGGGTATTGACCAGCATCTACCTGTTGGGTATATTTGCCTCACAGCGTCACAGATCGACGCAAGAGGGGCGACCTGATGTTTAACTTCACGATTCTTTTCCAGGGTGCTGAGGTCGCTTGCGCGGAAGCCGAGCATTACGAAGACGCACGCGAGCAGGCCATCGAAGATGCTTCGGGCGGTTCTTACGCCGAAGTACTTCGTGACTGTGAATTCTCGGCGACGAGCGATCGCGGCGTCATCGGCCAGGTTACCGGCCCGCTGTTCATCTGAGGAGCAGCCATGTTCTATAGCGACTATGGCGTCAGGACCTACCGGGTCCACGCTTCGAATTACATCCTGCGGTTCGCCGCACATTTCGACCAATACTTGAATTCGCGCTTCGTGCGCTCGATCGGGTATGACCAGATCGTGTGGTGCTGAGATGAACCGCACCTATCACGACAACGATTTGCTCGCGGCGACATATGTCGGCCTTGGGCTGCTCGCGAAGATCTGCGCCTGTTTCGCTGCCGGCGTTGCTATCGGTGGCCTCTGGTATCTCTGCGTCGCCTTTCGCGCCGGGGTGCTCTGATGGAAACGCTCAAGTTCGGCCTGCGCATGTGCGCGGCTTTCGTCGCGATCGTGCTGATTCTCGCGCCGGCTCAGAAATGGGATGAAGCTCAGACCGAGCAAGTCCGCGCTTCGATGCGTAACACCTGATCCCGAAAAGGCTCACCGATGACTCTCTTTCAATCAAGTTTAGTGATCCTCTGCGCTTTTCTGGCAGGAACGGCCCTCGGCGTAATTATTGGAGGGTTGTGTGCCGTCTCCGCGCTCTCTGATCAGCAGATGCTGGACGCGCACAAATTCGAATGACCCCCCGCGCTCCCTTGGTCCGGAGCGTTTTGATGCCGGCCTGTATGTGCGGCTTTTTCTTGGATTCATCGTGGACGCAATCATTCTTTTCGCCATTGCCATCGTTGCCGCAGCTGCGGCCGGTGTGGCGTTGGGGTTGCTCTACCTGAGGAAGCGTTGATATGCGCGCCGCCATCCCTGTTACCGACGACATGATTGCTCGCGAGTTTCGCCTGCAACGCTGCCGCGGCTCTGCCATGGCGGCGATTACAAACCCGGCAGTGCGCCGCGTGCTCGAGCTGGGTGCGAAGGTACGCGCCGCGCGCGAAGCGGGCGCGGCGCGGCCCGTCGAGCGCGATGCCAAGTCTCGCGCCGCCAACGATCTGGAGTAAGGCGATGGCCTCCATCGAAAGCATTCTGCAGCTGATCGTCGACCGACCCGGCCTGACGGCAAATGAAATCGCCGACGAGGTCGATCTGGTTGCGTCGGACGTCCAGTCGCGACTGGTGAAGCACATCGAGTCAGGCAAGGTCAAGAAGGATCTGAAGGCGGTCGATGGCGGCAGGACGGTGTTCACCTACTTCCCTGGGCAATCGCTCATTCAGGAAGTGGATGGCGTGAAGCGCGCCACGACGACGTCTGGCAAGACCGGCCCGAAACCTCAGGCACTGCCAGGTGCCGCATCCGATTTCACGTTCGGCTTCTTTTCGAACGGCACCCTGTCTATCTCGAAAGGTAGCAAGGAGATCAGGCTCACCCGCGCTGAGGCGTCCCAGATGATTGATTTCCTTGATGCCATCAACATCGAAAAGATCGCTGGAGCCTGACATGCCACGCACCCCAATGACCGATGAAGAGCGCGCCGCGAAGCAACGGGCGCGCGTCGAGGCGAAGCGTGCCGCACGTGAAGCCCGCAAGACCGAACTGCGCATGCAGATTGAACTGCGCGCCAGCAAGATTCCGCCACACATCGCTCAGGGGGGGGTACAGACGGTCCGGAACTGGAAGGATGCACTCGACAAGGCTACCTCGACCGCGGATCTCTCGCGTGTGTCCGTCGAGCGGCTGGACGAGGTTCTCGAAACGCTGAAACGCCACACGGAGTAATCACGCGATGACCGTTTCCGACCTGATGGACGCGCTGCGGCGCCTTGATCCGGACATGACCGTCGCGGTGCGCACGCACAGCGATTTTCGTGAAGTGAGGGACGTAGAGCCTAGCGAAGGAAATCTCGCGGCGATCGACATCCGTTTCAGTGAGCGCGTTGCCGATGAGCCATCAGACGACTATTTCTGACTGACGTCAGTTTTTCTCAAAGGAGTTGCAATGCAACAGCTTCAGATTCCCCCACTGGCAGAAGGCGAAGTCTACGTCGGCGCGATTGGCGACAAGAATGGTGACGTCTATCACGTGGTGCTTCTACCGGGTGACAACGATGACGCCACGTTCGAAGCACAGCTCGCGTGGGCGAAAAGCATCGGCGGCGATCTTCCGACGCGCGTCGAGCAGGCGATGTTGTGGTCCGGCTTCCGCGAGCAGTTCAAGAAGGAATGGTACTGGAGCAACGAGATCCACCATCGCGAATGCGGTTGGGCCTGGTATCAGTACTTCAGCCACGGTAACCAGAGCACCCTCCGCAAGGGCCACGCGCTCCGCGCGCGTGCCGTCCGCAGATTGCCAATTTAACAATTCAGTAATTTTCAGGAGCGTTTGCAATGACGATTACGCTTGAGGCCATTAAGGCCGAACACACGAAGTTCGCCGAGATGATCGCGGCTTTCGAAAAACAGGCCGCAGCCACCGTGTATCACGTCGCCGCTGCATCGATCACGCTAGCACCGGGCGAGCGCTATGCCGGTTTGGTCCTCGGCGAGAACGGCGACGCCGACTATCACCTAATCCTGTTGCCTGGTGAAGTCGAAGACACCAACTGGGAAGCGGCCGGTAAATGGGCAGCAGAGCGCGGCGGCGTACTGCCGACTCGACGCGAGCAGTCACTGCTATTCGCGAACCTGAAGGGTGAGTTCCAGTCAGCCTATTACTGGTCCGGCCAGCAGCATGAGAAAGAGAGCGGTTGGGCCTGGTGTCAGAACTTCTACGACGGTTACCAGCACGGCTACCGCAAGGTCAGCGCGCTCCGCGCGCGTGCCGTCCGCAGATTGATCCTTCAATAATTTAGTCATTTATCAGCATGGCCATCCACACGCAACTGCCGATCTACAAGGTCGCTTACGACATGCTCGACGTTGTTACTGACCTCGTAAAAAACATGCAGCGCGACTTCAAGCGCTCCATCGGCGAGAAGATCAACACCGAGTGCATCGAGATCACGGTCCTTGTTTTTCGCGCCAACGTCGCGGAGAACAAGGAACCGCATCTAATGGAGTTGCTCGAGCGCTTGCAGGTCATTGAGCTGCTGGTCAGACTCGCCATGGATAAGCGCCTGATTTCGAAGCCCGCTTACGCCAAGACGATCGAATTCAGCACCAGCATCGGCAAACAGGCAAATGGATGGCGTCGCGCCGCAAATCGCCCGCTTCATGGAGGTCAAGGCCGTCATGACTGAGCGATCTTTCAATCTGGTCGTGCCGCTGGCTCACGAGGCCACCGCCATGCGCACCACGGACACCGCCCGCCAGCGTGCGGCACGGTCCGGCGCAGTTTCCCCGCTGAGCGATCGGCCGGGCGACGTAGATAGCACGATTAATGCGGTTGGGCCTGGTATCAGAACTTCAACAACGGTAACCAGAACAACAACCACAAGAACAACGCGCTCCGCGCGCGTGCCGTCCGCAGATTGGAACGGGAGTGCTGATTTCACCTTCCTCGAACTGGTCGAGGCGTATTTAGACTGCCGCCGCACGAAGCGCAATAGCGCCAGCGCACTGACATTCGAAGCGAATCTGGAGCGCAATCTCCGGAAACTATACGACGATCTGGCCGACGGCAGCTATGCGCCAGGCCGCTCGATCTGCTTTGTGATCACGCGGCCGAAACCCCGCGAGGTATGGGCGTCGGATTTCCGCGATCGCATCGTGCATCACCTGTTGTACAACCGGATCGCCCCGGGCTTCGAGCGCTCATTCATCGCCGACTCATGCGCCTGCATCAAGGGCCGCGGCACGCTTTACGCCGCGCGCCGCCTCGAGGCGAAAATCCGCAGCGTCACGCAGAACTGGTCGCGGCCGGCGTACTACCTCAAGTGTGACTTGGCGAACTTCTTTGTCTCGATCGACAAGGAGATCCTGCGTTCCCTGCTGCTCGCGAAAATTGACGAGCCATTCTGGGCTTCGCTCACCGAGCTCGTGCTCATGCATGATCCACGGACGGACTTCGAATTCCGAGGCAACCGGAAATTGCTGGCACGCGTGCCACCGCACAAGCGGTTGATGGAGCAGACCGCCAATCGTGGGCTGCCGATCGGCAATCTTTCTTCGCAGTTTTTCGCCAACGTCTATCTCGATGTGCTGGATCAGCATGCGAAGCACCAGCTGCGCGCGCGGCACTACATCCGTTACGTCGATGACTTCCTATTCCTGCATGAATCGGCCGAATGGCTGAATGCCGCGCTGGCTGACGTCGACGAGTTCCTACCGGTGAACCTCGGTGTCCAGCTCAATCCAAGCAAGACGATCCTGCAACCGGTCGCGCGCGGCGTTGACTTCGTCGGGCAGGTGATCAAGCCATGGACGCGATCAACGCGCCGCCGCACTGTCAACGAGGCCGTCAGGCGTATCGGCACCGTCGGCGCGGCCGACTTCCTCGCTCTGTCGAACAGCTACTTCGGCCTTGTCGGACAGGCATCTAGCAGCCATCACGATCGGGCTCAGCTCGCTAATGCAGCACGCCGCCGCGGTCACGCCGTCAATCATGCACTGACAAAGACCTACCGAGGTTCCGTATGACAAAGAGCCAATGGACCTGCGTCGAAGACGCGATGCCCGACGTGGGCGCCACTGTAATCGTCAGTTCCCACTATGCCGGCGACCCGCGTCGCGAGCGCTTCTATGCAGTATGTAACTATGACGGTAGCCTGTTTTTCTTCGATGATACCGGCGACGACATTTACGCACCGACGCATTGGATGCCGTTACCTGCCGCTCCCAGCCATATCGGCGATCCCACCGAAAAGGTCGAAATCGATCGCATACGGTTTGAAGCCGCTTGGCAGGCGCAAGGGCGCGATCTGTACGAAAACTTCAAAGCCTGCGCATGGGAATTCTGGCAAGCCGCGCATAAGTTCGGTGGAATGCTATGAAGCCCGTAAACAACAAAGCTGACGGCATGGTGCCGAACCGTCCGACGCCTGAAGGCTACAAGCTGGGCTCCGTGCTCGCGAAGCTGTCCGACCGCGGTGAACGAATTCTGCTTGCAGAAGACGGCGAAGCGCCCCGCCGCTGTGCGTCATGCGCATTTAAGGGCGGCACGTTCCCGAACGGCTGCCCGGAAACCGTTCTGGATGCGCTGAAATGCGCGGCCGAAGGCATTCGGTTCACCTGTCACCACTCCAAGCCGCTCGACAGCTCGAAGGGCTATTCCGAGCCATGCGCCGGCTGGGTACATTCGCGCGTGACCGTTGTGCGCATGGGTGGCCTTCCGGCTGAAGTCGCCGAGCTGATCGCTCAGCACAAAATTGAAGATGGGAAGCGTCGATGATTGACGCAGCAGCACGCATCATCGAAACAATCAGACGCGCATGGAGTATCAAATGAATACTGTTTTTCTGCTGATGGCGCAGTTCGGCGCCCGCGCAGTGATCCCGATCGACGAGGTACGGCGCGAATATTTCTCGCACCTCGAACTGGACAAGCTGTTGCGCAAGATCGCCTATGGCGAGATCGTGCTGCCACTCGTGCGCATCGAGGCCTCACAGAAGAGCGCCAAGGGCGTCTACGTGCAGGATCTGGCGAACTATATCGATGAGCGGCGCGCCGCCGCGCAGAAGGAATGTAATCAGCTCGCCGGCACGGTCTGAGCCGGTAGCGGCGCGATCACGTCGAGCCATTTCCAGTTTTCATACTTGTCTCCCACCTTGCGAACGTGTGTATAGCGCTTCAAGGTATTCCAGCTGCGGTGGCCGCTCACGGCTGCCACGCGCTGGATCGTCCATCCTATCTCTGACAGCCGGCTCGCTCCCTCGTGCCGCAGGTCATTCAGATGCAAGTCATCGATTTCGAGCAGCTGCACGGCATTCGTGAATGCTGTACTTGCCGTGAGTGCCCGGTAGGGGAAGATGCGGTCGCCTGATCTCGGCTGCGCCTGTGCAATCCTCAACGCTTCTGGAGTCAGGTCTACCCAGGTATCGTTGCCGATCTTAGTGTTCGGATGTTTCAGGTCGCGCACCATCACGCGGCACCCTTCCTCATCCAGATCCCGCCACTCCAATCGGCAGATCTCGCTGATGCGCCGCAGCGAATAGATCGTGAACGTCGACAGCGCCTGCATCGGAATGCTCTCTGGCGTGCCCTCCCGCACCTTTCCGAACTCGGCCATCAGGCGATCCAGCTCCTCCAGCGTCGGGCGTCGCTCGCGATGCTTCGAGCGGCCTACGAGCCCCATTCGCGTCAGGGCGATACGCGCATCCGCAACGACCGATGCATCCACCGGATATCCCCATGCCGGCCGGGCGAGCGTGATCACGCTGGAGAGGTGCGCAAGATAGTGCCCGCGCGTCGACGGCGCGACGTCGACCGTCCGCATATATCCGACGACGTCCGCACTTGCAAGCTGAGCTGCCTTGACTTCGCCGAGTGCGGATTTCGATATCTGGCTGAGGATCATCCTCTTCGTCCGATCCAGCGGCTTGCCAAGCTCTTCGGTGTATCGCTCGATCATTTTTTTCACTGGCGGATTTTCCTGCAGTGCCGCCTTCAGCCCGTCGGCATGCGCGAGCTCGCCTTCGCGCTTTTTCGCCCAAGCCTGCGCGGCCTGTTTGCGCTCGAAGGTCCTGGTCTCCTGGTGGATCACCTTGCCGCCTTTCCGGATGCGGATCTGCGCCTTATAGGAGGTGCTACCATCCCTGTTCGTTCTGGGCGTAATCGCTGCCATTTGCGCTCCTTTACTCGCCTTCGCGGTGCCACGTGGAAATGGCACCCATTTTGGAGCCGTGGCACCGCAAAAACAAGAGAAAAAGCGAGATAAACCGATAGAATTAGAGGTGCAGTAATCGGCTCAGAACGTCCGCCAGGCAATGAGAAGCCCATATAGCCGCGCTCAGCCATTGAACCGCACCGGCAGCGCCGTCGAATACTTGATCTGTTCCATCGCGAAACTCGAACTCACGTCGTACAACGGCACAGCGGCGATCAACTTCTTATAGACCCGATCGTAGTCGTCGATATCGGACACCACCACGCGCAGCAGGTAATCGGTTTCGCCGCTCATCCGGTACACCTCCACCACCTCCGGAATCTCCTGCACCGCACGCGTGAAGGTCTGCGCCCAAGCCTCGGTGTGCTGATTCGTTCGCACCGCCACGAACACGGTCGTGCCCACGCCGAGTTTGCGCGCATCGCACAGCGCCACCTGGGCTCGAATCACGCCCGTTTCTTTCAGGCGCTGGAGCCGCTTCCAGCACGGCGTTTGCGACAGATTCACCCGTTGCGCCAGCTCGGCGATCGGCATGGTTGCGTCTTCCTGCAGGATCTCGAGCAGCTTCCGATCGATGATATCCATTCCCATCGTGACACCCCCATAGAAAATTATTCTACTTTTAAGATTCCGAGTGGAATTATATGGAAACTCTTTCTCCGAGCAAACAGGTATAAATATGTCTATCCAAAAATAGCCGATAAGCAGCGATGCAGCTGCACAGCGATCATGAGCCAAGACCTCCGTTCCGAATCCGTCGCCCGCGTTGCCCGTTCCTCCGCCCACGCCGTCCAGTTAGCCGGGGCGAACGAAATGCCCTCGCGCACCCATCGCACCGTGCCGCTCGCGCACCTGTGCGACACGCTCGACGCGATGTTCGAAGCCTGCGTGAAGTTCGCTGAACCTTCGGATTCGACCTTCTTCGCGCGCAGCATGCGCATCGCGCTGACCGAAGCCGCGGCGAATCCCGCATTGCTCACACCGGCGCAACGTGAGGGTTCTGCTGAAAATTACCGGCGTCATCTGCTGGCTGCCGATCCGCAGGGTCGCTATGCGATCGCCGCACTGGTATGGCTGCCGCATCAGGCAAGCCCGGTGCATGCGCACCATACGTGGTGCGGCTACGCGGTGCTCGACGGCACGCTGAGCGAAACGGTCTTCGAATGGAATGGCGCACAGCATTGTGCGAGCGCCACCCGTACGCAAGCACGCAATGCCGGAGCCGCGTCGTTCGTGCGCGGCGGCCGGGGCGGCATTCACCAGTTGGGAAATTGCAGCGACGCGCCCGCCGTTTCTCTGCATATTTACGGTGTCTCGGGCGCGCAGATCTCCACGCACGTCAACGATATCGTACGCACAGCCGGGGCACCGGCGCTGGTCTAAAAACCGAGCATTGTGCGCGGGGCCGATGCCCCCGCACGTAGCGTAGTCAGCTTTTACCGCCCGCTTCACCCGCCGTCGGAATCTGCGGCGGAATCGGCGCGGTCTGCCCGGTCGGCGGCGGTGCCGGTCGCGGTTCATGCGACACATCGCGCGCCACGGCAACGTGCACGGCCCGCGTCGAGCCTCCCGCCTCCGCCCCCGCATGCGCGTGCCCATGTCCATGCGGACCGGCCTCGGGCAGTTCATCGTCCGGCAAAGACTGCCCTTCGCTATCCTTCGACGACGTGTACACACGCATTTGCGGCACCGGAATCTCGATACCGGCTTCGTCCATCTTGCGTTTGAGCCTCAAATTGAAGGCGCGCGCCACGCTCCATTGCTGCAACGGCCGCGTCTTGATCTGCCCTTTCACGACCATCCAGTTCGGATCAAAGCGGTCGAGCCCCCACACCTCGATCGGGCCGAGCATTTCGCGCCGATAGCGGAAGTCGGCCATCAGATCGGCGCCGACTTCCCGAATCAGGTGCGTGATCTGATCGACATCGGTCGAGAACGCCATTCGCACTTCGAACACCGCGTACGCGAAGTCGCGCGACAGGTTCTTCACGATCTTGATCTGCGAAAACGGAATCGCGTGAATCGCGCCTTGTCCGTCGCGCAAACGAACGGTGCGGATCGACAGATGCTCGACGGTGCCCGCATGCCCGCCGTCCACGTCGATCCAGTCGCCGACCGAAATCGTATCTTCGATGATGATGAACAGGCCCGTGATCAGGTCGGTCACGAGCGACTGCGCGCCAAAGCCGATCGCGAGACCAATCACCCCGGCGCCCGCCAGCAGCGGCGTCACATTGATGCCCAGATTCGCCGCTGTGACGATGCCGGCAATCGTCATGATCGACACCAGCAGCACGTTGCGCAGCAGCGGCAGCATCGTGCGCGCCCGCATGCTCGGATTGCGCGACTTGTTGCGCGGACCGCCTGGATTGAGGGCCTCGGTAATGGCCGTGTCGACCAGAATCCACAGCAGCCATGAAATGAACACCGTCGCGATGATCGCCGTCACCGCGTGCGCGATCCCGCGCGCCGCCACGTTTTCCTCCACGACTTCCGCGAGCGACACGCCCCACAAACGCGCCGCCAGTTCGAAGAAGAACAGCCAGATGAACAGCGTCAGCAGCGTGCCGCAAAAGCGCAGCAAGCGCGACAGATAAGGCGAGCGGCGCCGCGCGCGCGGGCTGCGCGGGCGCGTCACGCGCAGCACGACGGCCGAGAGGAAAAATGCGAGCACCAGTAGCAGCGCGGTCACCACCGAAATCTGCAGCACGTTTTCGCTGGAGCCCGAGCCGCCGAGCGTGGCCACCACCGACGCGGCGGCGAGCACCAGCACCGGCACGTGCCAGAGCGAGGCGAGCACGTCGAACGCGTCGGTCGCGGCCCTGTGATCGTGGCGCTGCTCGTAAGGCCGGTTGCGAATCAGATGCGCGACGGGCCGGCGAAACGCCAGCGCGAAATAGCCGGTGAGCACGGCGGCCGTCATATTGGCGGCCGTCGAAATCAGCGCGGCGAGATTCGATCCGAGTTGATGCGCGACATCGTAGTTGACCGCCGCATCGCCGAGCGCGGCGCATACGCCCACCACGAACAGCACGCGGCGCGCGTGATCGATCAGCAGGCGCACCGCAATCCGCCGATGCCCCGAGCCGAACAGCGAAAACATGATCAGACAGATCGCCGAAAATATCGCGCCTGCAACAATCGCATAGGCGACCACCATGCCGAGCGTGCGGCCGAGCGCATCGGGCATGGCGCGCACGAACAGCAGCGCCGCGAGAAAGGCGATGATCCACGGTCCGACGCGGCGCAGCGCGAAGATCAGCAACTCGCGCGTGGTGGGATTCGGGTTGAGCCCCAAGAGGATGCCGAAGCGCCGGTATAGCCGGTGTTGCACGTAGATCAGCGCGCCGGCGCAGGCACCCCAGCCGGCCAGCATGGCGATCATCGAAAAGATGACGCGCCCGAAGCTTTCATGCCCCTGCCCCGAAATGATCGTGTAGAGCTCGTTGCCGGCCGCGTTGAAGCGTCCGCCCCAATAGCGCACCGGGGTGCGGCCCTGATGCACATCGGATTCGAACGACGCGATGCCCGACGCGATCGCGCCGAGCAAGCCCGGACTCGGTTGCGCGGGCGCAGGCGGCGCGACCGTTTGCGAAACGTCGCGCAGCTTTTTGAGCTGGGCGACAAGCGCGGTGCGCTGCCGGTCGTTGTCGAGCGTGGCGATCACGCTGTCGAGCGAGCGCGCCAGTTCCGCCTGGCTCGCGGGCGACGGCGCAGAGGCCGCTTCCGCGGCCGAGGCACCCGAGGCGGCAGACGCAGGCGTTGCCGTCGCCGTCGCGCTATTGATCAGGCTCTGCAAGGCCGGAATGACCGGCGTGCTGGTGCCGGCCGCCTCAGCAGTCGCGGGCAACCACCCGATGACGCCGAGGATCAGCGCGAGGCAGACTGTGGCCAGCCATGCGCAAAGCCGCGTGGCAACAGGAGCGCGAATGCCGCGTCGAGCGTTGCATCCGGCATAACTGGAAGAAAACTGAAAGGCGGCGTGAGTCGCCGGTTGCCCGCCGTTAGACGGCGCGGCCCCGGACTCACGCCCCAATGGGCATGACTGCATGGCGATCCGTAAGAAAACGGGAGTCGCCAGTGTAGCCGCAGTTTTACCGCCCGCGCCCGCCCATGCGTAACCGAATGTTAGGACGCTGGCGCAAAGTCGAAGATTAGCGGGCCGCCCTCATCCTCCGGGCAGCCGCTGAAATGCGCGCAACGGGCCAGCGCGGCACCAGGCACGCGAGGCCCGCTCAAGCTCAATAAGCCACCGTCGCGATCTGACGGAGCAAACGGCCCTGCTCCAATTCGTCGACGAAGGCGATCGCATAGTCTTCCGCCGAAATACGGCTATTGCCCTCGGCGTCGACGAGAAGCGTGTTCGCGCCCGTACGGAACTTGCCGGTGCGCTCGCCTGGGGCAATCAGCGCGGCCGGCGCGAAGAAAGTCCAGTCGAGATCGGTGATGCCGCGGTAATAGTTCAATGCATCGCGGTGGGCCAGTGCAACCGCTTTGTAGGCCTGCGGGAAGCCGTCCGTGTCGACCAGCTGCTTGCCCGGCGCCACTTCGAGCGAACCCGCGCCGCCCACCACCACGAGGCGTTTCAAGCCCGCCGCGCGCACGCCGTCGACGAGTGCATGGGTTGCCTTGGACACCGCCGCGGGATCGTCTTGCGGCGGCGCATAGGCACTCGCCACCACATCGTGGCCGCGCACCGCGGCGCCGACGCTCGCGGCATCGAGCAGATCGGCCTGCGCGGCTTTCAGATTCGCCACGTCTGCCGGCACGCGCGCCGGATTGCGCGCCAGCGCCGTCACCTGATGCCCGCGGCGGGCCGCTTCCGCAGCGATCCGCGAACCAATCATGCCGGTGGCGCCGAACAACGCGATTTTCAACTGTTTGCTCATTTCGATACTCCTGCTATAAGGTTATATGTAACCGTATTGATTACATATAACGCGGAAAAAAGAGGGGCATCAGCCCCCGTCCGTTTTTCAGGCGCGCGTCCCAACTAAACGACTACGCCACGCGCGCCCTTCTGTACTGCTTCATTGCTTCATTGCTTCATTGCTTCATTGCTTCATTGCTTCATTGCTTCATTGCTGCGTCACCCCTGCGGGCGCCGCTTGCGTTCATGCGCCCGCTCGGCGCGCTCCAGATCGGCCGTGGCATCGGCGAGCGTGCGTGCACCGAGCGACGCCTCCATGGCCTGCTGCGCTTCGTCGATAATGCCGCGCAACACGCTCTGGATATTTCGCCCCACCATGCACGCTGGATTCGGCTCCTCGCGATGCATGGCGAACAATTGCGCGTCGTCCACCGCACGATACACCTCGAGCAAGGTGATGTCCCCGGGCGCACGGGCGAGCAGCGCGCCGCCGCCCGCGCCGAGTTGCGAGGTCGTGAGACCCGCCTCGGCCAGCATGGTCAACAAACGCCGGATCAGCGCAGGATTCGTATTCACGCTGCCCGCGATCATCTCCGACGAGAGCGGCACGCCCTCCTGCAAAGACAGCAGCGCGAGCACATGCACCGCAAACGCAAACCGGCTACTCGTATTCACAGCAAACCTGCCTTGCGGCAACAATGTGTAACCATAGTAATTACATTTAATCCCGCTGTCAAACGGACGGCCGCATGGGCCGCCATCTCACTTGTCCATCTGCTTTTGCGCATCGCTGGAATCGCTCGAGGCCGACGAGGAAGCCGAACCACCAGCCGACGACGCCGAATTTTGCGCCGACCATTCCTGCAGCTTGCGCCCCGCCGTCTCGAGACTCTGGCCGGTCAACGCCGCAGCCTTGCCAAGTTGGGCATTTGTCGCGCTCGCCGCGCCTTGCAGATTGGCTTGCGCGGTCGATGCCAGCGCGGCTGGATCGATCTTGATTGACGGCGCGGAGGCCGAGTCGAGGTTCTGCTGCGCGGCGGCTTTGGTCGCATCGACCTGCTGGCCAACGTAGCTGGCTGCCTGATCGAGCTTCTGACCGGCGGCTTGCGCCGCATCGTCAAGCTTGCCGGCGACCTGACCTGCCGACGCATCATTCTTCTGACAAGCCGCGAGGCCGCCGAACACGAAGGCGACCACGGCAACGCGGCGCAACAACGGTGAACGAATAGATAAAGTCATGGCTGAGTGTGAGCCGCATCGAGCGGCTTTCCGGATGCGAAAACGCGCCAATGATACGCCGTTGCGCCGCACAGTCTCCCCGGCGAGCATCTGGAAGCCCGCACGCTCGACGCTGTGGCGCGTGCTGAGACTGGCGTCGCGCCTCCGTCGCGGTTCTGTCAAACGCGGTGGAGTAGACTGACTGCCCGCTCGATGTGTTCCATTGATCAACTGGAGGCATGTGATGGCAGCAAAGAAGATCCTGTTCCTGACCGGCGACTTCGCCGAGGATTACGAAACGATGGTGCCGTTTCAGGCACTGCAGTCGGTCGGCCACGTGGTCGACGCGGTCTGTCCGAACAAGAAAGCGGGCGATAAGATCAAGACCGCGATTCATGATTTCGAAGGCGACCAGACCTACACCGAAAAGCCTGGCCATCAATTCACGCTCAATGCAACGTTCGACGACGTCGATCCGCGTCAATACGACGCGCTGGCCATCGCAGGCGGCCGCGCGCCCGAGTACCTGCGGCTCAATCACAAGGTCATTGAACTCGTCCGGCAGTTTGCCGGAACGGGCAAGCCAATCGCCGCGATCTGCCACGCGGCGCAACTGCTGGCCGCCGCCGACGTGATTCGCGGCAAACGCATTTCCGCCTACCCGGCTTGCGCGCCCGAAGTCAAACTGGCCGGCGGCGAGTACGCCGATATTCCGGTCGATGCGGCGATCACCGACGCCAATTTTGTCACCGCTCCCGCATGGCCCGCTCATCCTGAGTGGCTGCGTCAATTCCTCGTGCTGCTCGGCACCCGGATCGAACTCTGATCCCGAGGCGAGCGCGTGGCCCTTGCGGCAACGCGCGCTCGCTCAAACGCACCCGCATTTTGAGACTAGTCTGATAGTTCGCAGCGCAAGGCTTTCCTATAGTCGCCGGTTGACTTGGGAGCCTCTTTCGATGGAACTGACTGACTGGATCGTCATCCTCGCCGTCACGCTGATGGCAATTACTTTTTTCTGCGCGCGCACACCGGCCAACTGGTCGCGAGAAAACCGCGCGCGGCGTCTGGCAGGCACGCGCATGCTGGTGCAAGCCGCGTGTTCGTTGTGGGCGGCGCTGTTGATCGTCGCGCACGGCCTGTTCGCGCTGAACGGCCTGCCGAGCTTGCACCCGGCGCCGCTCGAGGCGCTGACCGGCGTCACTATCCTGATCGTCTGCGGCTGCTACTGGTCGATTCGCGGCAGCAAACTGCTCAAACCGCGCCGGCTCTTTACCGCGTACTGGCTACTGCGTACTGATGCCGGGCACGGCCTTGGCGGCATGCGCCGCCTCCCCGCCGCCGAGTTCAGGGCCATCACACTCGGCGAGGCCCGCCCGCACTTCACGCGCGCCGCGACCCGCGCGAACGCCGTCCGCCACCTTGACGCGCGTGTCGACAGCCGGTTGCGCCGTCCGCGCCTCGGCTTCGGGCAGCGACAGATAAAACGTCGTGCCCTTCCCCTCTTTCGACTCCGCCCACACGCGCCCGCCGTGCCGCTCCACCACCCGCCGCACGAGCGCAAGGCCGATACCCTCGCCCGCCGCCACATTGCCGTGCAGCCGCTGAAAGGCATTGAAAAGCCGCGGCAGCGCGACCGCCGGAATGCCCAGCCCATTGTCCCGCACGTAGAAAATCCGTAGCGAATGCACGCCCGGCGGCGCCGGCGTCGTGCCGATTTCGATCTGGCCTTCGCGCGCCGGGTCCAGATAATTGACCGCGTTGCCGATCAGGTTCGCGAACACCTGTTCAAGCGCGGTCGGGTCGCCCCACACCGCAGGCAACTCGTCGACGATCACATGTGCCCGGCGCGCCCGGATCGACCCTTGCATGGCATCGACCACGCGCGGCACGATATCGCGCACCTCGACCTTTTGCTGCCGGTACTCGACGCGGCCGACACGCGACAGCCGCAACAGCGCGTCGATGATATGAGAGGCCCGCAGCACGGCCGTCTGCAGGAAGTGCAAGGCCTCGCCGATATCCTCGTCCACCACCCGTTCGATACGCTGCCGCGGTTCCGCCGCGAGCGACGACTGGCGCAGCACCGCGCGCAGTTCGTCGCAGGCACGGGTCAGCTCTTTCGAGAAGCCTTGCAGATTCACCAGCGGCGCACGCAGGTCGTGCGATACGCTGTAGATGAACATTTCGTTTTCCTGAGTCTGTTGCCGCAAGGTCTCGTTGATGCGTGCGAGTTCACCGGTGCGCCGCGCGAGATCGGACTGGAAACGCGCCTGAATGCGCTCGGCTTCGAGCAGGCGCCGGCTGGTTTCATGCAAGGTCAGATCGAGCCGGGCGATTTCGTCGCGGCCCGGCGTGATCGGCGCGAGCGGCTCGTTGCCCGCGAGGCGCCCGGCGTTGTCGGACAGCAGCGCGAGCCGCCCGCGTACACCACGCGTGAACAACCAGACAGCCAGCGCGACGAACAGCAAGGAGCTCAACACGGCCGCGACGACCAGCGTCTGTTGCCGTTCACGCGCGGCGTCGGCGGCATTCGAGCGCAACGTGTCGAGGCGCCGCTCCTCGGTCTGGAAGGCCACTACCTGCTGACGGAAGCTATCGAGCACGTCGGTCGACGTCAGGTCGCGGAAGCGATCGAGCAGATCGCGCCGCCGCCCCGAGTGCAGCATGTCCTGAACGCGGTCCGACCATTGGCGATACCCCTGCACCGCCTGGCGCACCTGCACGACACGCTCGACTTGCGCCGGGTTATCGGCAACCAGTTCGGCCAATTGATCGATGCGGCGATCGACGTCCATCCACAAAGCGACCGGCGTCGTGAAGTGCGTATCGTTGGCGAGCACCGCGCCGCGCAGCGCCACAGACTCACCCAGCACCGGATCGAGAATCGCGGTGGTCTGGCGCAGCACGTCTTCGCTATGGATGGCCCACTGCTCGGCTTGCGCCGCGTCGGACTGCGCCTTGACCAGCCCGGACAACAACGCCAGTTCGAAGAGGGCCGGAATTGCGATCAGCAACAGGCCTTTGGTGGTCAGTCTCATGCGTACGCATTGGAGGTCGATGGCCGGCAGATCGTGCACGGGGACGGCACATTATGTCGGCGTTTGCACAGGAAGACAAAGACGATGCGCGACGAACCGCATGCCTGCGGTCGGCGGCCACCCCGTGCGCAATGATTACGCATAAATGTCAGGCTTTTGAATTAAACGTAATGCAAATCGAATATTTCGCCCATATTTGGATCGTAACGACCGATATAAAACAGAAATGCACTTTATGTGTGCATTTCTGTCATTCGAAGTGCAAGAGGTCGCGCGACCTCTAATCGGTAACGTGTGATATGAAACCCATCCCGGTGCGGTTTTGCACCTGATCGACGCGTTCAGGCACAAGTTTGGCCCGCTTCTTGCATTCAATGCCCGCTTTTTTGGCACAAGCGGGAACCCTCGATGGAAAGTCTGAAAACCGGCACCGACACCCTCTTCCTATTGCTGGGTGCCGCGATGGTGCTGGCCATGCACGCGGGATTCGCGTTTCTCGAACTAGGCACGGTACGCAAAAAGAATCAGGTCAATGCGCTGGTCAAGATTCTGGTGGACTTCTCAGTCTCGACGATCGCGTATTTTTTCATCGGCTACACGATCGCCTATGGCGTGCAGTTCTTCGGCAGCGCCGAGTCGCTGGCCGCGCACAACGGCTACGCGCTGGTGCGCTTCTTCTTCCTGCTGACCTTTGCGGCGGCGATTCCCGCGATCGTGTCGGGCGGTATCGCCGAGCGCTCGAAATTCAATCCGCAGTTGTTCGCCACCTTCGTGCTGGTCGGCTTCGTCTACCCGTTCTTCGAAGGGATCGTGTGGAACGGCCGCTTCGGTATCCAGAACTGGCTGACCCAGGTATTCGGCGTGCCGTTTCACGACTTCGCAGGCTCAGTGGTGGTGCATGCGTTCGGCGGCTGGGTCGCGTTGCCGGCGGTGCTGCTGCTTGGTGCCCGCCATGGCCGCTATCACCGCGACGGCGGCATTGCCGCGCATCCGCCGTCGAATATTCCGTTCCTCGCGCTGGGCGCGTGGGTGCTGGCGGTCGGCTGGTTCGGCTTTAACGTGATGAGCGCGCAGACCATCGACAAAATCAGCGGCCTCGTGGCCGTCAATTCGCTGATGGCGATGGTCGGTGGCACGCTGACTGCGTGGCTTGCGGGCCGCAACGACCCGGGCTTTACATACAACGGCCCGCTCGCCGGGCTGGTCGCGGTATGCGCCGGTTCCGACGTGATGCATCCACTCGGCGCGCTCGTGACGGGCGGCATCGCGGGCGTGCTGTTCGTTTACATGTTCACCTGCGTGCAGAACCGCTGGCGCATCGACGACGTGCTCGGCGTGTGGCCGTTGCACGGTCTGTGCGGCGCGTGGGGTGGCGTCGCGGCCGGCATCTTCGGCTTGCATGCGCTCGGTGGCCTGGGCGGCGTTTCGTTCGGCGCGCAACTGGTCGGCACGCTGGGCGGCATCGTGGTGGCCTCGCTCGGCGGCACGCTCGTGTACGGGGCCATTCGGATGACGGTGGGCTTACGGCTCGACCAGGAAGACGAATACAACGGCGCGGACCTCTCGATCCACAAGATTTCGGCGACGCCGGAGCGCGAAAGCGTCGGCTAAAGGGTTAGGGGTTAGCCGCAATACTGTTCACTTGATGACCGCTTTCGGTGAAATTCGCTGATTCAGCGGCTCCGATCGTCGGCGTATCCGGAAGTTCGACATCTTTCGCTTCACGCCGCGGGGATTACGCTTGCCGCGGCTTTGCACGGCACGCCCACTGGCGATTTCCCGCAGTAAGCTGAGCCTCCAACTTTGCCACTGCTCAGGGGGGAACGGCCGCCGCCTCGGGCAGGCGTCGGTTCAACACGCGTACGGCATGAACGAACGATAAGTCTTCCGGGTGCTGCCCGCTGTCCTGGGCAGCCTCATACATCAGTCGACGGATCGCCGCGTGGGTAAGCATTAACGCATAGAACTCCTGACGGACCAGATCAGGCGTCTTGCTACGCAGCACCTTCTTGCCGTCGCACAGATGTGTCTTGATCTCGTCAAACATCTCTTCTATTTTCCAGCGCCGGTGGTACAGCGCCGCGAGTTCTATGGCAGGCGCCACCGCTGCGTCCAGCAGATTGGTGATCAGGCGATACTGCGGCTCGGCATCAGGCACACCTTCCAGGCAATACTCGATGACCCGCACCTGCATGCCGTTGCACTGGTGTCGCCTGTCGGTGTCACTGGCATAGACAGTGCTCAGGTACGAACCATCTGCCAGCGGCACTTCGCACGGCAGCCGCAAATTCGACTTCACGCGCCACAGCAGCTTCGCTCCGGTGGCCACCGCGTCGCGCCACATGTCATAGCCATAGAACAGGCGATCGGCCAGCACCAGCATGTCGTCCGAGAATGCCGGAAACAGCTGGCGTGTGAGCGCCTGTTCGCTGTGCTCGCATACCCCGCCCATCTGGACCTCACACAGCGCGTGCGTCGCACATTCGGCCAGCGCTACGAAGCGAATCTGCGGATACGCGGCCTCACCGCGCCCTCCCTGCGCATATCCGAACGCTTGCGCATTGGCCTTCTCATCGGGCACATCCAGCGTGGAGCCGTCCACGCTCATGACCCGATAGCCCGCATAGTCGCCGCCTGCGGTTCGTGGGTGTTGCGCCGCCTGCCGGGCGAACAGCTCGCGCATCACCTGCCATCCCAGGCGTGCGCGACCCTGCGAGATCGCCGCCTTGCTGACCTGCGCGTCGCGTACCTGGTCGCCGTAGATGCGCCGCAGTCCCTCGATCACCAGACGAAACACTTCCTCATAGGCCACGCGCGGATACAGGCACATCGCCATCACGAAATACACCAGCACTTCACGCGGCATGTCGCGGCGCACGCGCGTCTGCACGCCGCACTTCGTGAGCGCCTCCTTGACCTGTCCCAGGGAGCAGTTCAGCGCCAGATACCCCACCGCCAGATAGTCCGCGAGCCGCGCCCCGCCTGGCAGCGTTGCTTCCGTTCTTGCCATCCTTCAAGCTCTTCTTGTTGGTTCAGAGGCTTGAAAGTTAACACAAATTTGAGCTTGTTAACAGTATTGGGGTTAGCCGCAAACCGGCGAACAGGGTTAGCGACCTGCCGGATGTTTCGCGTCCGCATGCGCGCCGAGCAGGCCGAATTCGATCGGGCAACGCGTGTAGAACACGGGGATGTTGCCCGCACGCACCGCCTCGAGCAACGCTTCCGCCTCCCCTTCGGTGACCGCGAAAATCACCTGCTGCGGTTGATCCGCCAGTTCGAAGAAGCGCGCTGCGTGCCGCGCGCCCGCGTGGCCGATACCTTCGGCCGCCGCCACGACGGTCGCGCCATGAACGCCGACGATCTTCGCGATCGACAGCAGGCATTCCACGACCGTTTGATGGCCGTGGCGCCGGTTCTTCTCGGTATAGAACGTGAGCTGGTAGCCCTTCATCATGGCGGCCTCCCGCGCGGTTGCAGTGAACCCGCGGCAAGCGCTCGCAGGTCCTTCATTCATTCTAGATCACGCCCCAAACCATGCGCGCGCCGCGACCGCGCTCACCTGTCCCCAATGCCCCGCCGGTGCTAGACTTGCGCGCTGGAGATGGCATTCTCCCTGTTCTTCAAATTCTCCATATTGTCCACTAGCCGCCCTTGACGGCTGATAACGCCTGCTTCGCCCGGACAACTGCGGACGCGGGATCGCGCCGCCAGCTTCAGTCCGGTTTGTCGACCTTTCGGCTTCGCCAGAGTACTTTTGCATGTATCTGTCCATTCTCGCGGTCGGCATTGGCGGCGCGCTCGGTTCGCTGTTCCGCTGGTTTCTCGGTATCCGTCTGAACGGCCTGTTCACGGGCTTGCCGCTCGGCACCTTCGCCGCTAACGTGATCGCCGGCTACGTTATCGGCGTCGCGGTCGCGGGGTTCGCACGGGCGCCGCAGATCGCGCCCGAATGGCGGCTCTTCGTGATCACGGGCTTGATGGGCGGCCTGTCGACGTTCTCGACCTTCTCCGCGGAAGTCGTGCAGCGCTTGCAGGACGGCCGGCTCGGCTGGGCGGCCGGCGAGATCGTCATTCACGTGGCGGCTTCGCTCGTGATGACGATCCTGGGCATCGCCACCGTTTCGTTGCTGTCGCGCTGAAAAGCGTCTGGCCTGAAGATTCGCGTGCGCGGCACGGCGGCTGACTCGAATCAGCGAAACACACACGAGCAAAAGCAATAGCCCTATCGCTTCACGTCTCTTTACTTTTGTGTACTTTCGCTCGAGTACTCGCCGGTGCGTTCTTCTTCAATTTGCTCAGATTGTGATCAATAGCGGCTCGGACGAGACTCTTTAGCGCACGCGCATTGACCTTATCGCCCTCGAAAAAATCGATCGCCCGTCTCGCATTGCCTTCGAGGCCCGCGTTGAAAAGCTTGTCGGGATCCGGCAGGCTCGCTCCGTGAGCAAAGGTAAGCTTCACCTTCCCTTTGTGGGCGTTGGCGACCGCGATCATGCCGTCGCGGGACCACACCGGGCTTCCCATCCACTTCCATTCCTCGATGATCTCCGGGTCGGCCCCGAGGATGGTCTTGCGGACGCCGGCGAACGTCTTGCCACGCCAGTCCGTGATTCCCGCGATCAGTTGGTCAATCTTTTCCGATGGATTCATTGGATCGTTACGCTTCCTGTTGGTGGCCTGGATAGGCATTAGTTTCTCCATTTTTTTCGATTTTTGTTGTGATTTTTGTTGCTGGGCACGGAGGTAAGATCGCCGCAGCCTGAATAGAAGAAGGGGCAAAAAATGGCAATCAGCTTGAATCTGTCCGCGTCCGCAAATCCGAACAAGTCGTTAAAGATAGACGCCATTCGATTTCTTGCGGCCTTCTGGGTCCTGATGTACCACTTTCGGCCGCCCGCATTTAAAGAACTTCTGCCGCATCGGCTGGCATTCCTCGGCGGCGCATTGTGGTCAGGGTCGACCGCGCTGTTCGCGGGCCCCGCGGCTGTCATCGTATTCTTTGTCATTTCGGGTTATTGCATCCATAACGCATATCAAAAGGATGTGACGCTCAAACCGATCAACTATTACGCGTCCAGATTTATTCGCATTGGATTGCCGCTGGTCATTCTGCTGTGCGTCGTCCAACCTTTGCCGACGGGGCAAAATTATCTCGAGTCCGTGCTTTGGTCGCTCTACTGCGAGATGGTGTACTACGCCGTCTATCCGATCTTGCGCGCCCGTTTTCGCTACATCGGCGAAATGATAGTGGGCTGCGCGGTTGCGGCAGGCGTGATGGTGGCCGTGGTTCGTCTGGTAGGGCATCCGGTTTGCCACGGCTGCGTCATTGAGACGTATGGTGTTCCAGGTACGGCTTTGCTGTATGCGGCTGGGTGGATTTTTGGCTGTCTGATCGCGGAGAGCCAGCGCAACGCGGAGCAGTTCCAGGTCCGCGGCGCGTATTCGCCGCTCACGCTGATGATCAAGCGTGGCCTGGATCGGAGTACTCGCTACCTGGCAAACCATCTGATGGCGCTGAGAGTGGCGGTTGTCGCGGCCGGCGCGGCGATTATGATTTTGTTGTCCGAATCGAATCTCAAACCGGCAATCGTCCCGTTGATTACACCCGATATCACGCTTCCGCTATTTCAGTTCCTCGCGGCAGTCTGGATCGCGGCGGAGACGGCCACGCCTTCCAAAGGCGGCGCGTGGTCCAGACTGGCTGCTTTCGGCGCGTGGTCCTATAGCCTCTATCTTTGCCACAAGATGGCGCTTGCACTGCTGGAAATGACCCGGTTCGACGAAACATCCCCATTCGCATGGTTCGTCCAGGTGGCGTTGGCGTTCGCCATCAGCTATGCGTTTTACCGGATGGTCGAAAAGCCTTCCCATCTGATTTCCCAGCGACTCCGGAAATACACGCCGGGTGCGCCGGCGGCGCCGGCTGCATGACGGCTCGGGCGATGCAGTTTGTCGAGCTGGCGCTGGGTCTTCGGTAGGCTGCGGCAATCGCCGCCGGCACTGTGCAACTCATGCACAAATCTTGTGACGCACACGGCGTTGTTGCAGCACTCTGCAGCCCCTAGACTTCGTTCCTTCTCAGTCAGTCGAAAGGAACCTCATCATGTCGAAGCGCACACTGCGTAGCATCCTCGGTGCCGGTACGCCACCTTCTTTGCCGGCCCGCACCACCGCATTGCTGGTGATTGATTTCCAGAACGAATATTTCACCGGCGCGTTGCCGATTCCCAATGGCACGAGTGCGTTGCAAAACGCGCTCGCCCTCGTCGATTGCGCCGATCGTCATGGCTGGCAAGTCGTGCACGTGCAGCACATTGCGCCGGAAGAGTCGCCCTTGTTCGCCGCTAGCGGCCAGAATGCCGAAATCTGCTCCGATATCCAGCCGAAAGCCGGCCATCTGCTGGTCAGGAAAACTTCCGTGAGCGTCTTTGCCAGCACCGATCTGGCGCAGACGCTGAAAGCCGATGGTGTCACTCACCTCGTGATATGCGGTCTGATGACACACGCCTGTGTTGCCGGCGCTGCGCGTGACGCTGTGCCCGCGGGCTTTGAAGTTGTCGTGGTAGCCGACGCGTGCGCGACCCGGGACATCGAGTTCAACGACACGTATAACGTCTCGCACGACACGTTGCATCTGAGTGCGTTAGCCGAAATAGCGGATACCTTTGGCTCCGTGTTGAATACGCGGGATGTGCTGTCGCTGACTTCGTAATGCGCCTTGCGAAGCCGGCCGTGCCCGCCATGTCCGGCGCGATGCCCTGCGGTTCGAATACCGCGTCGTGGTAGCATCCGACGCTTCGACAACGCGCTCGATTCATGGATCAACTGCTCGCCATGCGGGTCTTCCGCAGCATCGTGGATGCCAAGGGGTTTTCTGCCGCGGCCGAACGGCTCGGCACTTCGCATTCAACCGTATCGCGCCAGCTGAAGCAGCTTGAAGCCGCGCTCGGTGTCCAGTTGATCAACCGTAACACGCGGCGATTTGCGCTCACTGCCGCAGGCGAACGCTACTTCGCGTCCAGCGTCGACATTCTCGAACGCGTGGACGCGGCAGCTCAGGCGATGGCCGGTGAGCATCAACGGGTGGCCGGCCGATTGCGCGTCAGCGTGCCCCTTGCCATTGGCACGCTTGAACTCCAGGACTGGCTGCCGGCCTTTCAGCGACGCTACCCCGACCTCCAGCTCGACCTGTCTTGTGGCGATCAATTTGTCGATCTCGTTGCAGAGGGCTTCGACGTTGCCCTGCGTATCAGCGAGCCATTGTCCGACACCAGCCTGGTTACGCGGACGCTAGCGGTATCCGACATCGTCCTCGTCGCGTCACCCGCGTATCTGGCACAACACGGGCTTCCGCGGTCACCCCTACAACTCGTCAAACACGCTTTGCTGACCTTCTCGGGTGCCAATGCGGCGGACCATTGGGTGCTGACGCCCGCGCGAGGCGCACCAGCCCACGTTGAACTGAACGGCAGTTTGGCATCGGACACGATCACCGCGCTCTACTCCGCCGCGCTGGCAGGCGCGGGCATCGCTGCATTCACGCGGCACACCGTTCAGACCGATCTGGATCGCGGCCAACTGGTCCAACTCCTTCCCGGCTACTCCCTCGGCGTGCGCCACTACTACGCTCTTTACCCGCAAACGCGGTATGTCGCGCCCAAGGTGCGAGCCTTCGTCGACCATATGGCCGAGCACTATCGCGAACGGTGACTAGCTGATCATCGGAGCCAAACTGTAGGACAATATGTTCAGACCGGCGGCGTTGCGCCATCGCGCTTTGCCGGGAAAGCATCAATGCGGTCCGTAGCGAATTCCGCGATGTGAAGCCGATACGGCATACACATCGAACAGTGGGCAACGCGGATGCACTGAGACGATCGAACATCAACCGAACGGGTCAGAATGAACAGCTTGCTTATAGGGCCGGCGACGCGCAAACAGGTCACCTTTGCAGGTGCATGTGCGTTATTCATTCTGCTCGCGTTGATCATCGCGGGTCCGCGCGCGCACCAGACGCTGCCTGCCGTCACGCCCTTCATGCCGATGTGCGCGCTCACGGTGTTCACCACGTCGGGCATCGCCGCGTTCCTGCTCGGCGCCCGCTTTACGGTGACGCCACAACCGATGCTCGGCGCGCTCGGCGGCGCGTACGCATTCACGGCAATTACCGTCGCGTTGCAACTGCTGATGTTCCCGGGTGTTTTCACGCGCACGGGCCTGTTCGGCGCCGGACCTCATAGTGCGGCGTGGATGTGGGTTTTCTGGCATGCGGGATTTCCACTGCTCGTCATTCTGGCAGCGCTCACACGCGACCGCTTCCCGAGCAAGCCGATCGATCTGCCCTCTATCGATCGCTGGACATGGGCCTTGATCGGTGTTCCCACTGCGCTTGCCGCGGCACTAGGCGTTCTCGCCATTCATGCGAATCTGTCGGCGCCCTTTCAGGTCACGTCCGAGACGAACGCGCTCTCAGGCGGCCTGACCGGACTTGTCATCTGCTCGCTTGACGTTCTCGCGATCGCCGTGGTCCTGTTCAAAGGGCGGCTACGGACTGTACTCGATCTATGGATTACCCTTGCCCTGCTGGCGTCCTTTGCGGATGCCAGCCTGAACCTGTTGAGCATGCAGCAGTTCACCCTGGGCTGGTATGTCGCGCGGGTCTTCAGCATGCTGGCTCCTGGCTTCCTGGTATGCGTCCTGGTCTGGGAAGTGACCGTGCTCTACCGTCAGTTGTCCGAGGCGCACGCTTCCCTGTTGCACACGTCCATACGCGATGCCCTGACGCGCATTTATAACCGTAGCTACTTCGACGATCAATTTCGCAGGGAATTCGACCGTGCGGCACGCAACGGTCAGCCGCTCTCGCTCGTCATGTTCGACGTCGACAATTTCAAGGATTACAACGACGCGTTCGGCCATCTTCGAGGCGATGCCTGCCTGAGCGCAATTGCCAAAGCGCTGGCAGGAACAGCGCGTCGGTCGAGCGATTTCGTCGCGCGTTACGGCGGCGAAGAGTTCGCCCTGGTGCTACCCGATACGGGATCGCAAGAGGCATTGGATATTGCCGAGCAGGCCCGGCTCGCCATCATGGATTTGGGCCTGACGGCGCCGATACCTGGCGGTCGGGTCACCGTCAGCGCCGGGTGCGCGACGAACGAACAGAACACGCCGGGCACGCCCAACGCACTGCTTCAGGCAGCAGACGCCGCGCTCTACGACGCGAAACGTGCGGGACGCAATCGGGTTCAGTCCGTCACGCCCCGGCGGTAGAACGCGATCCCTCGGTCCCCTTCCTTGCAGCAGCGTGCTGAAGCTGCCCGCAAGCACCCTCACCCGTGGCAAAATCACCGGCACCGCGGTATTCGACCGGGAGACCTGCAATGGGCAACAAGACGCACGGCGAACGCAAGACTCACGCGGCCGGCCAGCCGGAGGCCGCATCGGACATTCCTGGACAGGTTGTGCTCGTCTTTCAGGGAGGCGGTGCCCTCGGTGCATACCAGGCAGGCGTGTATCAGGCGATGCATGAGCGCAAGGTCGAACCCGACTGGGTGATCGGTACGTCGATAGGGGCGATAAACGGCGCGATCATCGCCGGCAATCTGCCCGAAAACCGCATGGCGCGATTAACGCAGTTCTGGAACGGCGTGGCGCGTCATGGCGTCGATGCGGCAAGCTGGTTGTTGCCAGGGCTCGCAAACTGGTCGCGCGACCTGGCGATCGTCACGCAAGGCGTGCCGTCGTTCTTCACGCCGCAACCGGGATCATGGGCGAATATTCAGGCGCGCGTCGGCGCGGAGCGAGCGGCGTTCTATTCGACGGCGCCACTGCGTGAAACCCTCTCTTCACTGATCGATTTCGAATACCTGAATCACAAGACAACGCGATTGACGGTCGGCACGGTCAATGTCTGCAGCGGACGTATGCGGTATTTCACCAATCGCGACGCGCCGATGGACGTCGAGCACGTCATGGCATCCGCCGCTTTTCCACCTGGCTTCCCTTCGGTGCGACTGGAAGGCGAATCGTACTGGGACGGCGGCATCTACTCGAACACGCCGCTAGAAGCCGTGCTCGATGATCGGCCGCGACGCAGTTCAGTGATTTTTTCGGTGCAGTTGTGGCCGTCAAGCGGCCCGGAACCCGAATCCATCTTGCAGGTCATGAGCCGGCAGCGCGATATTCAGTATTCGAGTCGCGCGGAAAGCCATCTCGATCGACAGAAGCAGATTCACCGGCTGCGTCACGTGATTCGCGAACTCAGTCAGCACATCCCCGAAGCGAAACTCGATACGCCGGAGGTTCAGGCCCTCATCGGCTGGGGCTGTGGCACGACGATGCAAGTCCTGGAACTCGACGCACCGGCATTCAATAACGACGACTTGAACAGGGATATCGACTTTTCGTCGAGCGGCATCGCGCGGCGCTGGGACGTAGGGTATGAAGACACGATCCGCTTACTGGACCGTGCCCCCTGGCGCGAAACATTGGACCCGATGGAAGGCATCTCAGTCTTTCGAATGGGCTCCGTGGAAGACCAAAGATGATTCATGACCCGGCTCGTGGATGCGATGGTCGTCATGTACAAAGGCGGGGTACGTTCAAGCGGCTAAAGAAGCACGACGAAACGAGTCCCCGGTCTGATCAGGCCCGCACCTGGATCTGATTGACGACACCCTCGATCGCATCCAGACACCAGGCGTCCTGTTCCGCCTGCCGCCTTTCGGCGTCGGTCGCAACCCACCCTGCCAGCGTGATCTTATGATTTTCCACATTGATGGTGATCTGCTCGGCGCGTACACGCGGGTCGGTTTCGAGCACGAGTTGCAAGACATCGGAAATCTCGTCGTCGCCGTCCGTTTCGGCGGGCGCCAACTCCAACAGGTTCACCACGTCGCGGCAGCCGCCGACCCACCAGGCCGTCACACTCGCAAGGCGCCTGTGAGACAGGCTGATCACCTGCCCCGTCAAGGTCACCACACCGTCCTCGACCGTCACTTCGACGACGCCAGTGCCTTCGTTGCCCGCCTCGTCCATGGTGCCGTGCAGCACTTCGAGTTGGCCCTTGACGCGTGCGCAGATCACGCAGTTGCGAAACTCCACCGCCTGCGCCAGCCGTTCGCAAAGACGCGCGCGCAACTCGCCGTCACCGACCGACGGGTTGGCGGTAACACGCAGATGGTCGACCAGATGCGTGCCCTCGCAATGCATCTGGGTCAACTGAAGAAGGCGTTTCTTGGATGCGACGTCCGGCACCTCGCCCGTCACGGTCAGGGCGCCGTCGTCGAAGCTCATATGAATGGGATGATTGCGGAGCTTCAGGTGTGATTGGTGTTCGAAGGCTGCGATGACCTGCTTCAAGACCGTATCGCTGCGTTGCATGATCTGCCTCGCGCAAAGTG